>CAZJAS010000040.1:0-20351 GCA_964544135.1 uncultured Clostridium sp. | reverse complement strand
CAGGTCCCATTGGGGCCGTGGATATTTGGAAGGCATGATGGAAGGTTAAAGCAGGTCCCATTGGGGCCGTGATTAGAAGGTATGATGGAGGAATAAACATGAGCATTCACTCGACACTTAATGATGTGCTTATGCGGTTGTCCCGCAATATCAATGCAGTTGAAGAATATGTCTTGAAGCAGAGCGAATATAAAAACATGACAACAAATGACATGCATGTCATAGAAGCAATCGGATTAGAAGAGCCTAAAAATATGACTTCGGTAGCACGTGCTTTAATGGTTACTACGGGTACGCTCACCATATCGGTAAACAGTCTGGTGAAAAAAGGCTTTGTGGAACGTACCCGCAGTGAAGAAGACAGGCGTATGGTTCTTGTATCTCTAACGCAGTATGGAAGAAAGGCATTCAACTGCTATAAGAAATTCTACGCGGATATTGTGGAGGCGGTCACCGCAGAGCTCTCCGAAGAAGAAAGGTCAATTCTGGAAAAAACACTTGGGCGGTTAAGCCGGTTTTTCAGGTCTTAATATTTAGTTAAATATCAATAATCCGCTAATGCTTCGGAGATAGTAGTGAAGTCCGAAGGGCCACAGTCCAAATAAAAGGAGTGGAACCGCAGATCAGTATAGCTTTTGCCCCATTCTTCCCGGGCAGTCTCTTTTAGGCGCAGTATTTCCAAATAGCCGAGATAGTATTTTAAGTAATTGGAAGGTTCTTCCGCTATGTAGTTATATATTTTTCTGGTGACTTCCGGGTTGGTGAAACCAAAGGAAGTAAGCACCTCATGTACTTGCTCATAAGGAGCTCCGTCATAGTGGATGGAAATATCCAACAAGGCATAAAGGCATAGCTGCATACTGCGGTTATGCTTTTCTAATTCATAAGCATAAGCGGCATCATTATATCCCTTTTCCTTAGCAAGAGCGGCTGCATAATCATAAGAAATAAATTCAACATATACGGCCCATCCCTCCTGGTATCCTCCATACCATAATATTTGACGGACAGGTGCTTCCTTTTTATTCTGCATGGACAGCTGACTGTATACGGATTGATAAAGATGCCCCGGATATCCTTCATGTGCCAATGTAGTATAAAGCTCAAGTCCCAGCGGTGTACTTTTTTCATTTATATAAATAACATTATTTTCCGTGTCATCCAAAGGAGGTGTAAAATAAAAGGCCGGAGCACAGTAATCCTGCAGGCTTGGGGATACTGATTTAACCGACAGGCCGGGTAATAAGGCATCGGAGGCAGAGTTTTTGGGAAAAGCGGGAAAGTCTTCGGACATTCTGCTCTGCAAATCAAATAACATATCATCGGGGGAAGGAAGTGGGAAATTACCGTTTTCTAAAAATTGTGACCAGATATCCACGGCATCCTCTCTGGATAATAGCAATTCACGCAATTCCTGATATTCAATATCAAACTGAGGGTATAAAAGTAATTTAATATCGGATATTGATAGGGCCGAACCCGTATTTTTTTCCACAAGCCAGGCATAATAATCCTGTCCCTGAGGTAAAGAAGAAAGGCCTGTGGGTAAGGAAGTGCCATCACCCATCAGCAGGAAAAGGCCGTCAGCCAAATCCTCATATGCAGGCTGCATAACAGTAGTGAGCAGGCGATTATTGGCTGCTTCATATTTTTCGGCTTCCTCAGATGTAATTATCTTCTCGTCAAGAAGCTTTTGCAACCGCTCCGTAAAGGTGGTTTGTAAAAAATGGGTACCTTCGGAAAGCTCTTTTTTAGACAGAACGGTGTAGCATTGGTCGCGAACCTGATTAATTGACGCATCGGATTGCAGAAGTCCCACATCTTTCTTTTCCTGCTCAAAGGCAAGAAGCCCCATAAAATAGTCATCGGTCTGATCTAAGAGCGAAAGATAGTCCTCCACATCACGGGAAGAGCGGAAGGTATATTCGGCAAGCAAAATAGGAAGCTGGGACTGCATGCCGGAAGATGGTGACAGGGGTTCCTCATAATAAGGAAATCCCTTACCATCCTTTGTGTGCAAAAGGAAACGATATAAAAGTGTGTATGTATATTGTTGATTCTCATTTAGATTCTTTAGATTTATTTCGGAAAGACTGGTAATATAATCGTCTAGCTCTTTTTCAGAATCTGCTCTGGTTTCAGCTGAATAGGAAGGAAGGATGGGGTCATAGTATTCTATGCCAAAATCTTCAGGGTAAGCAAAGGTAAAATGAAGATTTAAAGTATTACCCGAAAACTCTTCTTTAAAAATAGCGGTGGTAAGCTTATTAAAAGCCCTGGAATCGCTGCCGGAGGAGAAAAGGAAAACAGTCAGAAGAAGCAGTATGGGAAGTGTCAAAAATATGGGAATAAATTTCTTGGATTTAAAGAGTTTAGACATAAACAAATCCTGCTTGCTTTTTCTCAATATATATGCCGGGAAGGCCTGGCAGTATGCCAGTCTTAGAAGAAAGAGGTAAATTACCATAATAATTATGGCACCCGAGAGTTCTCTATGGACGGAAGTATAAAAATATGCTAGAGTAAAAAACGGTAAAAGAAATATGCGGTCTAATGCCGCAGTGTTTAAATAAGCGGAAAGGATGGGTTTTAACATGAAAAATTCAGAACTGCAAAAAACTGCAAATAAAGTCCGTAGGGGCATTGTAAATGCGGTTTACGGTGCAAAAGCAGGACATCCCGGCGGTTCTTTATCAGCAGCAGATATGTTCACTTTTCTTTATTTTGAAGAAATGAACATTGATCCAAATAATCCAGATAAAGAAGATAGAGACAGGTTTGTATTGTCCAAAGGACATACGGCTCCCGGACTGTATGCCACATTAGCAAACAGAGGATTTTTTCCGGTGGAAGATTTGCCCACATTACGTCATTTAGGTTCTTATTTACAGGGTCATCCCTGTATCAATATACCCGGAGTAGATATGTCAACGGGCTCCCTTGGTCAGGGTATTTCCACAGCAGTAGGTATGGCATTGGCAGCTAAATTGGATCATAAGGATTTTCGTACCTATACCGTTTTAGGTGACGGTGAGTTGGAAGAAGGTCAGGTTTGGGAGGCTGCAATGTTTGCGGGCCATAGAAAGCTGGACAACCTTTGTGTGATTGTAGACAATAATAATTTACAGATTGACGGAACAATTGAGGAAGTATGTTCTCCTTATCCCATTGACAAGAAATTTGAGGCATTTAATTTTCATGTTATTACCATTGATGCTCATGACTTTAACCAGATCAGAAGCGCATTGAAAGAGGCAAGAGAGACGAAGGGCAGACCCACTTGCATTATTATGATAAGCCTAAAGGGCAAGGGTGTGTCTTTTATGGAAAACAATGTTGACTGGCACGGAAAGGCTCCGAACGAGGAAGAATATGGCATTGCCATGGCCGACCTTGATAAAATCGATGAAGAGCTTGAAAGGGCAGGTGATGAATAATGGCAGAAGAAAAAACAGTAGTTAAAATTGCAACCAGAGAAAGCTATGGTAATGCATTAAAAGAGTTGGCAGAGGAATTTCCTGATTTGGTAGTTTTGGATGCCGATCTAGCTGCGGCTACTAAAACAGGTATTTTTAAAAAGGCATATCCCCACAGACATATTGATTGCGGAATTGCGGAGTGCAATATGGTTGGCATTGCGGCAGGTTTGGCTACGGCAGGCAAGATTCCCTTTGTCAGCTCCTTTGCCATGTTTGCAGCGGGACGTGCATATGAGCAGGTACGAAACTCAGTAGGTTATCCTCATTTAAATGTTAAAATAGGTGCTACCCATGCGGGGATTTCCGTAGGGGAAGACGGCGCAAGCCACCAGTGCAATGAAGATTTGGCATTGATGCGGGCTATACCTGGAATGATAGTGATGTGCCCCTCCGATGATGTGGAAGCCCGTGCAGCGGTTCGTGCGGCATTGGAATATCAGGGTCCTGTGTATTTGCGTTTCGGACGTGCGGCGGTACCGGTTATCAATGACGGACCTGACTATCATTTTGAAATCGGTAAGGGTACGATTGTAAAAGAGGGTACGGATGTAACCATCGTAGCTACCGGTATTTGTGTGGATTCTGCTTTGGGTGCTGCATCGATGTTAGCAGAAGAAGGAATTAATGCAGAGGTTATTAATATTTGTACCATAAAACCACTGGATGAGGATTTAATAATAAAGAGTGCCCAAAAAACAGGTAAAGTAGTTACTGTGGAGGAACATTCTGTAATCGGCGGTTTGGGCAGCGCAGTATGTGATGCGCTTTGCAAGAGCTATCCGGTATCAGTATGCAAGATAGGGATGCAGGATGTATTCGGTGAATCAGGTTCTGCGGCAGCCCTAATTGAAAAATACGGCATAGATGCAAAAGGTGTTTGCAAATCAGTAAAAGAATTTTTAAATAAATAATATTACAAACAGTAAATAAAACTAATAAAAACTTCCCTTTATTTCGTATCTTTATTATAATATAGAAATAAGGGAGGTTTTTTTATGAAAAAAAGAGGGTTTGCTTTATTACTTATTTTATGTATGATGTCAGGAATATTGGGCTGTGGACAGAAAGCGCCTTTATCTCCTGTCACTACAAACTATGAAGATTTAAAAGATTTAAAAAGCGTTGACATAGATCCCGATAAAAAGTTAATCGAAGAAGGCATCAATCATTTTGCTTTTGAAATGTATGATAAATTAGAGGAGGGAGAGAATATTATATTCTCACCTTATAGCTTGTGTACAGCATTATCAATTCTCAATTTGGGAGCGACCGGGGATGCAAAGGCAGAATTGGAAGAAATGCTGGGCATAAGGGATTTGGATGCCTGGAACAATGAAATGCGGGCTTATTTAGAAAAGGAAGGGTCAGATGACACATATGTCATGACTGCCAATTCCGTTTGGATGCAAAAAGATAGAGAATGGTCGGAAGAAATGAAACATGCATTTATCCAATCGGCTGGTTTCTATTATAATAGTGAAACCTATGAAGTCGATTTTTTGGAAAAAGAAAAGGTATTAGAAGGTATCAACTACTGGGTGAATGAAAATACAAAGGGTATGATACCTGAGTTAATGAAAGAGATTCCCGATGGTGTGGTGCTTGCATTACTAAACGCAGTGTATTTTGAAGGAAAATGGGAGGTTCCCTTTCTGGCTCAGGATACTTATGAAGGGACTTTTCATGGAACTTCTAAAGATGTGCAGACAGATATGATGCATCAGTATAACAGCGAATTTGTCTATGCCCAGAGAGATGGCATAAAGGGAATTGTACTGCCTTATCGGGATTCCGATATCGTGATGAAGGTATTTCTCCCCATAGACGAGGATATGGATATAGAGGCCTTGTTCGGAGCATTAAGCAAAGAAGAGAAAGAGGCATTAATCTATGGGCTTGATCAAGGTGATATTCAGAATATAAGCTATTTGGCCCTGCCTAAATTTGCTATGGAGCAGGATTTGGAAGGATTAAACAATATCTTGCAGAGCATGGGTATGCAAACAGCGTTTGAAAGCCTGAATGAAGATTTATATGTATCACAGGTAATTCATAAAGCCAAAATTGAAGTAGATGAGGATGGTACAAAGGCATCTGCATCAACCGGCGTTCTGGTACGTGAAACAGCGGCGCTGATTGAGGAACCGATTCAATTCGTTGCCGACAGACCTTTTCTCTATGTATTACAGGATACACAGACCGGAATTATTTTATTTATGGGGCGGGTAAATAATATAGAATAAATTAGCGGTTAGATATTCTTCTTTTATCATATAAAAATAATGAAAAAACTGTGAAAGGACTACCTTTTCTTTTCAAGATAGATTATAATGGTTAAGCATGCGGCATTTGTTTTTAGATATATCCAATGAATACTTAGGGAGGATTATGAAAAAACAGATAGTAAGATGCCAATGCGAGGAAAAGGAAGGAGATATCCCATGTCAGAGAAAGATACATCACAAAAAGAAGCACCACAGAAAATTATGACAAAGTACGATAGAAAATTACAAAAAAGAAAAGAAGAAGAATTAAAAGCAAAGAAGAAGAAAAAGATAGACATGATGATAGGTATTATTTTATTGGCCGCAATTATTATCGGACTGGCTTCAATACCGGTTAGAAAACATATTGCAACCAACTCCACTTATATTACGGTGGGTGAACATGAAATTACCAAGGTTGAATTTGATTATTATTATAATCTTGCAAGCAGCAGCTATATTGATAATTATGGCATGTATCTGTCCTATATGGGGCTTGATATTAACAGCGATTTTGCTTCTCAAAGCTATAATGATACCATGACATGGAAGGACTATTTTGCCCAGCTGGCAGTGGATTCGATTTTGCAGAACAAAGCATTGCTTGACGCGGCAAAGGCAGCATCCTTTACCCATGATACGGCAGAGGAATATGCATCTTTTGAGAATTCAGCGAAGGAAGCGGCAGAAAAAGCCGGTGTTTCGCTTGGTAAATATTATAAGGCTACATTTGGAACATACGCAACTCCAGCCAGTATTAAACCCTTTGTAGAGGAAGAATATACTGCAGCTGCTTATTATAGAACCGTATCGGAAGCCAATAAGGTTTCGGCAGAGGATATTAAAGCATACTATGATGAAAATAAATCAAATTATGACAGTGTGGATTATTTGCTGACTGAGATTACTGCAAACGTTCCCGAAGCCCAGACTGTTACCGGTGAAGACGGGGAAGATACCAAGGTTGAACCTACCGAAGAAGAAGTTAAAACAGCTATGGATGCAGCAAAAAAAGAAGCCGATGCGGCACTTTTAGTTCTTGATGAGGAAGGTACCCAAAAGCTGGGTATGCTCAAATCAAGTGTATCCAATAAATACAATGCATGGCTTTATGATGAAGCAAGAGTAGCAGGCGATACTACTATTATTGAGGATACAGACAATCATAAGTACTATGTGCTGAAGTTTGAAAATCGATATTTGGACGAGACTCCTACCGCTACGATTCGCGCTATTATGCTTGCTCCGGAAGTAAGCGGCGATACTGTTCTTGAGGAGTTGAAAGCGGCAGGCGGCACGGAAGATGCATTCATTGATTTGGTTAAGAAATACAGCGTAGATTCTTACACCAATACAGGCGGCGGCAAGTACAATGAACTTGCAAAGTCTACACTAAACACGACGATGAGCGATTGGATTTTTGCTGAGGGCCGTAAAGCAGGAGATACGGTTTCAGTGACAGAAGAGGGTTATACCTATGTATTGTATTATATAGAGGCAGGGCGTCCCGAATGGCAGACTAAAATTGCAAGTACCCTCTTAAGCCAGTTTATGAATGATTATGTGAAAGAGCTTAAGAGTGCATTAGAGATATCGGATCCCAATGGACATCTTGTTTACTTAAAAGCACAGGAAGTGCAAAATACGGAAGCTGATAATACCGAAACACAAAACACGGAAGCTAATAATACTGAAACCGGGAATACAGAAACGGCCGCTCCTTAAATCAATTTATTAATATAAAATATAATGCTTTCTATAGTACAAATTATTCCGCCGACAATAAACACAACCTTTATTGTCGGCGTTTTATATTAAAAATACTTCACAATTAGGGCTTGCCATGATACTCTTTTAGAAGAACCCTTCAAAAGTATGACTGCCGTAAAGCATGATAAGGGGTTTAAACTAATTTGAGGCAGGAAAGGTGTGTAGGAATATGATAAATAGCGGAAGACTAAAAAAAGCATATCAAATACTAACTAATATTGTTTTTCCGTTACTCTTAATTTTATATTCTCTCAGGCATATCTGCTATGGAGTAGAATGGACGGATACAGGTTACAATTACGGTAATTTTCGGTTTTTGGAACATATGGATTCCATGTGGATGTTTTCTACTTATTTAGCAAATGTAATCGGTAGGCTTTTTATGAATCTGCCATTTGGGAATACCATGCTTGGCATGAATGTGTATACCGGATTAATTGTCAGTTTACTGGCTGTTTGGGGATATTTCTTTTTTACTAAAAAAGTTAAACTGCCTTCTTTCCTTGTATTTATAGGTGAAGTCATTGCAATCGGGTTATGTTGGTGCCCCACATCACTTTTATATAATTACTTAACCTATTTGTTTTTGTTTGCGGCTATGATTTGCTTATATCTGGCGTTAACAGAAGAAAGAGCTTATTTATATATAATCGCAGGCATTTTACTGGGAATCAATATATTTGTCCGATTTTCCAATATGGCGCAAATGGCATTTATCTTAGTGGTATGGGCCTATGCTATTATTTTAAAAAAGCCGGTCAAAAAAGTGTTGAAGGAAACCGGCCTATGTATACTTGGCTATGTGCTGGGTGCGGGCGGAGTGCTCTTATGGATCGGAATACAGTATGGGCTTTCTGATTATGTAAATGCCGTAACGCGTTTGTTTGAGATGACATCTTCTGCAACGGATTACACAATTACCTCCATGGTTATTTATCAGCTGGTTAATTTTTGGCAAAATTTTATATGGCTGGGCAAACTTTTATTCTTTGTTCTATTGGGGATAGCAGGTTTTATGGTATTGCCGGGGCGTTTGGTAAAATTAAAGAAAATTGGATATATACTATGTGTCCTTCCTGTTTTTTATTGGCTGATGAATCAGAATATGTTTAACCTTAAATACAGTACCAAACTATCCGTATTCCAATGGGCTGTCATGTTATTAAGCTTTACTATGATTACAGGGGTGATATTTATTTTCTCCAAGGCAAAGCCGGAGCATAAGCTTTTATGCGGAATGTCTATGCTGGTTATAGTGATTACCCCCTTAGGCAGTAACAACCATTTATATTCCAGTATTAATAACCTGTTTTTCGCAGCACCGGTGGCAATTTTTGCTTTGTGGACATGCCTAAAAAGACTTCCGGAGAAGCTTGAATATGCAAAGGGTAGAATAAAACTATATCTATTTCCCTTAAAGGCTATGGCTTGCATGATTATTGCCATGCTGATTGTGCAGAGTATAGGTTTTGGGTTCGGATATGTGTTTTCCGAAAGTGATGGCGGCGAGAACCTGCACACATCCATCATGGGCAATCCGGTTCTCAAGGGAATGTATACCTCCCCTGATAGAGCAGAGGTATTGGAGGAATTATATACCTATGTAAAGGATGAGAAGCTTTCCCAAAGGGAAATTATTTTATACGGCAATATACCCGCACTTTCCTATTATTTAGACATGCCTTTTGCAATCAGTGCATGGCCCGATTTGGCTTCTTATACCCATGAGGTCATGGCGGTTGATATGGAAAAAATAGAATCAAAGATTTTACGGGGAGAAGAGGCACCATTGATACTGCTCGAATACAGCAGTGAGGAACGATTGTTTCTTGAGACGGATAATAAGCAGACTCTGTTGGTGGATTTTATAAATAAGTATGATTATCAAAAGGTGTTTGAAAATGAAAAATTTGTATTATACCTTGACCATAATAGCGTAGAAGCGTTGAACTATTAAATAATAAATTAATTTTTTAAAGGATTAGTGCATATGGGTGAAAGCAAACAAGATATTATAATCTTCCGGGATAAACTGATTCAGAAGATAAAATTGTATAAATGGAATATAGCAGCCTTATGCCTGATTACAGTGGTACTATGGGCATTTACCTTACAAAAAGAAGGCTATCATATGGATGAACTGCTTTCCTTTGAGCTTTCCAATGCAGAGTATAATCCGTGGATCGTACCCACACAGCCCCAGGGGCGGCTGGCTAAATTTGTTCATGAGGAAATAGACGGAGAAAATGCAGGGCAGACCTTTTTAAACCTATGCAATGTGATAAGGGATGTTACTGCAAACAGGGGAAACAGCCTGCTTGCTACTTATCAGGCTGATATTTTTGAAGAGCCTGTTTGGATAGAGAGGCAGACTTTCAAGGATTATATTACAGTTGACAAAAAAGATGATTTTAATTTTCTGTCCGTGTATTTTAACGTTAAGGATGATAATCATCCTCCTTTGCATTTTATGCTTTTACACATGGTTTCCTCGATTTTCAAGGGTCAGATTTCTCCTTTTATGGGAGGCTTGATTAATTTAGCAGCGATACTTGGTATCTGTGTGCTGTTGATGAAAATAGGAAATTTACTTTGGCAGGATGAAAAGTATGGCATTGCGGCAGCATTGATTTACGGATTATCATCGGCGGCAGTGGCAACCCAGCTCTTAATCAGAATGTATGGGATGCTCGCCTTCTTTTGTGTGGCTGCTCTTTATTTACATCTAAAAAAACTAAAGAGCGGAGATTTTAAGAATAATAAGCTTCTTATATTTGTAACCATCTTGGGATTTTTAACACAGTACTTTTTCCTATTTTATATCTTAGTGCTTGCGGCAGTCATGGCAGTAAGTCTTTTGCGCCGCAAGGACTATAAGGCTTTCAAAAGATATATGGGCTCCATGATAATCTCCGCTGTAATCGGACTCATCTGTTTTCCCTTCGCAATCAGTGATGTCTTTAAGAGCGGAAGAGGCGTAGAGGCATTGGAAAAGCTGGGAGGCGGTTTCTCCGGATATGGAGAGAGATTATTATCCTTCGGTAAAATTGTATTGGAAAGGTCCTTTGGAGGATTGCCCGGTGTTTTGCTTGTATTATGCACAGTTTTTGCGGCAGGTTTCTTCTATTATAAGGAGAGCAAAAACAAAGAAGTAAAAAAACAAAAATCCTTTTGGCCCATGCTCATAATTCCCTTTATAGGATATTTTCTCATGGCAGCAAGGCTGTCTCCTTATTTGGTGGACAGATATATAATGGCCATTTTTCCCATAGCCACATTGCTTTTGGTGGCAGTCTACGCCCGTTTACAGGCGCCCGCTATCTGCATGGGGGCAGCAGCGGCGGGATTCTTACTTCTGCTGCTAATTACTTATGATGGTACTTATCTCTACAAGGGGTATGAGGAACAAGAAAGTGTGGCGGTGGCTTATGAAGCCTATCCCTGCATTTGTATTTATGATGGTTCGGGTTATTATGAAAATCTCATAGAATTTACAAAATATGAAAAAACCCTTCTCCTTACAGAGGAGGAACTTGCAGATCGCAGTGAGGATGAAATATTGGATGCAAAAATCCCGGTTGTGATGCTTATAAAGGGTGGATTAGAAGAAGAGACGATAGAGGATATAATGCTTACAAAATACGGATATGACAAGAAGACCTTGCTGTTAACAAAAAGCGTGTATGGCGACAGGCTGTATTTATTTGAAGTTGCAGGGAAATAAATAGCGAAGCATATTGAAAAAACTTGACAATTATAAATCCATGACCTACAATCACTACATACAATGTTTTATGGTAATAGTGACATTATGGCTATGATGAGGGTTAGTAAGGTAGCAGAATATCAAAGAGAGAGAGTCGGTTGGTGGAAGGCTCTTATAGGAAGCGCCCGAACCTGCCTCTGAGTCCTGTATGAAAATACAGCGCAGCACCGGCGTTATCGGTAAGATGAGTAGAATGCATAGTGATAGGATTATTTGCATTAAACAGGGTGGTATCGCCGGTTTCCGGTCCCTTTTGGGGCGGAGCCGGCTTTTTTATTTTATAAGATGTCGCTTATGCGGCCCGCCACAGAGGAGAATCCAGCTTTTAGAGATTCTTTCATATTTATAGCAGAATCACATAGAAAAAGGAGAAGAAAAATGGCAGGAAAAAAATTAGTAGAAGCAATCACATCCATGGACGAGGATTTCGCCCAGTGGTATACAGATGTAGTAAAGAAGGCGGAGTTAATTGACTATACAAGTGTAAAGGGCTGTATGGTAATAAAGCCTGCCGGTTATGCGATATGGGAACTATTGCAAAAACAGCTTGACGATAGATTTAAGGCAACAGGGGTAGAGAATGTATATTTACCTATGTTTATTCCCGAAAGCCTTCTGCAAAAGGAAAAGGACCATGTAGAAGGGTTTGCGCCGGAAGTGGCATGGGTCACACACGGAGGGTTGCAGCCCCTGCAGGAAAGACTTTGTGTAAGACCCACATCCGAAACTCTTTTCTGTGATTTTTATAAAAATGACATCCAATCCTATCGTGATTTACCCAGAGTATATAATCAGTGGTGTTCCGTGGTTCGTTGGGAAAAAGAAACCAGACCGTTTTTGCGCTCCAGAGAATTTTTATGGCAGGAGGGTCATACGGCACATGCAACGGAAGAAGAGGCTGAGGAGAGAACCATCCAAATGCTGAATCTATATGCCTTATTTTGTGAAGAGGTGCTGGCGATTCCTGTTATCAAGGGACAAAAGACCGATAAAGAAAAATTTGCGGGTGCTGTCAGAACCTATACAATCGAGTCCTTGATGCATGACGGTAAGGCATTGCAGTCCGGCACCAGCCATAATTTCGGTGATGGGTTTGCAAAGGCATTCGATATTCAATTTACGGATAAGGACAATACATTAAAATATGTTAATCAGACCTCCTGGGGTATGACAACCCGTATGATAGGAGCTATTATTATGGTGCACGGTGACAATTCCGGTTTGGTACTGCCACCAAAGGTGGCACCCGTGCAGGTTGCCATTATTCCCATCCAGCAGAAAAAGGAAGGGGTTTTGGAGGAGGCATATAAGCTCCGTGACCGTTTGCAGAAAAGCTTCCGTGTGAAAGTGGATGATACGGATAAGAGCCCGGGCTTTAAGTTTGCAGAAGCGGAAATGAGGGGATTTCCATTGCGCTTGGAAATCGGACCCAAGGATTTAGAAGCCGATAAATGCATTCTTTGCAGAAGGGATACCCAAGAGAAAATAGAAGTGGCATTGGAGCAAGTGGAGGAAAAGACAGCACAGCTCTTAGAAGAAATCCATTGTGATATGCTGAAGAAAGCAAGAACCCATTTAGAGGAACATACCTATACTGCACATGATAAAGGGGAGTTTACCAACCTGTTTACACAGAAATCAGGCCTTGTAAAAGCCATGTGGTGCGGAGAACAGGCTTGCGAGGATGCCTTCAAGGAAGAGCTGAGTGTAACCAGCAGATGTATTCCCTTTGAACAGGAGCAGCTTGCGGATACCTGTGTCTGCTGCGGGAAGCCGGCTAAAAAAATGGTATACTGGGGAAGGTCTTATTAAGATACATGTATTCTTTGTAAATAATATGAAACCATATGAGGAGGACCCATGCTCTACAAGGAGATCAGCTTACATTCGGAATTAAATCCCACCGATGCTAAATTAATTTTATTTATTCAGAATTATTCTAAGGATATGCTGGTACAGAAACGTCCCATGGTGATACTTTGTCCCGGAGGAGGCTATCATCATATCTCCGACAGAGAAGCGGAAAGCATAGCGCTTCAATTTATGGCCATGGGCTGTCATGCCGCGATTCTTAGGTATTCCGTTTATCCCTCCGGGTATCCGGCACAAATAAAAGAGCTGGCTTTATCCATGAAGATAATTAGGGAGCATGCCTCAAAATGGCATATTGATGAGAATAAAATTGTGGTGCAGGGCAGCTCCGCCGGAGGACATTTAGCCATGTGTTTGGGTGTATTTTGGAAAAAAGAATGGCTCTATCAATCTGCGGGTGTTCAGTCTGCCGACCGGATAAAGCCCAATGGCATAATACTCTGTTATCCGGTGATAACAACGGGAGAATTTTCTCATAAAGGCTCTTTTGAACATTTAGCGGGGGATGATAAAGAACTCCTGATGGAGCTTTCTTTGGAAAATCAGGTAAATGAGGATACACCCTCTACTTTTATCTGGCATACGTTTACGGATGAATCTGTGCCCGTGGAAAATTCTCTTCTCATGGTAAATGCCTTGCGCAGGAAAAATATACCCACGGAATTTCACCTTTATCCACAGGGCGGTCATGGGCTGGCACTGGCAAGTCCCCTTACGGCGAGCAGGGATGGAAGCCATATGCAAAAGGAATGTGAATCGTGGATCGGACTGGCACAGACATGGATTATGGGCTTGTAAAAATACTCCCGTAATTGAGATAGAAAAAGAAAGGTATCTTTTACAAGGTATTTTTCTTATAATCAAGGTGTACATTAAGGGTTAATTTTAAGTTAAAGCTATAAGGAGGGCTAAATATGATTTTTGGAAACGGTTGTTGGTTGCAAAAAGAAAACTATGCATGCTTTACACCGCAGGAGGTTTATTTTGAAACAATAGAAGAAACAAAAGTAACATTATGCCTGCCTACCGCAAGGATAAGACATAGAGGAGATACACTGGGTGGTATTAACCTGACTATGATTATTACCTCTCCGGCACCTGAGGTATTGCGTGTACAAACCTATCATCATATGGGGGCATTGCATAAAGGACCGGAATTTGAGTTGGAGCAAAGGGATGAGCTTCCTCTAACAATTACGAATAATGAAGAGATACTTGTGATTGGGAGCGGTACCATGACTCTGGAAATTGAGAAGAAGAATTGGTCCATGTCCTATAAAAGAAACGGTGAGTTGATTACCAAATCAGCTGCAAAAGATTTGGCTTGTATGAAAACAAACTGGAAGGGCGATTATTATGACAAAGGCGATATAGAGGAAACCTATATGCGCCAACAGCTTTCCATGGGCGTGGGAGAATTGATTTACGGTTTAGGCGAGAGATTTACCGCATTTACAAAGAACGGCCAAAGTGTGGAAATCTGGAATGAGGACGGCGGAACCAGTACCTATCAGTCTTATAAAAACGTACCTTTTTATATTAGTAATAAAGGTTATGGTCTATTTGTAAATCATCCTGAAAAGGTAGAATTTGAAGTAGGTACAGAGCAGGTTAATAAGACAGAATTTTCAGTAGAGGGCGGTTATTTGGATTATTATCTGTTCAACGGCCCCACTATGAAGGAGGTACTCACCAGATATACGGATTTGACCGGTAAGCCTTCACTTCCCGCTCCTTGGACCTTCGGCTTATGGCTGTCCACTTCTTTTACCACCAATTATGATGAAGAAACCGTAATGAGCTTTGTAGACGGTATGTTAGACAGGAATATTCCTCTCAGAACCTTCCATTTTGACTGTTTTTGGATGAAGGAATTCCACTGGACGGATTTTGTATGGGATGAAAGGGTATTCCCGGACCCGGCAGGAATGCTGAAGCGCATTAAAGAAAAAGGACTTAATATCTGTGTATGGATCAATCCCTATATTGGACAAGCAGGTGCTTTGTTTGAGGAAGGTAAGGAAAAAGGGTATTTTGTAAAGCGTGTAAACGGTGATGTTTGGCAGTGGGATATGTGGCAGCCGGGCATGGCATTGGTTGATTTTACCAATCCCGAGGCTTGTACTTGGTATCAGGAGAAGCTTTCAGAGCTGATCGATATGGGAGTAGACAGCTTTAAAACTGACTTCGGAGAAAGAATTCCCGTAGAAGGCGTTTGCTATTATGACGGCTCAGACCCTAAGAAAATGCATAATTACTATACCCATTTGTATAATAAAGTGGTATATGAAATATTAGAAAAGAAACGCGGTAAGAATGATGCGGTATTATTTGCTCGTTCCGCAACTGCCGGCGGTCAGAAATACCCCGTTCACTGGGGCGGCGATTGCTGGTCCGATTATGAATCCATGGAACAAAGCCTCAGGGGCGGACTCTCCCTACTGATGTCGGGCTTTGGTTATTGGGCACATGATATCGGCGGATTTGAAAGCACCTCTACACCGGATGTTTACAAGCGTTGGGTTGCATTCGGTTTGCTTTCCTCTCACAGCCGTCTGCATGGCAGCACCTCTTACAGAGTGCCCTGGGCATATGACGAGGAAGCAGTGGACGTGGTACGCTTTTTTACCAGACTCAAAGCAAAGTTAATGCCTTATATATATAAAACCGCAATTCAGGCGAATAGATTGGGTATCCCCACCATGCGAAGCATGGTTCTGGAATTTACAGGGGACAGATCATGCCATTATGCAGACCGTCAGTATATGTTAGGTGACGATCTTCTTGTAGCCCCCATTTTTAATGAGGAAGGAATGGCTGATTATTATCTGCCGGAAGGCCGTTGGACAGAGTTCTTTACGGGAGAGGTAAAAACGGGAGGACGTTGGATCAAGGAAAAGTATGATTATTTAAGTGTACCCCTTATGGTAAAGGAAGGTTCCATTATTGCATTGGGTGCCCATGAAGATAAACCCGACTATGATTATAGCGAGAATGTGGAATTGCGCATTTACGAACTGAAGGATAATATACCGGCTTCTACTATTGTATATGGTATGAATCAAGAAGAAGAGGTAAAGGTTACCGCATTAAGGAAGGGTAATACGATTACTGTGGATGTGGATACGCACAAGACTTATCGTGTGCGTCTGGTAAATGTCATCGCCACAGGGGTTGAAGGTACGGAATCTATAGTGGAAGAGACGGATACTGTATTGACATCAGTATCGGGACACATGGCAGCAACGTTTTAATATGCAAGCCAAGGTATAATGGGAGCATAAATGAAACAGAAAAAGAACCGTTTATGGGAACTAATAAGTAAGAGAAATATAAGGCAGCAGCTATATTTAATTTATGTGATTGCCGTTTTCTTTCCTATTGCCATAATCGGTTCTTTTTTGTTGGGAAATACTGCAACTCTGCTCACAAATTATCATGAGGACTTGCTGGAATCGGACAACCTGCGTGTTAAAACCATCCTCTTTGAGATAACCGCACAGATTTATAATATTTCGGAAGAAATATCCTTTGAAGACAGCTTACAGGAAATCCTTACATCGGTAGAAAAGAGAGCGGAGGGAAGTCCGGCAAATTCCTATACCACCATTGATAATTATATTTCCACTCATGCGGAAATTGAGGATATTACCGTTTATACGGATAATCCAAGCGCTGCGGGTTATATGCATTTTGCAGCGGTAGATGAAACCATAGAGGAGGCAGATTGGTTTTTGCGTGCAACAAATCAGACGAGTGCCTTCTGGGTTCCCATGGAAAAATTAGATAAATATGGGAATTCTTACTGGAATTTAGCGTTGGTAAGAAAAGTTACAGTTATCGGAAGTGAATATCAGGCTGTTTTAGTGATTAAAATCAGTGATAATTATTTGCAGACAAGAATCCATAGCAATGAATACCGGATTACGATTTCCACAGATGATAAAAAAATATTTTATAATTCTTCCCGTAAAAATTATGGTGAAGAGCAAACGGTATATATTGATTATGGGGAGGACTACTATCAGTATCTGGGACCTGTATGGGAGAATGCGGATAAGCTGTTCACTAAAATATCCACGCTGCATCTTTATCAGGCAGAAAGTAAAATATACATTGCAACTATGAGCGAAAACGCTTATAGAGATATCAATACAATTTTGATTGCCTGCTTGCTGATTATACTGGTTGCAATTATTGTGCCCGCCATCCTGATTCATTATTTCACATCCTATTTTACGGGACGAGTGAATGTGCTTAGAAAAGAAATGAAAAAAGCAAGTAAAGAGAACTATGACATCCCTCTCAGCTTCGGAGGTGAGGATGAGTTGTCGGAAGCCTTTGCGGATTTGCAGGTAATGGTACAGAAAATAAAAGAAAAAGATGCAAAAATGTATGAGGCGGTCATTTCCGAGCAGCAGCTTTTAAATGAACAGCAGGTGATGGAAATGAAAATGCTTGCCAGTCAGATCAATCCTCATTTTCTGTATAATACCTTAGAGAGTATACGGATGCAGGCTTTGACCTCGGGAAATAAAGAGGTGGCCAATTCGATAAAGCTACTGGGTAAATCCATGCGATATGTGCTTGAGAATACAGGTACTTCTTTGGTAACACTTAAAAAAGAATTAGATTATATGGAGACTTATCTCCTAATTCAAAAAATGCGTTTCGGTAACCGTATTAATTATGAGATTCGGATTATGGATGGATTGGATTTGCAGGATTATCTGCTCCTTCCCCTGCTTTTGCAGCCCATTGTTGAAAATGCAATTATCCATGGACTGGAGCAAATGGAGGAAGAAGGCTTTATCGATATATCGGTTTCTGTATTAGAAAATGCGATATTGGAGATTGCAATTTCGGATAACGGATGCGGTATGAGTGAGGGAGAGCTGGAGGTGTTGCAAATCAGAATGGCACAGAGGACAATAGACCGCAGCAACAGCATAGGGCTCTGTAATATTAACCAAAGAATCCGTCTGTATTATGGAGACCTATACGGTATGACGATAAAAAGTACAACGGGAAAAGGAACTTGTATTATCGTAAAATTGCCTGTTAAACATCATGATGTATAATTTTATCCGTATAAGATGTAAAAAAGGAAAGGTTTTTTAAATAACAATAATTAGTTACACTTAACCTATAAATATCAATGGGGCATGTTCTGCTAATGAAAAGAGTATGCTTGTTGAATATGATTAGGAGGGTAATAAGTATGAAAAAGAAAATGAAGAAGTTCTTCGCTTCACTTCTTGCTTTTGCAATGATGTTTACAATGATGCCATTGTCAGTAGCAGCAGAAGGTGAAGAGTATCTGATGTTCCTCGCTTACGGCGGAGGATCAGAGCCGGAAGAATGGGATCTGTCTTGGGCAAATGAAGAAGACAACGAGAGCGGTATTGAAGCAACTACAGCAATGGCTAAGGTTGGGGATACCGTAACCATCGGTTTGAAAATGCCTAAAGAAGTAGCAAAGACCTGGTGGATGGCACCTGTTTTGATTGCAGAAGGCGTATCTGATATGTCTTTTACGATTGATAAGGTTACCATTGACGGTGGGGATGTTACAGATAGCGTTGACCTGTCGGTTGGTGAAAAAGCATGGTGGTATGAAGGAACCGGTACTTACTCAGAAACAGAATCAATACGTTTACAGGGTGGCTACAATGAATGGGGTGATAAATACTTTGCAGAATCTCCTGTAGGTTTTACAGAAATTGAGTACACCATTACATTGAATGATCTTGCTTTTGGCGGCGGAGCAACCGGTGAAACAGTTCTCAGCGAAGAAAGCTATCCTGCATTTATCGCATTTGGCGGTGATCTTGAAGCGGATAACGATTGGGGCTATGAGTACTATGGTGAAGGCGCAGCTAACAAAGGTGATATTGTAGCTACAGGCGGAGAATTAAAGAACGGTGAAACCACAACTCTTTCATTGGAGTTCCCTTCGGAGGTATTCTATACCTGGTTTACGGCACCTTGCTTTGTAGTAGAAGATTCAAGCCTTATTTCTCCTGAAAGCACCTTTGAAGTTAAGGTATTACTTGATGACAAAGAGGTTGAAACAGATTTATCAGCAGGAAAGACTTGCTGGGCAGAAGGAACCGGTGAATACACAGAAGCACAGCTTGTAAGAATCGGTGGCGGCTATAATGAATGGGGTGATCATTATCTTGCAGAATCACCTAAGGGATTTACTAAACTAACATATGAAATTACACCCACGATCTATATCTCATCCGATGCACCTGCAGAAGAGCTTCCTGTAAATGATTTTGATGAGAACGGAACCTATCATGCATATTTGGGTGTACAGACACCTACATGGATTTTTAGAAACGGTTTCGATGATGCTTCCTACGGCAAGGATTCCGGTTTCTTTGATGAGCTTGGCTTTATAGACGGTGACTGGATTGCACAGGGCGGTACCTTTACAGATGTTGAGATTACCGGAAACGGTACTTATACAGTATCATTAACTGGTTATGATTTCTCCGGTCAGTATGAAGGAGCACCAATACTTGGCGATGAAGGCCTTTTCAATCTATTATTCTTATCTACCGATTTACCTGTAAATGATGCGGTAGTAATCTCTAATGTAGTGCTGAAGATGGATGGAAAGACAATTTCAGAGCAGGCAAGCGGATTTTTAGATAAAGAATCCAAGACATACCAAAAGATACTTCTTGCAAACATCTGGAATTCCGAGGTTCCTGAGCTTCCTTACTTTGCACCACCTACACAGAGCATTGAGTTGAGCTTTGATGTAAGCGGATTTGCAAACGATGCAGCAGCACCCGAAGAACCTGCAACCGATGTAACCACACCTGCAACCGAAGCACCTGCAGAGGTTCCTGCAAAAACAAATACAGCTCTTATTATCGGTATTGTTGTGGCTGTAGTGGTAGTTGCAGCAGTTGTAGCCGGCGTAGTTATTTCAAAGAAGAAAAAAGAAACAAAATAATTTATAAGATTTGAGTTTTTGAGGGTGTCCCTATGGGCACCCTCTTTTTTATAATAATTATCATTTTTACTTATTCTTCTGTAAAACGCACCAATCTCTATGCCCACATTCGGGGCAAGTCATCCGACGGACTTTATTACCGCCGGTGCTAAAGAAGGTCCGTATTAGGGACGGTTTGAAAACGGAGTCGCATTTAGGGCAAATAAACTCAGTATCTTTTAGGGAAA
>CAZJAS010000039.1:0-20507 GCA_964544135.1 uncultured Clostridium sp. | reverse complement strand
CTGTTAAAGGAATGGAAAGAAATTTCCTAAACACTAAGAATTAGGGCAGTATCGCAAGCAAGCTTGGAATATGAAAGGGTATTCGGTATATTCTTTATCATATTTGGAAGTTTATTAATGGCGCAGCCTTTAGTAGAACACTATTTTAAAATAGGAGACCGTTATACCTTATGTGTTGTGGCTTTTGGTATGGGAATTCTAATTATATTTGGGGGCTCCTTTAATATGGTTAAAAAACTCTTTGGTAGTACTCAAATACAAGGTTTATATTTGGGTGCGGTGGTATTATACAACAAAAGGTTTAAGCGATTCACACCGCATTTTAGTTTTATATATAATGATAGGCGGTATGAGAATACAAGCGGAGAGGTGTATGGGAAGAAAATAATTCAAAAATATAAAGTAGGTGAATCCTATCCGATTTATATTTCCGTAAAAAATCCTAATCTCTTTTATACAAGAAAACAGAAAATCCTTCTTTAATAAAATCATAGATGTGGTTTCTTTACTGGGAGGTGAGCTCAATGATGTTATTTAAGCTTTCCTTTAAAAACCTAAGAAAAAGTATAAAAGATTATACCATTTATTTTTTGACTTTAATCTTAGGTGTTGCTATTTTTTATGTATTTAATGCATTAGAAAGCCAGCAGGCTATGACGGGTCTTGCAGTTATTGTATTTTTGGCAGCGATAGGTATCTTGGGCTATGCTTATTATCAGGTAGGTTTCAGGGCATCAACCATCACAGAAGAAAAAGCCGGTATTATGATTATATGGCAGTGCTGAGGAATTTAGCCCTAAAGGACAAAACCCCAATTACCATCGGAGATTTTACACTAAAGCCTGCCACAACTGTTTGCCAAAAAGGTTTTCTTATGATGGGCTTGAATCATACGGATAACGGCTTTATCGTGGTGCCGGATGAAGTGACAGCCACGGAGGCAGGAAAATCTTTGACAAGAGAAATGAATTTTTTGGCTGGAAATTATAATACCGATATACCGGAAGAGAAAAAGGCAATAGATAAAATTTTGGTTGATATGCCCATAGAACAGGGAGAGGGTTATTTAGGTATTGTATTCCTAATTTCCGGGGCGGCACTGCTTGTGCTCAAGGCATTATCGGAAGCCACGGACAGTAAGGGCAGATATGAAATATTGCAAAAAACAGGAGCGGATGAAAAAATGATTCACCATGCACTCTTTTGGCAGATAGGATTATTTTTCATACTTCCTCTTCTGTTGGCAATGATCCATTCCTACTTCGGCATGCGGTTTGTATCCTTTATCCTTTCCGTCTTTAAGAAGAGTGATATGCTTTCTTCCATGGGTGTCACTGCCGCAATATTACTATTGATCTATGGTGGTTATTTTATCGCAACATATAATGGCAGTAAACGGATTATAGATGAAAAATAGAATAGGACGATTCGGCAATCTAAAACAGCATCCTTAAGGGGTGCTGTTTTCAATTTTTGGTAATTTACAAATTATTTTATTTATGGTAGAAATGAGGGTATAGTGTGTGGTACAATAAGAATACTTTGTGGAATTAATGCTTTATTGTGTTAAAGTAAAAGGAAGTTAAGCCAGGAGGATATAGAATGATTTGGTCAAAAGAAGAAACCCTGCCAAGGCAGGAAATAGAAACCATACAGCTTACCCGTCTGCAGCAGACGGTAAATCAGGTGTGGGAGAAGGTACCTGCTTACAAAAAGAAAATGGAGGATGCAGGTGTAAAGCCCGGAGACATTAAAGAACTGAGGGATTTGGCAAAGCTGCCTTTTATTACGAAGCAGGATTTGCGTGACAATTATCCCTTCGGCATGTTTGCTGTGGATAAGGAAGATTTGGTTCGTATCCATGCCTCAAGCGGTACAACCGGAAAGCCAACGGTGGTGGGCTATACCAGAAGAGATTTAGAGATGTGGACGGAATGCGTAACCCGTGTTGCGGTAATGGGTGGTGCTTCTAAAAAAGACGTGGCACAAATATGCTTCGGATACGGTATGTTTACCGGCGCATTGGGATTGCATTACGGTCTTGAAAATATAGGTGCTACAATGGTGCCATCTTCAACGGGAAATTCAGAAAAACAGATTATGTATATGAGGGATTTCGGAACCACGCTTTTGGTTGCAACCCCTTCTTATGCATTACGTCTGGCAGAGGTAGCATTGTCAATGGGGATTGATCCCAAAACAGACTTGCAGGTTAAAATCGGGTTGGTGGGAAGTGAGCTCCTGACAGATGCCATGCGTGCCGAGATGCATAAATATTGGGGAGAGGATATGATTGTTACTTCCAATTACGGTATGAGTGAGCTGATGGGTCCCGGTGTATCGGGAGAGTGCCAGTATTTGGAAGGAATGCATGTCAATGAGGACTATTTTATTGCCGAGGTGATAGATCCCAATACAGGAGAGGTATTGCCTCCCGGTGAAAAGGGTGAATTGGTGATAACCTGTATCTATAAAGAAGGTCTGCCTTTGATTCGTTATCGGACAAAGGATATAACCCGTCTTAATTATGAACCCTGCAAATGCGGGCGGACAAACTGCCGTATGGAAAATTTAGACGGCAGAACGGACGATATGTTAAAGGTAAGAGGTGTGAATGTATTTCCCAGTCAAATTGAAGAAGTTATTTTGAGTGTGGAGGAAATCGGGCCTCATTATGAAATAATTTTGACTCGTAAAAACCATACGGACAGAATGGAAATCAGAGTGGAGCTTTTAAAGGCTACGGATTCCTTTAAAGAACTGGAGGCCATAGAGAAAATGATAAAAAGCAAGCTGCGTGTGATGTTGGGGCTGGATGCTAAAATCAGTTTGGAATCCCCTAATACATTACAGAGGTTTGAAGGAAAAGCCAAAAGAGTAAAGGATTTGAGAAAGGACGTGTAGTAATGGCAGATAAAAAAATTATGTTGGGCAATGAAGCGATTGCAAGAGGGGCCTATGAAGCTGGTGTCAAGGTTTCTGCGGCATATCCGGGTACGCCCAGTACAGAAATAAGTGAAAATATTGTTAACTATCCGGAAATTTATGCGGAATGGTCTCCCAATGAAAAGGTAGCAATGGAAGTGGCGATCGGTGCTTCCATCAGTGGAGTAAGGGCCATGGCTTCCATGAAGCATGTAGGTGTAAATGTGGCCAGCGATCCTTTATATACCATATCATATGCAGGTGTAAACGGTGGTCTTGTGCTGGTTGCGGCAGATGATCCGGGGCTTTACAGCTCTCAAAATGAGCAGGATACCAGATGCGTGGCCAGGGCCGCCATCGTACCGGTATTAGAGCCGTCGGACAGTGCGGAGGCAAAGGAGTTTATGAAATTAGCCTTTGATATCAGCGAAGACTATGATACACCGGTTATTGTACGGACAACCACCAGACTTTCCCATTCCCAGGGAACGGTAGAGCTATGTGAGAGAGTAGAGCCGGAAGATAAGGTCTATGAGCGCAATCCTGCCAAATTTGTCATGATGCCGGCAAATGCAAAGGGACGTCATGTATATGTGGAGCAAAGAATGAAAAAGCTGGAAGAGGACGGCTGTTCCTTCCCCATAAACAGAGTAGAGTACAGAGATACTTCCGTTGGATTTATTACCGGCGGTATCCCTTATCAGTATGTGCGGGAAGCCTGTCCCGACGCTTCGGTATTAAAATTGGGAATGGTACATCCTCTTCCCAAGAAATTGATACAGGAGTTTGCCTCCAAGGTAGACAAGCTCTACATATTTGAAGAATTAGAACCGGTAATTGAAGAACAGGTACGTTCCTGGGGAATTGAAGCTGTAGGGAAGGAAATCTTTACCATTCAGGGAGAGTATAGTGCCAATATGCTGCGTAAGGCATTCCTTAAGGAAAACATTGTTATGGAAGAGGCGGCAAAGGTACCGGCAAGACCGCCCATCCTATGTCCGGGCTGTCCTCATAGAAGTGTATTCTCCGTATTAAATAAATTAAAAATCCATGCGGCGGGAGATATCGGCTGCTATACCTTGGGTGCGGGAGCCCCGTTGAATGTAATAGATACCACGGTATGCATGGGTGCAAGCATTTCCACCCTGCATGGTATGGAAAAAGCAAAAGGCAGAGACTATATCAAAAATTGGGTTGCGGTAATCGGTGATTCCACTTTCATGCATACGGGAGTTAATTCCCTGATGAATATGGTTTATAACAAAGGAACCGGTACGGTAATGATTCTGGATAATTCCACAACGGGAATGACGGGACATCAGGACAATGCGGCAACCGGCAAAACACTTATGGGTGAATCGGTGCCAGCTATCAATATTTATCATCTCTGTAAATCCATGGGCATCGAGCATGTATATGAAGTGGATGCTTTTGATTTGAAAGAGTTGGAGCGATTGATCAAAGAGGAAATTAAAAGGGATGAGGTTTCTGTCATTATCACCAAATCACCCTGCGTGCTCTTAAAAGGAAATGTATACCCGAATGTATGCAGGCCTGTATCAGAGAAATGTGTTAAATGCGGTGCTTGTCTGCGACCCGGCTGTCCTGCACTGACCAAAAATGCAGACGGAACCATTGCCATTGATGAAACCATGTGTAACGGTTGCGGTCTGTGTAAAACGCTTTGTAAGTTTGATGCGATTTCATGCGAGAAGAGAGCATAGCAAAAGCAGAAACGGAACTTTACAGGAGGAAAATAAATTGGAAACAAAAAATATTATGATTGTTGGCGTCGGCGGGCAGGGAACCTTGCTTACCAGCCGTATATTAGGCGGCATCACAATGGAAGCCGGCTATGATGTGAAATTATCCGAGGTCCATGGCATGGCACAACGGGGTGGCAGTGTAGTTACTTTTGTCAGATATGGCAAGGAGGTGGCGGAGCCTATTGTAGAGGAAGGCTGTGCGGATGTACTGATATCCTTTGAAAGGCTTGAAGCACTCCGATATGCTCATTTCCTTAAAAAAGATGGTGTTATCGTGGTAAATGACTGGCGGATTGACCCTATTACGGTGGTAACGGGTATGGCTTCTTATCCGGAAGATATTATTGAAGATCTATCTCAAAAGTACAAGGTATATGCCATTAATGCCATGGAGGAAGCGGGCAAGCTGGGCAATGTAAAGGTGTTTAATGTAATTGTTCTTGGATTGGCTGCAAAGCATATGGACTTTGATAAGGAGTTGTGGTTGAACGTGATAGAAAAAACAGTACCGCCTAAAACAGTTGAAATTAATAAAAAGGCATTTTTATTGGGTTACGAGGGTTAAGTATGCCTTAGGAAGGAAAAAAATAAATGTGAGGTATGGCAAAATGATATGGAATGAAACAAAAGAATGTATGAGCAGGGATGAAATGACCGTCCTGCAAAGTGCCAGATTGGTCAAGACAGTGGACAGGGTATATCACAATGTTCCATATTACCGTAACAAGATGCAACAGCTTGGGATTGAGCCCGGTGATATCAGAGAAATCAGTGATATAAACAAACTGCCCTTTACTACAAAGGACGATTTACGGGATAATTACCCCTTTGGATTGTTTGCGGTTCCCCAATCTGAAATTGTCAGGGTACACGCATCCAGCGGTACCACCGGAAAAGCAACGGTAGTCGGCTATACCAGAAAGGATTTGGATGTTTGGAGTGAATGTGTGGCGCGTGCACTTAGTATGGCAGGGGTGACTAGGAACGATATTATCCAGGTAGCCTATGGATACGGGCTGTTCACCGGCGGTCTGGGTGCGCATGGCGGAGCGGAAAAGCTGGGAGCCATGGTAGTGCCCATGTCTACGGGAAATACCAAAAAGCTTACCACCATGATGAAGAATTTTGGTGTGACGGCGATTGCCTGTACCCCGTCCTATTTATTACATATTGCAGAAACCTTGGAAGAAGCAGGTGATATTCCCCATATTAAATTAAAAGCAGCCATTTGCGGTGCGGAGCCCTGGACCGAGAATATGCGCAAGCAGATTGAAGATAAGCTTCATATCAATGCCCATGATATTTACGGGCTCAGTGAAGTGATGGGGCCGGGTGTTGCCTGTGACTGCAGCGCTCATAAGGGACTTCATGTCTATGAGGATCATTTCCTGCCGGAAATCATTGATCCCAACACATTGGAGGGATTGCCGCAGAATGAAATAGGTGAACTGGTATTTACTACAATCACCAAGGAAGGTTTGCCGCTTTTACGATACAGAACAAGGGATTTGACAAGCATCGATTCAACTCCTTGCGAATGTGGGAGAACACTGGCAAGAATCAGCCGTTTTAAGGGCCGTTCCGACGATATGTTAATTATCCGGGGTGTCAATGTGTTCCCTTCCCAGATAGAATCCGCATTACTTGAGATAGGAGAGACAACACCTCACTATATGATGATTGTGGACCGTATCAATAATTTGGACACATTAGAAGTACAGGTGGAGGTAGATGTCAGTTTCTTCTCGGATGAAATCAGAGAGATGGAAAGGCTGACAAAGAAAATTTCCTCAGTGATACAACATGCAATCGGATTGTCTGTAAAGGTAAAGCTTGTGGAACCTAAGACGATTGAAAGAAGTATGGGTAAAGCAGTCCGTGTTATTGATAAACGTAAACTGGTCTAAGAAGGGAGAAGCTTATGTATATTAAACAATTATCGGTTTTTATTGAAAACAGAGCAGGAAGACTTGAGGAAGTATTGGATGTATTAAAGAAGAGCGATGTGAATATTGTATCCTTAAGCCTTGCAGATACCAGTGATTATGGTCTCCTGCGTCTTTTGGTTACAAAGCCCGAGGAGGGACGGGAAGCACTTTCATCTAATGGCTTTTCAGCCATGTTAACGGATGTGTTGGGAATCAAGCTCAGTCACAGGGTAGGACAGCTTCAGGAGCTGTTAGAAATCATATGCAATTCGCATATCAATATTGAATATATGTATGCGCTTTCCACAGGAAGTGATGATGCTTCCATAGTACTTAAAACTTCGGATCTTGCAAAGGCTGCCGAGTTACTGCAAAATACAGATGCAAAGCTGGTAAGTCCCGAAGAAATACAAAATATGTAATAGGTAATTGGGAAACTTGATTTCAAAGGTGCTCTACTTTACATAATACTTTGTCAGCCGGTTTTTCTAACCATTCCAAAGTAATATGTAGAGTAGAGCACCCAAGAAATGAGTTTAGCAATTACCTAAAAAAATAGTCAGAGAGGGTAGTGGGATGATAGTTAAGGTACTGATGTTAGTGATTTTCTTTGTAATGATGCTGGTGGTAGGCATTTATGCCAGAAGGCATGCTACCAATGTGGATGATTTTGTATTAGGCGGCAGGAGTGTAGGACCTTGGCTGACCGCTTTTGCCTATGGAACATCTTACTTCAGCGCGGTTGTATTTGTAGGTTATGCAGGACAGTTTGGATATAAGTATGGAATATCAGCAACCTGGATCGGTATCGGCAATGCCGTAATCGGCTCCCTGTTTGCTTGGATCATACTGGGGCGCAGAACCTGCCTTATGAGCAAGCATTTAAAGACAAAAACTATGCCGGATTATTTTGGGAAACGGTATGACAGCAATTCCTTAAGGATTGCAGCATCCTTTATTTCCTTTGTATTTCTAATTCCCTATACGGCATCGGTTTATAACGGGCTTTCCAGATTGTTTGAAATGGCTTTTGATATACCCTATGGGGTATGCGTTGCCGTAATGGCGGGACTGACTTGTGTTTATGTGATTCTGGGCGGTTATATGGCTACGGCAATTAATGATCTGATTCAGGGTATTATCATGCTGATTGGAATTGTGGCGGTTGTGGTAGCGGTGCTAAACGGACAGGGGGGCTTTATGGAAGCGATGTTCAACCTTTCCAAGATACCCAGTGACATTCCCCTAACACAAGGACAGCAGGGAGCCTTTGCTTCCTTCTTCGGACCGGACCCCCTCAATCTGCTCGGTGTTGTCATCCTTACCTCTTTAGGAACCTGGGGGCTGCCTCAGATGGTACATAAATTTTACACCATCAGGGATGAGAAGGCGGTTAAAACAGGGACGATTATTTCTACGGTATTTGCAATAGTTGTTTCGGGCGGCTGCTATTTCCTGGGCGGCTTCAGCAGGCTATTTGATACTGCAGCAATCAGAGACGGTTCAGGCGGCATTATTTATGATGCAATTATCCCATCCATGCTAAGTTCTTTACCGGATTTACTGATCGGAATTGTAATTGTATTGGTATTATCCGCATCCATGTCAACACTGTCGGCATTGGTGCTTACTTCCAGCTCAACCTTGACCCTGGATGTGATTAAGGGCAATCTTATTAAGAAGATGAGTGATAAACAGCAGCTCCTCTGGATGCGTGTGCTGCTTATTGTTTTTGTTGTAATATCCGTAGTATTGGCGCTGGATCCCCCTACCTTTATTGCCCAGCTTATGGGTATTTCATGGGGAGCACTTGCAGGTGCATTCTTAGCTCCTTTCCTGTATGGACTGTATTGGAAAGGTGTTACAAAGGCGGCAGTTTGGGCAAGCTTTGCTTGCGGTGTGGGAATTACCGTATCCAATATGTACTTCCATTTTATTGCCTCACCCATTAATGCGGGAGCGGTCGCAATGGTAGCGGGTCTTATTATAGTACCTGTAGTCAGTCTGCTGTCACCTAAGATGAAGAAAGATAAAACAGAAGAAATATTTTCCTGTTATAATGAAAAAGCTAAAATTGAGTAATGAGGGGTCTGTTTATTTTTCCTATTCGTAAATGATAATAATAATTAAAATGTATATACAGAAAGTGAATGTGACTTTTGTCATGTTCACTTTCTTTCTTTTTGCACTAAAGATTTAATAAAGGCTGTGTTATGATAACCATAAATCAAGGCGGATAATGAAATAGGTAATTTCGAAACTTATTTTAAGTGGCTCTACTCCTCATATTACTTTGTCAGCCGGTTTTTCTAACCATTCCAATGAGCCCTTCTCATTTCCATAGAAAAAGATGGCGTTCCAAAGTATTATGGAGAGTAGAGCCCTTGGATGACGAATATGCCAATTTTAGAAAAATAAGAGTATGAGATTGGGTAAAATGCCTGCAATGATGAGAACAGGGCATGTAAATTTGGTGTAATAGCAGAATCGGCCAGTTAGTTGTTGACATTTCCCAAAATGAGGTATAAACTAGCTATAGTATAAAGTAACGATTATGGTAAGAGTGGACTGAGCGCCACTCTTTCTTGTATGTTTAGGGTAAATTACAGATATAATAAAAGACGGAATATTTTTAAGGAAAGGAAAGGTAGACATATGTCTAAAAGAGAGACATACGAATCCAAAACGGAGGCACTCCTCATGCCCATAGCTGCAGAGCATGGTGTGGAAATCTATGATGTAGAATATGTAAAGGAAGGTGCGGATTGGTATTTACGGGCTTATATCGATAAGCCGGAGGGTGTAAATATTACAGATTGTGAAAATGTAAGCAGAGCATTATCAAGTGCATTGGACGTGGACGACTTTATTGAAGATGCATATATCATGGAGGTTTCCAGTCCGGGACTGGGCAGGACCCTGAAAAAAGATAAGCATCTGGAAAAAAGTCTTGGTTGCAAGGTAGAGATAAAGACTTATAAACCCATTGATAAATGTAAAGAATTTTCAGGCGTGCTGAAGGCCTATGATGCAGACACTGTAACCATTGAAAGCGATGAGACAGATAAGATATTTTCGAAAAGTGATATTGCGGTTATCAGACTTGCGTTTGATTTTTAAATAATAAATTTGGAGGATAATGGAAAATGAATAAAGAATTGATGGAAGCTCTTGATATTTTAGAGAGGGAAAAAGAAATCAGCAAGGAGACATTATTCGAGGCTATCGAAAACTCGCTGGTAACGGCATGCAAGAACCATTTTGGCAAAGCAGATAATATTAAGGTGGAAATCAACAAGGAGACTTGTGACTTTTTGTGCTATGCCGAAAAGGAAGTGGTTCCCACAAAAGAGGATGTGGAAGATGATTGTCTGCAGATTGCACTTGAAGATGCAAAGGCAATTTCAGCAAAAGCAAAGGTTGGTGAAATTTTAAATATAGAGATTAAATCGAAGGAGTTCGGACGTATTGCTACCATGAATGCAAAAAATGTGGTTTTGCAGAAAATCCGCGAAGAAGAGAGAAGTGTCATTTACAATCAATATTATGAAAAGGAAAAAGATGTAGTAACCGGCGTGGTTCAGCGTTATGTAGGAAATAATATCAGCATAAATCTGGGTAAAGCCGATGCTATGTTAAGCGAGAGTGAGCAGGTAAAGGGAGAGTTATTTAGACCCAACGAGAGAATAAAGGTTTATATTTTGGAAGTGAAGAATACACCGAAGGGTCCCCGTATTAATGTAAGCAGGACGCATCCGGAACTGGTAAAGAGATTGTTTGAATCCGAAGTAATGGAAATTAAGGACGGTATTGTAGAAATCAGAAGCATTGCCCGTGAAGCAGGCAGTCGTACAAAGATTGCGGTTTATAGTAACAATCCCAATGTGGATGCGGTAGGTGCTTGTGTAGGTTTAAACGGAGCCAGGGTAAACGCCATTGTGGAAGAACTCAGGGGAGAAAAAATAGATATTGTAAACTGGAATGAAAATCCCGGGAATCTGATTCAGAATGCACTCTCTCCGGCTAAAATAGTTGCTGTATTTGCAGATCCGGATGAAAAGACCGCTAAAGTAGTGGTGCCGGATTATCAGCTTTCTCTTGCGATTGGCAAGGAAGGGCAGAATGCAAGGCTTGCAGCAAGACTCACAGGATACAAAATTGACATTAAGTCTGAAACACAGGCTAAGGATGCACCGGGATTCCGCTATGAAGATTATGAAGAAGATTATGATGATTATGCGGATGAAGGTTATGAGGAGGACGGATATACAGAGTCCTATGAGGAGGACGGATATACAGAGTCCTATGAGGAGGGTGCGGATATCAATAATGAATAAGAAAATTCCTTTAAGACAATGTATCGGATGCGGTGAAATGAAAGGCAAAAAAGAAATGATGCGAATTTTAAAAACCACAGAAGGTCCCATTGTTTTAGATGTAACAGGTAAAAAGAACGGAAGGGGCGCATACCTTTGTAAGAGTGCGGCATGCCTAAAGCAGGCCATTAAAGCAAAAGGGTTGGAACGTTCCTTCAAAATGAGTATTCCGGATGAAGTTTATGAGAGCTTGGAAAAGGAGTTTAGTGAGATTGAGGCAGAATAAGATTTATGCACTTTTAGGTCTGGCAACGAGAGGCAGAAATGTGGTCAGTGGTGAGTTTTCCACTGAAAATGCAATTAAGAATGGTTCGGCTGTGCTCGTTATCGTTGCAAAAGATGCGTCAGATAATACCAAAAAGCTTTTCAATGATAAGTGCTCTTTTTATCATGTACCGGTATATACATACGGGACCAAGGAAGAGCTGGGGCAGGCTATGGGAAAAGGAGAACGTTCCTCGCTTGCACTTATAAATGAAGGTCTTGCGCACACGATAACAAAACATCTGGAAGAAATCGAAAACTAGGAGGTTGTAAGAAGCATGGCAAAAGTTAAAATACATGAAATTGCGAAAGAGTTAGGCAAGCAAAGTAAAGAAATTCTTTCCTTTTTACAGGAAAAGGGAATAGAGGCAAAGGTGGCGCAAAGCAGCGTGGAGAGTGAAACTGCGGAAATGGTGAAGAAACATTTCGGCGGTGTGCCTGCATCCGATAAACAGCAGCCCGCAAAAGCGGCACCCAAGGCGGCTCCTAAAGCAGAGCCAAAAGCGGCACCCAAGGAGGCTCCTAAAGCAGAGCCAAAGGCGGCATCCAAGGCTGAGCCCAAAGCAGAAAAAAAGACAGAGGATTCTGTATCTGCGCCTGAAAAACGGGCAAAGGCAAAAGAAACCCAGGATGCGCCCAAGAAGAAAAAGAAGATTATCTTCGTGAGTAATCCTCAAAATTCAAGGGCACCCGGACAACAGGGAAACAGGCCTCAGACGAATACGCAAGGCAGGGGAACCGGGGGAGCAAGACCATCCCAAAATACGAGAGGCGGCCAGCAGGCTCCGGTTAGACCGATTAAGCCTTTAACACCTCCGTCACCTATTCCCAGTGTGGCGATGACTCCTCCTGCTCAGACAATAAAAAACACTGTTTCTAAGAACTCAGCGAAAGAGTCCTTGCAGACACAGGCAGAAAATACGGTACAACAGACAGATAAGATAAGTGCGCAGGCAAAGGAAAGCGTACCTGCAAGAACAGAAAGAAGACCCCAGAGCGGTCAGGGATATAGCCAGAACAGGCCTCAGAGTACAGGCTATAATCAGAACAGACCTCAGAGCGGTCAGGGCGGTTATAATCAAAACAGACCCCAGGGTCAGGATGGTTACAGCCAGAACAGACCCCAGGGTCAGGGCGGTTACAGTCAGAACAGACCCCAGGGTCAGGGTGGTTACAGTCAAAACAGACCCCAGAGTCAGGGTGGTTACAGTCAGAACAGACCCCAGGGTCAGGGCGGTTACAGCCAGAACAGACCTCAAGGTCAGGGCGGTTACGGTCAAAGCAGGCCTCAGGGGGGACAGGGCGGCTACGGTCAGAACAGACCCCAAGGTCAGGGCGGCTATGGTCAGAATAGAACAGGCGGCGCAAGACCGGGCGGTGGTTATGCAGGTCAGGGAGGTTATCGTGGAAATAATGCAAATACAGGCGGTGACAAATCCTATGGAGGCGGTCGTGATAATTTCAGGAAACCTGGGCAGGTAAAGGAAACAACCATTAAGCCCACTGATAATAAGCATAGAGAAGAAAAGCGCCGTATCAGTCAGGAAAAGGATAAGCGTTCACGCAAAGACTTTATCTATGAAAAGGAAAGTGCTCAGGCATTGAACAAACCGGGCAGATTTATCAAACCGGAAAAGAAAAGAGAAGAAGCGGTGGAGGAAGTTATTAAGGTAATTGTATTGCCTGAAACCATCACCATTAAAGAACTGGCGGATAAAATGAAGATACAATCTTCCTCTATTATTAAGAAATTATTCTTAGAGGGTAAGATTGTAACACTCAATCAAGAGGTTTCCTATGAGGAAGCGGAAGTTATTGCCATGGAATATGAGATTCTCTGCGAAAAGGAAGTCAAGATAGATGTGATTGAAGAACTTCTAAAAGAAGAGGAAGAGCAGGAAGAGGAAAAGGTAGCACGTTCTCCTGTCATCTGTGTTATGGGGCATGTAGATCATGGTAAGACATCATTGTTGGATGCAATCCGTAAGACCAAGGTGACGGATAGGGAAGCAGGTGGTATTACCCAGCATATCGGCGCATATACCGTTTCCGTAGATGACAGAAAAATCACCTTCTTAGATACACCGGGACATGAAGCATTTACTGCCATGCGTATGCGTGGTGCCAATTCAACAGATATTGCTATTTTGGTAGTTGCGGCAGATGACGGTGTAATGCCTCAGACTGTAGAAGCAATTAACCATGCAAAGGCTGCAGGAATTGAAATAATTGTAGCAGTCAATAAAATTGATAAGCCGAGTGCCAATGTGGACCGTGTGAAACAGGAGCTGACGGAATACGAATTGATTCCTGTGGATTGGGGCGGAACCACGGAATTTGTACAGGTATCAGCAAAAACAGGTGATGGTATTGATGACCTTCTTGAGACGATTGTACTGACGGCTGATATTCTTGAATTAAAAGCGAATCCGGACAGACGGGGAAGAGGACTTGTGATTGAAGCTGAACTGGATAAAGGCAGAGGTCCTGTGGCAACCGTATTGGTGCAGAAGGGTACTCTTCATGTGGGAGATTTTATTTCCGCAGGAGCAAGCTATGGTAAAGTACGTGCCATGATTGATGACAGAGGCAGAAAAGTAAAAGAAGCAGGACCCTCCACACCTGTAGAAATCTTGGGATTGAGTGATGTTCCCAGTGCAGGAGAGGTATTTATTTCTCACGATAATGATAAAACAGCAAAATCTTTTGCAGAAACATATCTTTCACAGAATAAGGAAAGAATGTTAGAAGAGACTAAGAGTAAAATGTCTCTGGATGATTTGTTTTCCCAGATTAAGGAAGGCAATCTAAAAGAACTGAATCTGATTGTAAAAGCAGATGTACAGGGCAGTGTGGAGGCAGTTAAGCAAAGTCTCTTAAAACTCTCTAACGAAGAAGTGGTGGTTAAATGTATCCACGGAGGCGTAGGTGCAATCAATGAGTCCGACGTTATGTTGGCAAGTGCATCTTCTGCGATTATTATCGGCTTTAATGTACGTCCCGATGTAACGGCTAAAACAATAGCGGAACGGGAAGGCGTAGATGTTCGTCAATACAAGGTAATTTATCAGGCAATAGAGGATATTGAGGCAGCCATGAAGGGTATGCTTGATCCTGTGTTTGAAGAAAAAGTGATTGGTCATGCAGAGGTACGCCAGATATTTAAAGCGTCTGCAGTCGGCAATATTGCAGGTTCCTATGTACTGGACGGTATGTTACAAAGAGGTGCCAAGGTAAGGATCAGCCGGGAAGGAAAGCAGATATTTGAAGGCCAGCTGGCTTCCTTAAAGAGATTTAAGGACGATGTAAAAGAGGTAAAGGCCGGATTTGAGTGTGGTCTTGTATTTGATGGTTTTGACCAGATTCAGGAGCTGGATATTGTAGAAGCTTATATTATGGTTGAGGTACCCCGCTGATGATTGAATCGGCAGCTTATCAAAATCTGTTTTCAGAAAGGTTTAATTATGAGAAAAAATAGTATAAAAAGCACCCGTGTAAACGGAGAAGTGCAGCGTGTTCTGGCTGAAATAATTCGCGGAGGGATTAAAGACCCGCGAATCAGTCCATTCACCAGTGTGATTGCAGTAGAAGTAGCACCTGATTTAAAGACCTGCAAGGCATGGATCAGTGTGTTAGGTGATGAAAAAGCAAGGCAGGATACCTTAGCCGGATTAAAGAGTGCCGAAGGGTATATTAAGGGTCAGCTTGCAAAAACCATCAATCTGAGAAATACACCCGAACTTACCTTTATCATGGATCAATCCATTGAATACGGAGTAAATATGTCCAAGAAGATTGATGATCTCATTAAGGGGGAATAGCACATGGATCTGCAAAAGGAATGTGCGGGAGCAGAAAATATCGGCATCAGTGCCCATATAAGACCGGATGGAGATGCTATCGGGTCTTCTATGGCATTGTACCTTTATTTAAAAAAAATATTGCCTAAAGCAAATATCAAACTGTTTTTAGAAACACCTCCCGATAACTTCAGTCATCTGAACTATTTAAATGAAATTGATTCGGAGTATAGTTTTAAGGGTGTTTTTGATGTTTTCTTTGCTCTTGATACCGCAGGCGACAGGCTGGGAAGAGCAGAGAGTTTTTTTAACAGTGCAAAAAAGAAGATTAATATTGATCACCATATCAGTAATAAAAACGGCTGCGGGGATGTAAATGAAATAAAGCCTCAGGCAGGTTCCACAGCGGAAGTGCTTTACGGGCTTTTTTTAGAAGAATATCTGGATGAGGATATTGCGTTATCTCTTTATACGGCTATGATTCATGATACGGGTGTATTTCAGTATTCCAATACTTCACCGGAAACATTGCGTATAGCGGCAAAGCTTATAAGCTATGGTTTTGATTTTTCTAAAATTATTGAAGAAAGCTTTTACCAAAAAACATATTTACAGAGCCAAATACTGGGAAGAGCATTGATGGAAAGTATTCTGATACTGGACGGCAGAGGTATCGTAAGCTCTGTGGATAAAAAAATGATGAGCTTTCATCATATAGTGCCCTCTGATTTAGATGGTATCACAAACCAACTGCGAAATATAAAGGGTGTGGATTGTGCTATTTTTATGTATGAAACCGGGCAGATGGAATATAAGGTGAGCATGAGATCCAACGAATATGTGGATGTATCCAAGGTAGCTTCCTTTTTTGGCGGCGGCGGACATATCCGGGCAGCGGGCTGTAACATGAAGGGAACAATGCACGATATAATCAATAATCTTTCTCTTTACATAGAGGCACAGTTAAAGGAAAAGGAAGAATGTACAACGGAGTAATAAATATTTACAAGGAAGAAGGATATACCTCACATGATGTAGTAGCCAAGATGCGTGGTATATTGAAACAGAAAAAAATCGGTCATACCGGAACCCTGGATCCGGACGCGGTGGGAGTGCTCCCTGTGTGCCTGGGTAATGCAACAAAGCTTTGCGATATGTTGACGGATAGGGAAAAAGAATATATTGCCTGCATGCGGCTGGGCGTGATAACAGATACCCAGGATATGTCGGGAACTGTTTTAGAAGATAGGGAAGTATCGATAAACGAAGAAGAAATTACAGAAATCATAAATTCTTTTGTGGGAGGATATGGGCAGATTCCACCCATGTATTCCGCTATCAAGGTGGATGGTAAAAGGCTATATGAGCTTGCCAGACAGGGCAAAGTGGTAGAGCGTCAGCCTCGTAATATTATATTATATGAAATAGAAATTTTGAATATAAAGCTTCCTGATATCACTTTTAGGGTAGTATGCTCTAAAGGGACCTATATCAGGACCCTCTGTCATGATATAGGAGTAAAGGCAGGCTGTGGCGGAGCCATGGTTTCACTGATAAGATCAAGGTCGGGTCGTTTTACTATGGATACGGCAATTACCCTAAAGCAGCTGGAGCAGATTCGGGATGAGGATAAGCTGGATGATGCTATTATTTTAGTGGATAAAATGTTTGAAGGTTTGACAGATATACATGTGCAGGATATTTTTACTAAGCTTGTAGAGAATGGGAACAGCTTATCTATGGGGCAAATATTGGAACAAAACAAATTTAAAGATGGTCAGGAAGTAAAGGTATATAGCCGGACCGGACAATTTTTTGGAATATACAAATATGAGGAAGGCACATCAAGGTTTGTTCCCAGAAGAATGTTTTTGGGAAGCTAGGGAGGCTAAGGCATGGAGATTATCACCGGTACCACGGATTTTTATCTGAAAGAAGAAACAGCAGTGGCAATCGGAAAGTTTGACGGTGTTCATGTAGGGCATAGACGGCTTTTACAGGAAATTTTATCTCAGAAGCCGAAAGGAAAAAGAGCATGTGTATTTTCGTTTGATCCCAATCCGTCCGTGTTTTTTAATCATACTACGGAAATGGAATTAAGTACCAGGGAAGAGAAAAGAGATCTTTTTGAGCAAATGGGGATTGATATCCTGATAGAGTTTCCCATGAATGAAGTAACAGCGTCAATGGAGCCCCGGAGATTTGTGCAAGAGATTCTTTGTAATAGAATGAATACCCGCTTTTTGGCAGCGGGCAGGGATCTGTCTTTCGGTGCAAGGGGAATGGGAAATGCGTCACTCTTGCAGAACATGGCAGCAGAATGTTATATGGAAGTGTGTATCATAGATAAAATCACTTTAGATGGTCGGGAGGTCAGCTCTACTCTGGTCAGAGAAGCGGTACAGGCGGGCGAGATGTCATATGCACAAAAGCTATTAGGTGTACCCTATATGGTAAGCGGCATTGTGCAGCATGGAAATCATATAGGACGTACTCTGGGAATGCCTACCGTCAATTTAATTTTACCGGAACATAAATTACTCCCCCCCTGCGGTGTATATTATTCCGGAGTCCTGATGGATGGTGTGTATTATAAAGGAATCAGTAATATAGGATTTAGGCCTACGGTATTAGAAAATAAGAAAAAGCTGGGTGTAGAAACTTATTTATATGATTATAACGGGGATGCCTATGGGGAGGAAATCAAAGTATTTCTCTATGATTTCAAACGTCCCGAACAAAGATTTGAAAATATGGAAGCATTGAAAAAGCAAATGCAGGAGGATATAGAAGCAGGAGAAGTATATTCCCTTTAAGCATACTGGTTTTTGCTGGAAAAATCTATTTTTAGTTGACAGGAGCAGGAACAGATGGTTATAATAAATTTGTAACAATTTCGTAATATAACTAATAACGAACGAAAACTAATTACAAATACAGATAATCAGCTTGAAGGGCAAACTAATGAATAAAAATAGAAAAATCGTATGTACTATGGGTATATGTGCACTGAGTCTTATACTTGCAGGCGAAGTAGAAAAACGATTTGTATGGGAAACAAGAGCTGCCGAAATGGTATCGGTTCAGGATGTAACACCTTATGCAGGTGTGGCAACATTATTTAACATGACTTTAAATGAACAGGAATGTTTGGCTGCGGCAGAGCTATCACATGGTGCTTTTTGGGGGTATACCAATTTAGGCATTGCTGATGTGGAAAGCGGTAATTTAAATGTACGTGAAACACCTGATTTAAACGGTAAGCTGGTAGGCAAGATGCCAAAGGGCTCTGCCTGTGAGATTTTATATAGAACAGATGACGGTTGGGCATATATCACCTCAGGTGAAGTGGAAGGCTATGTAAGTACGGAGTTTCTTTATAGCGGTGCGGATGCCAAAATGCGTGCCCTTGAGTTAATCAGGACCGTTGCGGTAGTCAATACGGACTCGCTCAAGGTTCGTGACGAACCCAGTCTTGACGGAGCAGTACTCACACAGGTACCCTTAGGAGAAGAACTGGAAGTAGTAGAAGAGCTCGGTGAATGGGTCAAAGTAAATATTGACGGTGATGATGCATATGTATCTTCAGAGTATGTCAGTGTGGAAGAAAAGTTGGATACAGCCGTTACCATGAGCCAGCTTCGATATGGTCAGGGTGTTTCCGATTTACGTGTAGATATTGTAGAATATGCAAAACAGTTCTTGGGAAATCCTTATGTATGGGGCGGTACCAGTTTGAGTAAGGGTGCGGATTGTTCGGGCTTTGTATTGTCGGTATATAAAAAATTCAACATTTCTCTGTCTCACTCTTCAAGAGCGCAGGCCGGAGAGGGTACAAAGATTTCAGCAAGTGATTTGCAACCCGGTGATTTGGTATTTTACGCAAACAGTTCAGGAACCATCAATCATGTGGCAATGTATATCGGAGGAGGGCAGGTTATTCATGCAAGCAGTCCCACTACCGGTATTAAGATATCAAACTACAAATATAGGACACCTGTAAAATTTGTTAGCATATTACGAGAGTAAAGGAGTATATATGGAACAGTCGAATGGATTCATCCATGTGGATGAGGACATACAAAAGCAAGTAATGGATACCATGCCGCCGGAGGAAGAAATGCAGGATTTGGCAGATTTTTTTAAGGTATTCGGAGATGCGACCCGACTTAAAATACTCTTTGTACTTAAATGCTCTGAAATGTGTGTATTGGATATTGCCACAATGCTACATATGACACAGTCGGCTATATCCCATCAGCTTCGTGTTTTGAAACAAATGGATTTGGTAAAAAACAGACGCGAAGGAAAGACTATCTTTTATTCACTGGCAGATAGCCATATCGTAACAATATTAGGCCAAGGCCTTGATCATATTGAAGAATGAGAGGGAGAAAGTATGAACGAAGACATGAACAACCAAATGAACAATCAAGTAAACAATGAAGGACAGTATGTAACAAATCAGCAAAACTATGACAATCAGCAGAACTATGGAGGTCAGCAAAATTATGGCGGTCAGCAAAGTTATGGAAATTTTACTCCGCCCGAAAAGAAAGGACTTTCCATAGCTTCCATGATACTTGGTATTTGTGGATTTGTGGCATGGTGCCTACCTTTAATCGGATATCCGGTAACAATCACAGGACTTGTTCTGGGTATTATCGGTATTAAAAAAGGCGGAAGAAATATGGCAATAGCAGGAATTATTACATCTGCCATTACCTTATTGTTTACTCTTGGTAATTCCATTTTAGGTATTATCTTAAGTAAAGCCGGCTATTATTTCTAAACCTAATAATAAAATACATAATGAAACAGCGCATGATAAATTCATGCGCTCAGCTTGTAGGCAAAAGGGAGCATATTTTCTTTGAAGACTGTAGCCTCATCTAAAACAAAAAAAGGCAAGTTTATAGCCTTATATTCAACATCGCAATTGTTATAATGGAAATTATAGGTTTATTATTAAGCATCCGACAACATGGTCTTAATCTGTTTCAGTTCTATACCCAGGACAGCAACCTGCTGTTTGGCAATCACGTTTGTGGTTACCGTATGTGTGCTATCGCCTTTGGCCGGACCCGGCGCATGGAAGTTCATGCTGTTTTCCGGCTCGATGCTGTACCATCATCTGCTTTGCCCGGTTGCCGCCTTTGTTTCCTTTGTTTTTTTAGAAACAGACTCAGTTCTTTCAAAAAAACACATCTACTATGCACTGCCCCCCACTTTTCTTTATGCGGTCATAACCACTATTTTAAACACTGCCGTTTACAAACAATCGAGGGTAAAATAACATAGGATGCAAACAACATACGTTGTGCGAGTACACTCCCCCTACGGGTATTTATGAGAAAGAATCTCGCAAAGCGAGATTCTTTCTTGTGTGGAGACACTATTTTTTATATAAAATCCGAACTGAGTTTAAGATGCAAAGCGCAGCAACAC
>CAZJAS010000038.1:5968-20602 GCA_964544135.1 uncultured Clostridium sp. | reverse complement strand
CTATACAATATACTTACCACCAAAACTGCGTTTGAAAAGCGTTTCGCAAAAGAGTATTATTCAAAACCCTATCATATAGAAGAAAAGATTATATCTTCTTATTATGAAGCATCTCATTTATGGGATTACAATTCTAAATATGCATATGCAAGCTGTCTTGGCCGTTATATGAATATTAATATCATACATGCCTTAAAAGAAATCAATCATAGTATTTCTATTATTGGCGGAAAAGACAAAAATGATAATACAAAAATAATCAGTAATTATGTGCTTTTTAACAGTGCGATTGAGACCTCTTTTATACAGGGAACAAAACAGCTTCCCCATATGGAGAAGCCCAGATCTGTCTTAGATCAATTATCAATATTCTTATAATTTATTTACCTCAATGGTTCTTTAGCCGGTAAACCTGCTTTCCTGGGATATTTTTTCGGGGAAGCAGTTTTCTTTTCTATTACAAAAAGATTACGATAAATTGTAGAGTCCGGCAAATACAATTCTACTTGTTTTTCTATCCTGCCGCCCAGAATCCTGATGGCTTTTTCTGCCTCTTTTATTTCCTCGATTATCTTTTCGGATTTGTAAGAAATAAACCTTCCTCCTACCTTAACAAAGGGAATACAGTATTCTGACAATGTTGTCATATTTGCAACGGCGCGTGATACAGAAATGTCATAACGCTCCCGAAGCATACCTGGTTTTGCTAAATCTTCTGCCCGTCCATGCACAGCATCAATGTCCTTTAACGCAAGTTTCTCTATTACTGCATTTAAAAATTGTACTCTTTTATTGAGTGAATCCAATAAAGTTATCTTTAAATTGGGAAACACAATTTTAAGAGGTATACCGGGAAAACCTGCACCGGTTCCAATATCAATTAAGGTAAGTGCTTCTTGTAAATCACATGCCTTTATCAAAGTAAGGCTATCAACAAAATGCTTCTTAAAGACTTCATCATAATCGGTAATTGCAGTCAGATTCATTACTTGATTCCACTCCACCAGCATTTCATAATAAGTAATAAACTGATTTAACTGATCTTCTGACAGAGATATACCCAGTTCTTCTAAGTCCTTCTCAAATTGATTCGTATTATACATCTTCTTTCCTCTCACTATTCATAACTTAGGCATATGCAAAACAAGTTTCCAAGGTAGCTCTGCTCATCATATTACTTTGGAATGCCTTCTTTTTATATGGAAATGAGACCATAAGGGATTTCTAAAAGCAGGGAAGCCTTTGCTGAACATGCTTTTACACTTAGGGGCTCATTGGAATGGTTAGAAAAACCGGCTGACAAAGTATTATGGAGAGTAGAGCCCCTAGAAATAAATTTCGCAATTACCTAATCATCACTTATTCATTCTTTGCTTTCCTATGATGATATTGCTCCAAATAAATAAGCAGTACAGAGATATCAGCAGGAGATACACCTGATATCCTAGATGCCTGTCCTACGGAAACAGGATGCAGCTCTTTTAACTTTTGCTTGGCTTCTATACGAAGGCTTGTAATATCATCATAATTTATTTCTTTGGGAATTAATTTCTTTTCCAACTTTTTATACTGATCTACCTGACGCATCTGTCGTTCTATATAACCTTCATATTTTAACTCAATCTCTACCTGATCAATCACATCAACAGGAAGTGCTTTTCTATCCTCATCAATTTCACTTAATATAGTATAAGAAAGTTCCTTCCGACACATAAGCTCTGCCAGAGTAGAGGCTGTTTTCAAAGTACTGCTTTCTTGTGACCGTAAGAAATCCTGTACTTTTACAGATCCCCCTATTTTAGTCTCCTTCAAGCGCTTTACTTCCTTTCGAATCATATCCTCTTTTAATAATAGATTATGGTATTCCTCCTCAGAAATTAGTCCAACCTCATACCCTATTTTACGTAATCGTAAATCGGCATTGTCCTGCCGTAATAATAATCTATACTCCGCTCTTGAAGTCATCATACGATAGGGCTCAAAATTATCCTTTGTAACCAAATCATCAATCAGAACACCGATATAGGCTTGGGAACGGTCCAATACAATTTGTTCTCTGCCTAAAATTGAATTTGCACAATTAATTCCTGCAATTAATCCCTGTGCAGCCGCCTCTTCATATCCGCTGCTGCCATTAAATTGCCCCGCAGCAAAAAGCCCTGATATATTTTTAAATTCCAAGGTAGGATAGAGCTGCTTGGCATTGATACAATCGTATTCGATAGCATAGGCGTTTTTTACAATTTTACAATTTTCCAAACCCGGTACCGTCCGATACATTGCAATCTGCACATCTTCCGGAAGAGAAGAGGACATACCGCTTATATACATTTCATTGGTATGGATTCCTTCCGGTTCAATAAAAACCTGATGTCTGTTCTTATCTGCAAATTTTACAACCTTATCTTCCACAGAAGGACAATATCTGGGCCCTGTTCCCTCTATAATTCCCGCATAAATAGGAGAGCGGTCCAAATTAGCCCTGATAATTTCATGGGTTCTTTCATTGGTATAAGTAAGATAACAGGAAACCTGTTCTTTTTGTATGGACTCCGGATCCGTTGAAAAGGAAAAAGGTACAATCCTCTCATCCCCGAATTGTTCTTCTGTTTTGGAATAGTCAATACTCTTACCGTCTATACGCGCCGGAGTACCTGTTTTAAACCTTCTGAGAGGAATTCCCATAGCCTTTAATGAATCCGGCATATGATTGGCTGCCTGCAATCCATTTGGTCCGGTATAGGTAATCGCCTCACCGCAGAGACATCTTGCGCGCAAATAGGTACCGGTACATAAAATAACGGCGCTGCACTCATACACAGCTCCGGTAAAAGTTTTTACCCCCGTTACTTTCTTATGGTTAGAATCTGTTTCCTCCCATAAGATATCGTAGACCTCAGCCTGCTTTATGGTAAGGTGCTCTTGATTTTCCAAAACCTTACGCATCGTGCGGGAGTAGTCGGCTTTATCCGCCTGTGCACGCAGAGAATGTACGGCAGGGCCTTTTGATAAATTCAACATTTTAGATTGGATAAAGGTCTGATCAATCACTTTACCCATTTCTCCCCCGAGAGAATCTATTTCCCTAACCAAATGACCCTTAGAGGATCCTCCTATATTGGGATTACATGGCATCAATGCAATGCTGTCAACATTCACTGTAAAAACAACAGTTTCCAAACCAAGCCTGGCACAAGCAAGAGCAGCTTCGCAGCCTGCATGACCTGCACCTATTACACAAACATCCACTTTGTCCATCAAAAAATCTTTCTTTTTATCTTCAGACACGAGAAACCTCTTTTCTTATTTTCCCATACAAAATTTAGAAAAAATTTCATTCACTAAATCTTCTGAAACCTCTTCGCCTATGATATTACCCAGAGAAGCATACGCATTCATTAAATCAATGGAATAAAAATCCTCCGGCATATCATCCTCTATACTTTTTTCTACCAGCAATAATGCATTTTTAGCTTCAATAATAGCTTCCTTATGACGGATATTTGTAATATAAACATCATTCTCAATTGATATTTTACCTTTAAAAAACAAATCCTGAATAGTTTCTTCAAATAAATCCATTCCTGTAAAATCTTTTGTAGAGGTCTTAATAATACTCACCGTCTCGGGTTGATCCATAGAACTTTTTAAAAAGGCATCTAAAAGCATTTCTTCATTTACAATTGCTTCCAAATCAGTTTTATTGAGGAGGGCAATACATTTTTTAGAACCTATTAGTTCCATAATATCCATATCATTATCATCTAAAGGAACAGAACTATCAACAACATAAATAATTAAGTCTGCGTCCATTGCATATTTTCTTGCTTTTTGCACTCCTATTTTTTCAACAATATCTTCTGTATTACGAATACCGGCCGTATCTATTATATTTAAGCTTATTCCGTTAAAATTAATATGCTCCTCTAAAATATCTCTGGTAGTACCGGCCACATCGGTTACAATTGCTTTTTCATCACCTACTAATAAGTTTAAAAAAGAAGATTTCCCTGCATTGGGTTTTCCTAAAATTACGGTATTAATCCCTTCTTTTACTATTTTTCCGTTATCCGCAGACAATAGTAATTTATTAATTTCATTTAATACTAGATTGAGAATTCCCCTTAATCTATCAGGATAACCATCCAGACTAATATGCTCCGGATCATCCAAGGCTGACTCAATAAAAGCTATTTGATAGATTATTTCAGCTCTTAATTCCTTTATTTTATCGGATACAGCACCTTTTAACTGACTCACAGAAGATTTTAATGCCAACTCATTTTTGGCATGTATGACATCCATGACCGCTTCTGCTTCCGATAAATCCATTCTACCGTTTAAAAAAGCGCGCTTCGTAAACTCACCCGGTTCCGCCAATCTTGCACCTGCATTCAACACCAATTCTAAAATGCGGTGCATCATAAGAACACCGCCATGACAATTAATTTCTACTGTATCTTCTGCCGTATAACTTTTAGGTGCTTTCATAACTGTAACCATGACTTCATCCGCTATTACACCTTGATCTATAATAAAACCATAATGAATGGTATGGCTCTTCATATTTAACAATCTCTTTTTACCGTTTTTAGAACGATATATTTTATCTGCTATTTCTATGGCATGCGTACCGCTGATTCTTACAATACCGATACCGGAATCAGATAGTGCTGTTGCGATTGCTGCTATAGTATCTGTTTTCATAAATAGAAAACCTCCTAATATGAAATTGTCCTGTGCTCATTCATATAAGCACAGGACAAATTTAAGATTACATTACTTTTTAAGAGAAACCACAACTCTTCTAAAAGGTTCTTCACCTTCGCTGTGCGTACTAACATATTTGTCATTCTGCAATGAGGAATGAATAATACGTCTTTCATAAGGATTCATAGGCTCTAAAGAAACAGATCTCTTTGTCCGTTTTACTTTATAAGAAATATTCTTTGCAAGATTCTCTAAAGTTTCCTGCCTTCTCTGTCTATAATTCTCTGTATCAATTTTAACTCTGATATAATCTTGCTTTTCTTTATTAACCACTAAGGACACAAGATATTGTAAGGAATCCAGGGTTTGACCTCTTTTACCGATCAACACACCCATTTCTTCACCACTCAAATTAATACTAACCATTTTTTCTTTAGTATCAAAAGACGATTCAATCACAACAGCCATATTCATTGCATTAAAAACATCTTTTAAAAATTGATCAGCTACATCCGTAACAGATATTTCTTTGATTTCTTCTTTTACTTTTGCTTTTATCATTGCCGGTTTTGAACCGATTCCTAGAAAACCGGAAGAACCTTCTTCAATTACTTCATAATCAAGTCTGTCACTTGTTACAGTAAATTCCTGACATGCTTTCGTAATAGCGTCATCCACTGTTTTTGCTGAAAACTCTTTGTAATCCATTTTAAATCCTCCCTTTACTTTTTACTATTGTTTCGCTCATTATAATCTTTTACTGCATTTGCCTTAGCCATCAAGCTTCCGGGCTTTGCATTGGTGGAGGAAGGCTTTACTTCAGAATGGTCACTGTCCCCTGTTTTATCTGCAGCTTCTAATGCTTTTTGCGTATAATTTTTAGTATTTACGGTACCGCCGATTCCCTTGGTACTCATATTTGCATACTGCTGAAGTCTGGCTTGTTTATTCTTTACCTTTTCCATCTTCTTAACACTTTTTTCTTTATTCGCTTCTATAATATCATTCAAATCCATCTTATCGATATGTCTGTTAATAATAATCTGCTGAATACTTCTTACAACAGAACCGGCAATCCAGTAAAGTCCCATACCCGTAGGCAGTGAATAACAGAAGAAAGCCGACATAATAGGCATTATCATATTCATGGTCTTCATGGAAGAAGCCATTGAACTGGCGGTATCATTCTTATTATCATTACTCTGTGCCTGCTGAGGCATCAATTTTACGTTGATCCACTGTGTAACAGCAGCAAATAAAGGAATGGAAATCGCTGCAACTACCATTAACCAAGCACCTGTTTCCATTGCAACTTTTACAATATCAGAAGGTGCATTCGCCATATTAAGCCCTAAAAAGTTATTATAAATATCAATTAAACCTTTTTCGGAACCCTGTGTTAATATATTACGACCACTAAGCTGAATATCCGCAAAACCATTTTCTCTGGCAAAAGAAAGAAGGTCTGCAGAATTTAATTTATTTAATACATCAATGATAGCATTTCTTTCATTAACCGCAAAATTATTTTTATAGTTGGCTGCTTGTGCAAACTCTTGGACTTTTCCTACCAAGCCTCTATTGATAATCTCGTCGGCTAAAGCTCCAAAAGCATTTCCTATTTTACTTACATATGCAGGCATTCTATAGATAACCTGATACAAAGATAATAAAATAGGCATTTGAATTAACATCTGTAAACAGCTACCGGTAGGAGAAACTCCATATTTTGCATAAATAGCCTGCGTTTCCGCATTCATCTGCATCATAGAGTCATTATCTTTACGGTTTTTGTATTTTGCATTGACTGCCTGCAGCTCGGGATTCATTTTAGCGGAAAGCTTTGAATATTTTTGCTGTTTAATTGTAAGAGGCAGCATAAGTAAATATATAACAATCGTAAATAAAATAATGGAAAGACCTATATTCGGAATACCGATAAAATTAAGAATATTAAAGATTCCTTCCATGATAAATCCCAGTATATTAGCAACCCAGCCAATAATAGGGGTAGTGCTCTTGGTTAATAAAATACCTGTCATTTTTCCTCCTAAAATCCTTTCACTAAAAAATATTATGGTACAGGGTCATATCCACCTTTAGAAAAAGGATTACATCTTAATATTCTCCATCCTGCAAGCATTCCACCTTTTAAAGCACCATATTTTTCTACTGCCTCAAGTCCATACTGGGAACAGGTAGGATAATAAGGACATTTGGTACTCTTTAATGGAGAAATATGTTTTCTATAAAATTTTATAATAGCAATTAGTATTTTTTTCATATATAAACTCTTATCACTTCATGAAGCTTTGATAAATGTAAAAATGCTCGCTCAATTTCATAATAATCTACATTAGCTGCATTTTGCCTCGCAACGATTATCATATCCAAACCACTATTGAATACGTTTTCATGTAATCGGTAACTCTCTCTGATCAGCCTTGTAATGCGATGTCTCACAACGCTGTTTCCCACTTTTTTACTGACACTGATTCCAATTCTGTTGATACCAAGGCCATTTTCTTTTACATACATAACAAGGTATTTATTTGCATAAGATTTTCCGGTCCTATACACAAATTGAAATTGTCTATTTTTTTTTAAAGACTCTGAAAATTTCATAGCAACCTCTCATATAAATATTAATCTACTAAATGATAGCTTGTCCATTCAAACTATGATTTTAATCTTTCAGAGAAAAAAAGGTCACATTACTGTGACCTATGCGGATAATTTACTTCTTCCTTTTGCACGTCTTGCCGCCAAAACTCTTCTTCCACCCGGAGTACTCATTCTTGCTCTAAACCCATGCACCCTAGATCTGGATCTCTTTTTGGGTTGAAATGTCATCTTCATTAAAAATACACCTCCTCTTTCAAAACCTTATTATATAAAGGTAATCCTATCGTCATTTTATTAGAAAATAGCATATTGATTGTACTGAATAAAGCCAGTATTGTCAAGCAAAATGGGACATAAAAATAATTAAAAAAAGTTTATAAAGTTATCCACATCATTTTTATAATTATTTGCTTTACATAATGTAATCCACATATTGTGAATAAATTGTGGATAACTTTGTAAACGACTAGGTATAATTTGTGTAATAAATACTAATTTATTAATTTTACAGGATTTATTTTAAAAATAATTTAACAGTATTTATACACATAAATAATTTATGAACTTAGAGATATGTAAACTTATATACCGGTTTATCAACATTTTGTGGATAAGTTATACACTAACTTCTATTTGAATTATTTATACTTTTATATTAATATGGTAATAAGGTTATTTTTCGGAAAGAGGTATTGATGAAATGGAATTGATTAAAGACCAATGGAATGAGATAAAAGAGACTATGAGACGTGAATATAGTCTTTCTAATATTTCTTTTGAAACATGGATTGATCCTTTAGAGGTTTATTCCATTATAGATAATGTTGTCTATATTCTCATTCCTAATGATAAATCAAATGCATTTACTTATATTAATTCTAAATATAATACATTTTTTCAAGTTACTATCTCAGAAATGTTTAATCATACCTATGATGTTACTTTTATTTTGGAGAAAGATGTTTCTTCATTATTAAATGGAGGGGAAGCCCCTGCTCCAAAACCTGTTTATAATATTAACTATGAAAATGCCAATTTGAATCCTAAATACAAATTCGATACCTTTGTTGTAGGAAGTAATAATAAATTTGCTCATTCGGCAACTCTTGCTGTAGCAGAATCTCCTGGCGAAGCATATAATCCTCTTTATTTATATGGAGGTGCCGGTTTAGGTAAAACTCACTTAATGCATTCCGTGGGTCATTTTATATTAGAACAAAATTCTAAAATGAAGGTTTTATATGTTACCTCAGAAGAATTTACAAATGAAGTAATAGAATCTATCCGAAGCGGTAATGCAGCTGCCATGACCAAACTTCGTGAAAAATACAGAACCGTTGATGTTCTTATGGTCGATGATGTGCAATTTATTATAGGAAAAGAAAGTACCCAGGAAGAATTTTTTCATACCTTTAATGTACTTCATGGAGCCGGCAAACAAATCATCCTTTCCTCTGATAAACCACCAAAAGAAATGGAAACCTTAGAAGAACGTTTTCGTTCTCGTTTTGAATGGGGATTGATTGCCGATATACAACCACCCGATTATGAAACCCGTATGGCAATTCTTCGTAAAAATGCAGAAACCTGTGATTTACAAATTGACGAAGAAATAATAAAATATATTTCTACTAATATAAAATCCAATATCAGGGAGTTAGAAGGGGCCTTTAATAAAATAATAGCCTTTGCAAAGCTTAATAAAGTAATTCCTTCTCTTGCTCTGGCCGAAGAAGCTTTAAAAGATATTATTTATCCCGATAAAATAAAAGAAATTACACCTCAGCTCATTATAAATGTAGTTTCTGAACACTTTGGTGTAAAACCTGAAGATATTACTTCTAAAAAAAGAAATTCAGAATTTGTACAACCCAGACAGGTAGTAATGTATCTATGTCGTGAGCTAACAGAATATTCTCTCACTAATATCGGAAAATTACTGGGTAAAAAAGATCATACTACTATTATATATGGAGTTAATAAAATAATCGAAGAGTTAACTATAAATGAAGAGTTAAGAAATAAGATAGATATTATAAAAAAGAAGATAAACCCTTCTTAGATAATTAACTCTTCTTTAGTAAAAAATCCTTTCAAAAGTTTTACCCATACCCCTGTGTGAATCATGTGGGTAAGATGTTTATATTTTATTTTTACTGTGAATAAGATTTTTTAATAGGTTTTAGCCCTAAAATCGATTGTGAATAACTTTATACTTATCCATAAGTTATTCTTAGTTTTCAACAACGTTTTACTATCATTTTTTACTGATGAATGCTATAATAGAATAGGTTTTACACATATTAACATCCTTTACTAATTATATTATTATATTCTTTTATATTTATATATATTAAGAGAGGTTCATTCATTAAATTTTTACATGAAGGGAGTTATTCACAATGAAATTAATTTGTTCTAAATCTAATCTCCTTAACGGAGTACAGATTGTATCTAAAGCAGTTCCGAATAAAACTACCATGTCTATATTAGAATGTATTCTGATAGATGCAAATAGTGGTGTTATTAAATTAACAGCAAATGATATGGAGCTGGGTATCGAAACTATAATTGAAGGTGATATTGCAGAAAGAGGAATTATAGCTTTAGATGCTAAGATATTTTTAGATATTGTGCGTAAGCTTCCGGATAGTCATATTACCATAGAGACGGATCCTAATTATAAAACTACAATTACTTGTGAAAAATCTAAATTTACTATTATCGGTAAATCAGGAGATGATTTTTCATATTTACCGATTATCGAAAGAAACGATAGTATTGTTATTTCACAATTTACTTTGAAGGAAGTAATCAGACAAACAATATTTTCAATTGCTGATAATGATAATAATAAATTAATGACCGGTGAATTATTTGATATTAACGGTTCTGAGTTAAAGGTAGTATCTTTGGATGGACATCGTATATCTATCCGTAAAATTGACTTAAAAAATACGTATGAACCTAAAAAAGTAGTAGTTCCCGGTAAAACTTTGAATGAAGTAAGTAAGATTATCCCCGGAGATTCCAATAAGGATGTAAATATTTTCTTTACAACCAAGCATATTGTTTTTGAATTTGATGATACCACTGTAGTATCCAGATTGATTGAAGGAGAATATTTTAGGATTGATCAGATGCTTTCCAGTGATTATGAAACAAAAGTTAAAATTAATAAAAAAGAATTATTAAATTGTATTGATAGAGCTACCCTTCTCATCAAAGAAGGAGATAAAAAACCAATTATTATAAATATATTGGATGGATCAATGGAACTTAAAATAAATTCCATTATTGGCAGTATGAATGAAGATATTGATATTGATAAGAGCGGTAAGGATATGATGATTGGATTTAATCCTAAATTTTTACTTGATGCTCTTCGTGTAATTGATGATGAAGAAATATATATCTATTTTGTGAACCCTAAAGCACCTTGTTTTATAAAAGAAGCCGATGAAAAATATATATATTTGATTCTTCCTGTTAATTTTACGACTGTCAGTTAATTTATATATGTTTAGAGAGGCAAAAAATGGAAATACTTAAGTTAAAGGATGAGTTTATAAAGTTAGGTCAAGCTATAAAACTTGCCGGTTTTGTAGATTCCGGCGTGGATGCAAAATTTACAATTCAAGAAGGTCTTGTAAAAGTAAACGGAGAAGTGGATGTAAGAAGAGGAAGAAAATTGTATAACGGGGATATAGTAGAATTTAATGGTAATAAAATCAAGATAGAAGGATGTAATTCATGATAATCAAAAAGCTAGAACTGACAGATTATAGAAATTATGACTCCCTGAATTTACAGTTTGATAAAGGTACTAATATTTTATATGGTGATAATGCCCAGGGTAAAACAAATATTTTAGAAGCTATTTATGTTGCTGCCACTACTAAATCTCATAAAGGCAGTAAAGATAGTGAAATTATTAATTTTGATAAAGAAGAAGCACATATACGTATATATCTTGAAAAAGAAGGTTATGAAAACAGAATAGATATGCATCTTCGAAAAAACAAGTCCAAGGGAATTGCCATAGATGGGCAAAAGATTAAAAGGGCAGCAGATTTACTTGGGCTTTGTAATGTTGTGTTTTTTTCTCCGGAGGATTTAAATATCATTAAAAACGGTCCTGCGGAAAGAAGACGATTTGTGGATATGGAATTATGTCAACTTGATAGTTTTTATCTATATAATCTTAATCATTATAATAAAATCGTAAACCAACGTAATAAATTATTAAAAGATATGTATATGAATCCCGAACTGAAAGATACACTGGCAATTTGGGATTCTCAACTTATGTCTTTTGGCAGTAAGATTATCGAAAGAAGAACAATATTTATAGACCAGTTAAATGAAATTATTTATGAGATACATAAAAAATTGTCCGGGGGAAAAGAAGAAATTTATATTTCCTATGAACCGGATGTTTCTATAGAATCTTTTGAAACCAAATTAAAAGCAAGTCAAGAAAGAGATATCAAATTAAAGCAAACTACTGTTGGTCCTCATAGAGATGATATATCATTTTTAAACGGTAATATTGATATCCGCAGATTTGGTTCCCAAGGACAACAAAGAACAGTAGCTTTATCATTAAAATTATCGGAAATAGAGTTGGTTAAGAAGATATCAAAAGATACACCAATTCTTTTATTGGATGATGTACTTTCAGAGCTTGATAATAATAGACATAATTATCTTTTAAACAGTATCGGTGATATTCAAACTATCATTACCTGTACAGGTTTAGAGGATTTTGTAAATAATAGATTTGAAGTAAATAAGGTTTTTAAAGTAACAAATGGCGTTGTTACTTCTGAAAATTAATACAAGCAACAATCGCCAAGGTAAGGAATGGAGGAAACATGAACGAAGAATTTTTTAATAATAAATCGGATCAAGGTGAATATGGCGCAGATCAAATTCAGATTCTTGAAGGTTTAGAGGCTGTTAGAAAAAGACCTGGTATGTATATAGGCGCAACCTCCTCGAAAGGTCTTCATCATCTTGTATATGAGATTGTGGATAATGCAATAGATGAAGCACTTGCAGGATATTGTGACACTGTTGAAGTAATTATTAATCCTGATAATTCGATTACCGTTACCGATAACGGACGGGGTATCCCGGTTGGTATCAATCACAAAGCAGGAATTGCTGCAGTTGAAGTAGTATTTACGGTTCTGCATGCCGGAGGTAAGTTTGGCGGTGGAGGATATAAGGTTTCGGGTGGACTTCATGGTGTGGGTGCATCTGTTGTGAATGCCCTTTCCGAATGGTTAGAAGTAGAAATATGTCAGGATGGAAAAGTTTATAAGCAGCGTTATGAAAAAGGACAAACTTGTTATACATTAAAAGAAATAGGTGAATGTCCGATTGAAAAAACAGGGACAAAAGTTTCATTTAAGCCTGATACTTCTATTTTTAATGAAACATCGGTTTTTGAATTTGATGTATTAAAAACAAGACTCAGGGAGATGGCTTTCCTCACAAAGGGATTGCGTATTATTTTAAGAGATTTACGTTCAGAGGAAGAATCAAGACTAGAAGATTCTGTAGTAGATACTTTTATAGAAACGGCTTTGAAAGATGAAGCATCACAAAAAAGTGAAAATGAATCCATAGATTCTGAAACTGAAGAATCATCTGTTTTAGAACCGGAAATCCCGAAAAAGAAGTTAAGAGTAGTTGAATTTTGCTATGAAGGCGGTATCAAAGAATTTGTAAATTATTTGAATAAAAGTAAAGAACCCCTTTATCCTGAAGTAATCTATTTCGAGGGAATTAAAAATAATATATATGTAGAAGTGGCTTTTCAGCATAATGATTCCTACACTGAGAGTGTTTACAGCTTTGTAAATAATATAAGTACTCCGGAAGGGGGTACTCATTTACAAGGTTTCAGAAATTCAGTTACAAAGACATTTAATGATTATGCAAGAAATGCAAAGCTATTAAAAGATAATGAAACCAATCTTTCAGGTGAAGACATCAGGGAAGGTATGACTGCCATTATCAGTATTAAGGTAGAAAATCCACAATTTGAAGGCCAGACAAAACAAAAATTAGGTAATTCAGAAGCTAGAGGTGCTGTGGATAATATTGTTTCTGAGCAGCTGACTTATTATTTGGAATTAAACCCCAATGTAGCAAAAACAATTTGTGAAAAATCAATACTTGCACAACGTGCAAGGGAGGCTGCAAGAAAAGCCAGAGATTTAACCAGAAGAAAAACTGCTTTGGAAGGTATGGCTTTACCGGGTAAATTGGCTGATTGCTCTGATAAAGATCCTAAAAATTGTGAAATTTACATCGTAGAAGGTAATTCCGCAGGGGGCAGTGCTAAAACTGCAAGATCCCGTGCAACACAGGCAATATTACCTCTTCGCGGTAAAATTTTAAATGTAGAAAAGGCCAGACTTGATAAGGTATATGCCAATGCAGAAATAAAAGCCATGATTACTGCTTTTGGTACCGGTATTCATGAAGATTTTGATATTACAAAGCTTCGTTATCATAAGATTATTATTATGACAGATGCCGATGTGGACGGTGCTCATATCAGTACCCTGCTCCTCACTTTCTTTTATCGTTTTATGCCTCAATTAATAAAGGATGGATATGTATATTTAGCACAGCCTCCTCTTTATAAGTTAGAAAAAAATAAAAAAGTTTGGTATGCCTATAGTGATGATGAGTTAAATGAAATTTTACTTGAAGTAGGACGTGACCAGAATAATAAGATTCAGCGATATAAAGGATTAGGAGAAATGGATGCGGAACAGCTTTGGGAAACCACTATGGATCCCGAGCGACGTATACTTTTAAAAGTGAATATCAATGAAGAAACGGAAGCGGAAATAGATTTAACTTTTACAACATTAATGGGTGATAAGGTTGAACCAAGACGTGAGTTTATAGAAGAAAATGCAAGGTTTGTTAAAAATCTGGATGTATAGTATTTCCAAAGCTTGTACCGCAAAACTGAAAGGTAGAAATAAAAATGGATGACAATATATTTGATAAAATTCGGCATGATGGTGAGTTTGATAAAGTCCATATTGTAGATTTAAAGAAAACAATGGAAACATCATATATCGACTATGCCATGAGTGTTATAGCGTCTCGTGCCCTTCCTGATGTAAGGGATGGTTTAAAGCCGGTACAAAGACGTATACTTTTCTCCATGATAGAATTAAACAATGGTCCCGATAAGCCCCACCGTAAATGTGCCCGTATTATCGGGACCATTGTTTAATTCTATCATGGAGAAAAGTATACGTCTTT
>CAZJAS010000038.1:0-5958 GCA_964544135.1 uncultured Clostridium sp. | reverse complement strand
AAGAGATGGTCTAAAACCAGTACAGCGAAGAGTACTTTATTCAATGATTGAACTTAATAACGGACCGGACAAGCCGCATAGAAAATGTGCCCGTATTGTCGGTGATACCATGGGTAAATATCACCCTCATGGTGACAGCTCCATTTATGGTGCATTGGTAAATATGGCTCAGGACTGGACTACCAGGTATCCCTTAGTTGACGGTCACGGAAATTTTGGTTCCATGGACGGTGACAGTGCGGCGGCCATGCGTTATACGGAAGCTAGGCTTTCTAAAATTTCCATAGAGCTGCTGGCTGATATAGGAAAAGATACGGTAAATTTTGTACCAAACTTTGATGAAACAGAAAAAGAACCTTCTATTTTGCCCAGCCGTTATCCTAATCTCTTGGTGAACGGAACAACAGGTATAGCCGTAGGTATGGCAACCAATATCCCTCCTCATAATTTAAGGGAAGTAGTTAATGCTGTTGTTAAAATTATAGATAATAAAGTAGAAGAAAACAGAAACACCGAAATGGATGAAATTTTACAAATTATAAAGGCTCCGGATTTTCCTACCGGCGGTTTGATTTTAGGTACCAGAGGAAGTGAAGAGGCTTATAGGACGGGACGCGGAAAAGTACGTGTCCGTGCTATTACCAATATTGAAACATTACCCAATGGTAAGAATCAAATTATTGTGACTGAACTGCCTTATATGGTAAATAAAGCGAATTTAATTCAAAAGATAGCAGAATTGGTGAAATTAAAGAAAATTGATGGGATTACGGACTTAAGAGATGAATCCAATAGAGAAGGTATTCGTGTAGTAATCGAATTAAGAAGAGATGTAAATGCCAATGTAATTTTAAATCTTCTTTATAAGCATACTCAGCTTCAGGATACCTTTGGTGTTATTATGCTGGCCCTTGTAAATAATGAGCCGAAAATTATGAATGTTCTGGAAATGCTGAATCATTATCTCATACACCAGAAAGAAGTTGTAACCAGAAGGACAAAATATGATTTAAATAAGGCGGAAGAACGGGATCATATTTTACAGGGATTGATCAGGGCTCTTGACTTTATCGATGAGGTAATATCCATTATCAGAAGCAGTCAAAATACTGCAATGGCAAAAGAGCGTTTAATGGAGCGTTTTGAATTTACCGATGTGCAGGCACAAGCTATTGTAGATATGCGTCTGCGTGCGCTGACCGGTTTAGAGCGTGAAAAACTGGAAAATGAACATAATGAATTACAGATTAAAATAAAAGAATTATCCGCAATCCTTGGAGATGAGAAAATATTACTTGGGGTTATCAGAACAGAGATAATTGCAATTTCTGATAGATTCAGTGATGAAAGACGTAGTAAGATAGGATATGACGAATTCGATATTTCCATGGAAGATTTGATTCCAAGAGGAAATACAGTAATTGCCATGACAAGATTAGGTTATATCAAGCGTATGACGGTTGATAATTTCAAATCTCAAAACCGTGGCGGAAAAGGTATTAAGGGTATGCAAACCATAGAGGAAGATTATATTGAAGATCTTCTTATGACAACTACCCATCATTACTTAAATTTCTTTACCAATCAGGGCCGTGTTTACAGATTAAAAGCATATGAAATCCCTGAAGCCGGCAGAACAGCAAGAGGAACGGCAATCATTAATCTCTTACAGTTAAATCCCGGAGAAAAGATTACTTCTATGATTCCCATTAAGGATTATAAGGAAGACCACAATCTTTTTATGGTAACCAAGCACGGTATTGTAAAGAAAACTTCTCTGATGGAATATAGCAATGTCCGTAAAAATGGATTGGCAGCGATTAGCCTGAGGGAAGATGATGAGCTGATAGAGGTTAAGTATACAGATAAGGATAGTGAAATTTTCCTTATAACCAAATTAGGCATGTGTATCAGGTTTAAGGAAACCGATGTAAGAGCTACAGGACGTGCTTCTATGGGTGTAATCGGCATGAATCTTGCAGACGGTGATGAGATAATCGGAATGCAGCTTCACAGCCAGGGAGACTCCTTACTGATTGTATCTGTTAACGGACTTGGAAAGCGCACCTTTATGAATGAGTTTACGGTACAGAAGCGTGGCGGTAAAGGTGTAAAATGCTATAAAATTACCGAAAAAACAGGCGATGTAGTAGGTGTAAAAGCTGTCAAAGATGATAATGAGATTATGATGATTACTACGGAAGGTATTATTATACAACTTCGGGTGCAGGAGATTTCAAGCCTTGGTCGGATTACCTCCGGTGTTAAGATGATTAATTTAGATTCCGGTGTGAAAGTGGCACAGATTGCAAAGGTAAGGGAAAAGGTTTCAAACGGCAATCAGGAATTTGAAAATATTGAAGATGCCCTTGAGGATATACCGGATGAAAATACACCGGGAATTGCAGAAACTTCTGTAGAAGATGAAAAAAATGATATAGAAGAAATAGAAGAAAAAGAAATAATAGAAGCAACAGAGGGACCTGAGATAATAGAATAAATAAATTAAAACGGTCTGTCAAATGGATGACAGACCGTTTTTAATTATAATTAAATAAATGCTATGTAATATCTGTTTTCTCACTGTCACCTGTTGTATTTACAACTTCGCGAAGACCTGCAAGTGACAAGATGAAACGATGATAAGCATCATAGGCTAAATTAAAATGATGGAGAGCTTCTTCTCTATTACTATTATCTTTGGCGTACCAGGATTCACAGGCATATTTGTGAATGTCTTCATGGTCTTTTACAACCTGCCTAAATTCTTTGGATCCGGTAATACGGGGATCATTCTGTTGGCTAATCCATTTACCCAATTTACATCCCTTGGGATTATTAAGCTGTGTAATGGTAAGCTGTTCAAAATCTGCCAAGTTGTTATATACGCGCCAGGTAAATATAAGATGATCCACTTCAAACACAGTCAGCCAATCTTGGGTTGACAATTTTGCATTTTGTCTTGCCATATCGCTTCTGGTTTTATCAATATCCCTTGAAATACGGTATAAATGAGCCCCCGCATTCACACATTCTTCTGACAAGGTATCATAACTGTCCGCAATAGAATCAATGGATGCCACAAAGGACTGGGTCAATGCGGATTGCGTATTTATTTCTTCATAAATGCTGTCAATTTCCTTACTGATGGAAAGTAATTGATCATTTATTACATCCATATCCTGTACTGAATTATGTACGCTTTCATTTCCTTCTTTTAAGCGATTGGTTGTTTTGCCAATAGATTCCGATAGAGAATCAATTCCCTCCATTAATTCTTCCACATATCTCACAACATGTTCTGCGGAAGAAGTTGTATTAGAAGAAAGTTCCTTTATTTGGTTGGCAACCACCGCAAAGCCCTTACCTACTTCTCCTGCTCTTGCTGCTTCAATTGAAGCATTTAAAGAAAGCAAGCCGCTCTTTTTAGCAATTTTCTTAACCATATCAATAATTTCATTGATTTTTATGGCCTTTTCCTTAAAATCCATAATCTGCCCATTGATTTGAGAGATTTGGAGGGAAGATTCATTCACAATTTGCAGGCTTACATTCATATCATCTGTACAATGATGGGAGGTTTCACTTACTTTATGAGAATTCTCCTGTATGTTGTGTACGGCATTTTGAATATTTTGAATGGAATCACCCAAATCCTGACTGGATCCACGCATATCGTTAATTGCGGTCGTCTGGGAATTTACTTGCTCAATCATCTCTTTTACAGGAGAGCTGTCTCCGATTCTTGTCATGGAATCATTTAACCGCATCACTAATTTATTATTGCTCTTTAGTAAAGAGATTAGAAGTACATTAAATTTCTCGGCAATCTCTTTATTATGAAATGCAGATACATCAATTTCAGAATAATTGCCGGCAATCACTTGATCCATATATCCCATAAGCAAAATATTATCATTTTCATGTAAATTATGATTAACTTTTTTTCGAAACATAATTTTCCTCCTACATTGTTGAAACCATCTATACTGTGTTTTAAATAATAACATATATTGTACAATTATGCTATATTAGATATTAAAAAAATGTAAGCGTTTACGGTAAAATTTAAGATATTTCATTTACTACTTGAAAATATTAATTTCCAATGGTAATATAAGCGCGTATTGTATCTTCCCTGTGCTTAAAAGCACAATTTGATGGAAGAATAATAACAACAAGGAGGAAAATTAAATATGAGAAACAAAAAAGTAATTAAGATGGTACAATTGGCCATACTTATTGCCATTACTTTATTAATGGCATTTACACCGATCGGCTACATCAGAACAGGCGGTTTAGCAATTCAGATGATTATGATTCCTGTTACGATTGGAGCAATGATATTAGGACCGGGAGCAGGAGCTTTACTGGGACTTGTCTTTGGTCTGACAAGTTTTTGGCAATGCTTTGGTTTGGATCCCTTTGGAGCACAGTTACTTTCAATTAATCCATTTTTCACATTTTTGCTCTGTGTGCCCACCAGGACACTGGTAGGATTTTTAACCGGAGTACTTTTTAATGGGATTAAAAAGATAGACAAGTCAAACACAATCAGCTATTTTGCGGGTGGGCTTTTAGGGGCTATGTTAAATACTGCCATTTTTATGAGTTCACTTATGTTATTGTTCTATAATACGGATTATATACAAAGCTTTAATACAAGCGGTAAGAATATTATAGCATTTATTATTTCCTTTGTGGCTTTGAACGGTTTTCTTGAATGGCCGGTTACCAGTATTGCAGGCGGAATTGTAAGTAAAGCGGTAAGCAGGTTTTTAAGGAAGACTGAGATTGAATAATTTATAAATGATAGTAAGACACAGCTTCAAAAAAGCTGTGTCTTTTTAAATGGCATCAAATAAAAACATATCTTATTTATTAAATATAATAGGGATTTTTAACATCATTATAAAATGTCTTTTAATTGACATAAGTAGACAAAGTGTTATTAGATGAAACCCACTGAGTGTCGTAAAGACAAATTTTATTATGGAGGATTTATTATGTTATGTAAACATTGTGGTAGCCAGCTTCCTAACGGAGCTGATTTTTGTTCCAATTGCGGAGCAAAAAATGAGGTATCTGCTGCACCGAGACCGGTTATGGCCAGTCCTGTACCAAATGCAGCACCCGAGTAAAAAGCCAAGAAGGGATCTCCTTTACTTTTTATTATTCCCATCCTATTAGTGGCAATAATAGCAGTTGTTGCAATCGTATTATTGACAGGCAATAAGAAAACCGATGGCAGCGACAATAAAGGAAGTTCAAGTAATGGTTCTAATAATAGTGCAAACGGTTCAGGTAATGATTCAAATAGTGGTTCAGGTAATAGTGCAAACAGTGGTTCAGGCAATAGTTCAAATAATGGTTCAGGCAATGGCTTGTTTCATGTAGAGAATTTTAATAAGGAAACAATGGTATATTTTTTTGATAGTGCTTTTTATAATGCAAATGGTGAAGCATATATACATTCTGTTGATACATATGATAGAAGCGGTGATTTGACAAAATATGTTTACGATGCACTTTCCGATGATACCTTATACTATATTACCGCAGATCTTGAGCCGATTGTAATAGCAGAAAAGGTGGATCATTATGCAATCAGCTACTCAGGAGATTACATTGCTTATGTGCAGTTACCGGTGAATCTGAAACAAGAGAGTTGTATTTATATCATGTCGCAGATGGAAAAACCACTTATATTGATTCAAATGTGAGGGATGTTGCTTTATCTCCGAATGGCGAAATCGTTGTTTATACAGGAAATTTTATAAATTATGTGACCGATTCTGATTGCAAATTATATATAGGCGGAATCAATATCGAAAATAAATTAATTGATGATACTTACTGTACACCAATTACAGCATCAAATGATGGCAAAATGGTTTTTTATACTAATAATAAGCAACATTTATCAGTTTATAAAGATGATGAGATCCAATTATTGAG
>CAZJAS010000037.1:0-21201 GCA_964544135.1 uncultured Clostridium sp. | reverse complement strand
GTTAGCGTGAAATAAAGAATTTCACGATCTTGATTTGTATGTCCGCTAAAGCGGACGGAAGGGAGTTAGCGTGGCATTTGAACTTGGCAATAATCATGATAAATCTCAGCTTTTGCAAAATTTAGATAAACTCCATACTACAGAGATGGGGGTCGATAGGATAAGGAGGAATTTGTCGATTCATGACGAAGATGTGGTTAACTATTGTTATCACAAGATAAAAGACAGTGAAGCTATCATAGAACGCAAGGGCAAAAACTATTATATTAGTGTGGACAACTGCCGGATTACTGTAAATGCATATAGCTATACGATTATAACGGCGCATAAAGTAAAAAAGCAGTAAATTATGATAATAAGAGTAACCTTAACCTTTATGTAATAGGAGAATAGTGGAATGGAGATTAGAAATCAAAATATCGACGATGGAAAAGCATTTGATTGGGGGAAAACATCTGCTGATTATGCAAAGTACAGAGATATTTATCCTGCTATATTTTATGAAAGAATTGTGAAACGAAATCTTTGCATAAAAGGGCAGAGAGTCTTGGATTTGGGAACCGGAACCGGTGTACTACCCAGAAATATGTATCACTATGGTGCCAAATGGTTGGGAACAGATATTTCAGAAAATCAAATTGTCAAGGCAAAGAAAATGTCTGATGAGGCAAATATGAAAATACAATTCTTGACCATAGCGGCTGAAGAGATAGATTTCCCCCGGGAAACTTTCGATGTTATAACAGCCTGTCAGTGCTTTTGGTATTTTGACCATGAAAGAATCATACCTAAGTTAAACCATATATTAAAAAAGAACGGAAGCTTATTACTACTTTATATGGCATGGCTGCCCTATGAAGACAGCATAGCCGGAGCGAGTGAAAAATTAGTTTTAAAGTACAGTCCTAAATGGACGGGGGCGGGAGAAATAAAGCATCCCATAGAAGTGCCTGAATGTGTATATAAGGAGTTTGAGGCAGTGTACCATGAGGAGTATGAGATTCCGGTTCCGTTTACCAGACAAAGCTGGCATGGAAGAATCAAGGCATGCCGGGGAATCGGTGCTTCTTTATCACCGGAGGAAATAGAAAGATGGGAGGCGGAACATAAAAAAATGCTGGAAAATATTGCATCCGAAGATTTTACAATAAAACATTATGCCGCTATGTTGGAGCTTAAGAGAAAATATTATGTATAGTATTTGGACAAATACAAAAACTATATATGACAGGAGGTTTTAATAATGGCAAAAGCAGGTATGAGAAGACCGAGTCCATATGACTCTAAAAACCATGGTACGGAGAATCATCAAAATCTGAAACGCCCCCATAATGAGCAGGCACAGGTACCTGAAATTCAAGGTGCTGCCAAAACCGGTAATGCGAAGGCGGGACCTGTTCACGCTCCAAGCTGGGCAAGGAATGAAGAGGAAACTAAATAATAATTAGAAGTAGCAAATTTACTATATATATTTAATAGTGAAAATAAGAATCAGGAAACCACATATGTGATTTCCTGATTTCTAAATTAGTACAGTATTTAATACTAAGCCTTCGTTAATTTATGCTTAATCTTCATATTCCATGCGAATGCGGCCAATCCAAGGAAGAAATAGATTCCTCTAGCAATCAGCCAAGTATTATGATAGATGAAATCAGGCTCTCCATAACTATTAACCGGTAATGTAATGGGAAATGTGGAAAAGAATCCTGCACCGAAAAAATCAAATCCATTTGTAATCACACCCAAACCCATAATAAAAACAATCAAAATAAGTAAATAGAGTAAGATTTGGTGTACCCTTCCCAACAGGTGGCCTAAGCCCACAGGAAATACAAAGCATGGGATAATAAGTTAGTAAAAAAGCAGGCGCTATATCATGTTAATCAATTCTTAATGAGTTACCTGCTTTTTTGTTAATAATTTATTCCCTATAATCATGGGTAGGAGGACTGCTATGTATAATATATTGATTTGTGATGACGAGAAAGATATCGTTTCAGCCCTTAAAATTTATCTTGCGGACGGGAATCATACTTTGTTTGAAGCATACGACGGGGAAGAGGCCTTAGATATAATGGATAATCATGAGATTCATTTGGTACTCATGGATATCATGATGCCAAAGTTAGATGGAATTTCCGCAATGGTGAAAATAAGAGAAAAGTTTAATGTGCCGGTGATATTGTTGACGGCAAAAAGTGAGGATAATGACAAGATACTGGGATTGACAGTGGGAGCCGATGATTATATTACAAAGCCCTTCAATCCCGTTGAGGTATCAGCCAGAGTAAAATCACAGTTACGACGTTATATGCAATTAGGCGGAGGAAGCGTAAGAGCAAATACTTATTGTATCAATGGCATCGAGCTGGATGATACGGCCAAGCAAGTTACATTAGACGGTGAAGCAGTCTCGCTTACCCCCACCGAATATGATATATTAAAGCTTTTTATGGAATATCCCGGCCAGGTTTTTTCACCTCAGGAGATTTATAAGAAGATATGGAAGGAGTCTCCTTTTGGCAGTGAAAATACAGTGGCGGTACATATCAGGCATCTGAGAGAAAAGTTGGAAATTAATCCTGCGGATCCCCGTCACTTAAAAGTGGTGTGGGGTCAGGGTTATAAAATGGAGAAAGGAAAGAGACAATGAAAACAAAGAAGCAGTTGACTCATAGCTTATTTGCCAAGATAATGGCATTTATTTTATTGGGTGTTTCCGTTGCCGTATTGGCAGCCAGTGTTTTAAGTGCGGTATATATGTACGAGAAGCAATTTTATACAAAAACAAAGAAACAAATTATAGATGATTATTATGAAGATTTTGTAAGAAGTGATGCCCGTAGCATATTATATTTTTTCTTAAATTATAATGAAGAGGAAGCTTTAGAAGGAGCCGAAAATAAGAATATAACTTTTGAGCTGTTAGATCAAAATGGGGAAAAAGTAATCGGAAATGCAGAGAATAGCAACAAAGATTATTCTTATGAAATTACATATTATTACGATGAAATTGGGCATTCGAATTGGGATACATCTGTATCCAGTTACTATACCATCAAAATCTATATAGATAAGGAATATCCATTAAGCGATGTGTATCGTTTTACTCAGTCTTGGCTCAGTATATTTTATTCCCTTCGTTATGGTGTGTATCTGATCGGAATTGTATCTGTATTATTAATCATAGGCTGCTTTACTTTTTTAATGTGTGCAGCGGGACGGAGGAAGGGAAGTCCGGATATAGTTAAAACTGAGCTGACGAAGGTTCCTTTTGATATACTGACTTTTCTGGGCGTAGCCTTGCAAGGTATTTTATTTGCAATGGTTGATGCTTATACAAATGTGATAGCTTTTACCTTAGCGGGCATCCTAAGCGTTATAATTTGGACGGTCTATAGTATGAGCTTTACAGTCAGGGTAAAGCTGGGAACTATATGGAAAGACACAATAATTGCCCATACCCTTAAGTTCTTACTTTATTTGTTAAGAAAATTAAAGAAAGGTATTACCTGGTTGGGAAAAAACATTTCACTTATCTGGAAAGTAGTCTTACTTACAGCCGGAGTTTTATTTGTGGAATCCTTTATCATCTTATATTATAGGCATTCGCGGTATCAGATCCATTTATGGGTAATCGAACGTTGTATCTTAATCCTCTTGGTATTTTTCATTACCTATGCTTTAGTAAAGCTGAAAAAGGGAGCTGAAGTTCTGGTAGAAGGTGATCTTTCCTACAAAGTGGATACAAGCCAATTGTTCGGTGATTTTAAGAGGCATGGAGAGAATTTAAACAGTATTGCAGAAGGTTTAAATCATGCGGTGGAAGATAGAATGAAAAGCGAACGCTTAAAAACGGAATTAATAACGAATGTTTCCCATGATATTAAAACACCCCTGACCTCTATTATTAATTATTCTGATTTGATTACCAAGGAAGAATCAGACAATCCGGTAATTACAGAATACGCCGAGGTACTTTTTAGACAATCCGAGCGGCTAAAAAAACTGATTGAAGATTTAATGGAAGCATCAAAGGCTGTAACGGGAAATATAGAGGTTCAGCTTCAGCCCTGTGAAGTAGGTGTTTTATTGACTCAGACAGTGGGCGAATACGCTCAAAGGATGTATGATGGTGAATTAAGGCTGATTACGAAGCAGCCGGAGGAAAAGATTCAGGTATTAGCGGACGGAAGGCTTTTATGGAGAGTGTTTGATAATTTAATGAATAATATCTGCAAATATGCACAGGACAATACCCGCGTATATTTAAGCGTGGAAAAAAAGGATGGAAGGGCTCTAATATCATTTAAAAACATATCAAGGAATTCCTTGGATATTCCCATGGAAGAACTGATGGAGCGTTTTGTAAGGGGAGATAAATCCAGGGGTACAGAAGGAAACGGCCTAGGGCTTTCGATTGCAAAGAACTTGGTGGAATTACAAGGCGGTAAATTTGATTTAACCATAGACGGAGATTTGTTTAAGGTAGTGCTGGACTTTCCTATCTTAGAAACGATGTTAACTTGATATATAAACAGCAGGCAAGTACAATAAGATATAAAAGTAAAGGAGTAAGATTATAAATGAAATACACAAACCCTGTTATAAAAGGATTTTATCCCGATCCCAGCGTATGTTATGCAAACGGTAAATATTATCTTGTATGCAGCTCGTTTCAATATTTTCCCGGGGTGCCCCTATTTGAAAGCGAAAATCTTGTAAACTGGAAGCAAATCGGTCATGTGCTTACCCGCAAAAACCAAGTTATGCTGGAATATATTAATAGCTCAGGCGGCGTTTTTGCGCCCACTATAAGATATCATGCAGGTCGTTTTTATATGGTAACCACCAATGACACCACCCATGAGAATTTTTATGTTTATACCGATGATATATATGGGGAGTGGTCGGACCCTGTCAGCGTGGACCAAGGAGGCATAGATCCGTCTCTTTATTTTGAGGACGGTCATACTTATTTTATGAGTAACGGCAGTGATGATGAAGGTAAAAGCGGAGTGATTCAATGTGAAATCAATATAGAAACAGGTGAGAAGCTCAGCGGCAGTAAGTGTATATGGCAAGGCTCCGGAGGCCGTTATATCGAAAGCCCTCATATGTATAAAATAGGAGATTATTACTACCTTTTGGCAGCGGAGGGGGGTACCGAATACGGACATATGGTTACCTATGCCCGGTCCAAATCCATATGGGGTGAGTTTACGGGCTATCCCCATAATCCGGTATTAACAAACCGTAACAAAGCTCCCAATATCATTCAGGGCATAGGACATGGCGATTTAATTTGTGATCGTAACGGAGATTGGCATATACTTTGTCTTGGATTTCGACAATTACATATATGGCAGCCCTATCATACCCTTGGCAGAGAAGTGTTTTTAACCCCTGTATTTTTCGGAGAGGATGGATGGTTCCGTGCAGGAGCCGACGGCACAACGGACGGCAGCTATGAGATAAAGGGAGATTTTGTGCAGGAAGAAAAGAAGGTATACACTTTTGCAAATACTGATTGGCAGATTGACTGGTGTTATCTTCGTCATCCCCATACAGAAAATTATGAACTTTTAGAAGAGAAACTGATTCTTCATGGCAGCAATATTACGCTAGATCAGGTTGATTCCCCTACCTTTATCGGTCTGCGCCAAAGAGATTTTAATTTTACATTAAAGACGGATCTATCCATTGATTGCGGAGAAGCCGGTGTGACTGTTTATTCCTGTGAAAATGAACATTATGAGATTGCCATTCGTACTATAGGAGATAGCTATGAAGGGATATTAAGGCTGAATATCGGAGGTATAAAGCATGTTCAAAACAAAGTTACACTGAACGGCGGAAGTGGTGAATTGATGATTCGAGGAGAAAGTCAAGAATATAAATTCTATCTTTCCAATGGAAATGAGGAAGTTTATCTGGGCAGCGGAAGGGCAAAATATCTTTCAAGTGAGGTATCGGAAGGATTTACGGGAGTTGTGATTGGATTATATGCAGTGGGCGAGAACAGAGCAGAATTTAGTACATTTCAAATAATATATGAATAAATGAACTTAAATTTTTGGTGCTTGTGCGGATTCTTCTCTTCTGCCTTTGGCAAAAAGCACCGCAAGGAGCAGAACGGGGAATATAATTGCCGTTAAGATACCGATTTTTAAATTATCATTAAAAGCACCGGAAATAAATCCCACGAGAGTGGGTCCTCCAGCACAACCTAAATCCCCTGCCAGAGCCAAAAAGGCAAACAGAGCGGTACCACCGCCGGGAAGGCTTTTTGCAGCCAAACTAAAGGTTCCGGGCCATAAAATACCTACGGAAAAGCCACAGATACCGCATCCTATGAGGCTTGCAACGGGAGACGGTGACAGGGAAATGACCAAATAAGACAGCACACAAAGAACACCGCTGAATATCATGAATTTATTCAGGTTGATTTTATCCCCCCACTTCCCGTATATCAGCCGGGAGGTACCCATTAAAATAGCAAAGAGCATGGGGCCGGCCAAATCGCCGGCTGCTTTGCTGATGCCCAGTCCCCGTTCCGCAAAGGTGGACGCCCACTGGCTTACGGCCTGCTCACAGGCACCGGCGCAGAGCATGAGAAGCATTAACATCCAGAAAGTTTTCTCGAAAAAAAGGTTTTTAATAGAAAGACTGTGTCCGCCTTCTCCGTTTAAATCCGCAATCGGTGAGGTAGAAAATAAAATCATATTGAAAAATGGAATTGCGGCCCATACCAAAGCCAGTATTTTCCAGTTACCGATACCGAATATTGTAAAAAAGAGTGTGGATATAAGAACGACACCAACATGACCCCAGCAGTAAAAGGAATGCAAAAGGCTCATGGCTTTTTCCTTATTATCCGTGGGACAAGACTCCACGATGGGGCTGATTAACACTTCTAAAAGACCGCCTCCCATGGCATAAACCATAACGGCAATCAAGAGTCCGGTAAAAGGATCGGGAAGTAAATCGGGCAATATGGTCATAAGCACCAGTCCAACGGTAGAGAAAATATGTGCAAGAATAACGGAGGCGCGATATCCGATCTTGTCGATAAATCCTGCGGACAATAAGTCAATTATAAGCTGCAATCCGAAATTGATTGTGACCAGTAATGTAATCTGCGACAGAGGAATCCGATAAGAAGAATGAAAGGTCAAAAATAAAAGGGGTGCAAAATTATTAATAATAGCCTGCACAATATAGCCGATAAAGCAGGCAGTTATGGTTTTGTTGTAATTGGGGGATTTATCTGCATTCGTTTTTCTGATTATATTCATTGTATCATCATCTTTTTATATCATTAGTCACTTCTATATCATGCGTTTGAGAGCGCACAAAGCACATTATACCATATAAAAAATATTTTACCAGTTACTCTTTTAAATTATGAATAAAGGTATATAATCATTTTACAAGCATTAAATATGACTTTAAAAAAGACAAAATCAGTCTAAAACCAAAGGAAATGATTATGGAAAGTGATAATTTATATCAAGTAAAAAAAGAAGATTTACCAAGACTGGAAACACTTTTAAATAAATGCTTTCAATCAGATCCACTATACCGGAAGCTGATACCTGACGAAGAGGTGAGAAAAAGGCTGATGCCCGAATTATTTACTTGTGATATGACCGAATTTTATGAAAACTGTGAAATATTTGCTGACAGCAATCAGCTCAATGGTGTATTGGTGGTATCCGATGAATCGGAACCCTATCATTTTCTGAAATATTACCTTGCCCAAGTACAGGCGGCTTTAAGAACCGACGGGTACTTAATCAAAGAAGATCCGTCTTTAAAAACTTTTTTTAATTTTATACTGGGAAGGGATTATCTGAACTCTAATTGGACCGCACAGCTTAATCAGAATCAAAGAATACATATTATCTACTTGGCGGTAGATCCCCGGACACAGCATCAAGGAATTGCAGCAAAACTGGTAGAGGAAGCAATCAACTACGGAGATGCCCATAAGCTTATGATTTCACTGGAAACACATAACCCTGAAAATATAGCATTTTATGGACGTTTTGGATTTAAAGTATTCGGTACCATAGAAAAACATTTTCATTTAAAGCAATATTGCTTGATCAGGGAGGTACAGTAGAGATTGTCTGACGAGTTTCATTGTTTAATATATACAAAATTGTGGTTTTCTTTTTGGTAATTTCATAAATTGACAGAAAGTTTATTTCATTATATAATTTGATTAACCGGTTAAGCAACACATAAACTAATTATTTATGCACTTTATAACTGATCAATCAAACTATTTATAATCTCATTATTTAATATATTTTTTTACCCACTTGCTTAACTGGTTAAGCAAATAAATTGCAAATAAAAAGGGAGGTAATGAAAATGAAAAAAAGAAAAGCAGGTTTTATAATTACAATGCTGCTTTCCTGTGTGCTTGTATTGTCCGGTTGCGGTAGCGATAAGACAACAGGCAAGGACCCGGGAGAATCAACAAATGCCGCAGGCACCGACAGCTTTACAGTCTCATTTATTGACTCGGACGGCACTACTGTTTTATCCACGAAGGAAGTAAAGGCAGGAGAGCTTGTATCGGAGTATACACCGGAAAAGGAAAATCAAGTTTTTATGGGATGGTTCGGAACCCCTTCCCTTGCCCATGAGTTTGATTTTACACAGCCCATTACAGCAGATACGGAAATTTTTGCAGGATTTTTAGAGGTTGTGGAGGATACCAGAACATATGCGGTGGTTGGAAGCGGCAAGAGTCCGCTATTGTCTGCTTCAAACTGGGGTAAAGAAATTGAAGATGAGCATTATCTGACAAAGAGTGAAGATGAAAATGTATATACAATCACTATGGATTTATGCGAGGGAGATGAATTTCAATTTGCGGTTGATTCCTCATGGAATGAGCAAAGGGGAGGCGGCTATATGGCCAACACCGATATAGATGGAACCGATTATTTCAGTGTATCGGGCGGACTTTCCGATTCAACCAAAAAGGCAAATATTAAATGTCTTATTACCGGAAACTATACATTAACATTAACAACCCATCCCGGAGAAGATGCCTATGATAAAATCGAGTGGACTTATAACGGGGATATGTTAGGAGAAATCTTAGAAACAGAGACCGATTATTATATCAAGGGTGCGATTGTTACGGGTTGGGAAGATAAATATGATGATATGTATAAAATGACCGAGGAGGACGGGGTTTATAAGCTCACCATAGCTTTGGAAGAGGGAGATGAATTTTTATTTACCACAATTGTGACTGCAGACGGCAACTCCGGTGTAGGAACAGAGTATGTGCGTTACAGTAATATTACGGATGAAACCTCATTAAGCTATGTGGACGGCACCGAGAGTTATAATATAATACCGAAACAGAACGGTACTTACAGCTTTTCTTATAATCCCGACACAAAAGAGCTTACAGTAGAATTTAAAGCCGAATAAAAGCATGCGCAGCTACACAAAAATACTATGTTCGCAGTCGGGAACACGGTTAAGTGCCAGTTCCAGACAAGCATAGACCTTCTCCATTTTTAACTGCATATTACATGGTATGTAGAGAGACCGAGCGTCATTAAGAAAGCAAAGGGATGCCTGGCTGTAGGCAATATTGCCAATAGCCGGGTAGATATCCTCATCTATAAAGTCGGCTCTTTTAAAGGTGTCCGAAATCATGGAACGGATTTCCTTATTATTGGGTTTATGATGAAGATAAGTATAATTATCCTTACCGAAATGGGAATCCGCAATATCTCTGATTCGGGCATAGTCCGTACATACCTGATAGAATAGCGGAGCATCTGTCAGGCAGTCTATTGCGATCAGGGGTATTAAGTTTTTGTCGCCGACCTCTCGAAAGAACTCATTGGAGGTATCGTAGCACAAAATAGCATCCGCATAGTTTATCTGTTCCACATCTTGATTGCTTTGCAGAATCAGGTGGTAATTATGCTGTTTCAGTACCGCAGCAAGGCCTTCCGCTATTGCTAATTGCTCGGACCTTTTATACATAGAGGTTTCATTTGCAAGGTAGAGTGCAATATGATAGGTTCTGTTTGTTGCAAGTGATTTCGCCGAGGAGTTAGGCCTGTAGTCAAGCAGGTTAACAATCTGCAGAACCTTTTTTTTGGTTTCCTCGCTGATGCGTTGATCGGTACGGTTATTAATTACATAGGATACAGTGGCTACGGATACACCGGCTTGTTTTGCAATGTCTCGAATGGTATATTTTTTACTCATAGCTTATTTATATACTCAGTACGGCATTTTGTCAATTATACATCTTATATAAAAAATTTTGCATATGAAGGAGCAACAATGAACGAACACGCTATTTTACACATACCCGATTCTAGATATTGCTTTCCTCTGGATAAGAATAAACTCATTATCAGGCTTCGTCTTAATAAAGATGATGAGATAGATCAGGTGGAACTTATCTATGAAAGCAAATACCGGTTTCAGGAAACTCAGAATAAGATTAGTATGGAAAGGAAATATGAGGATGCACTTTTTGCATACTATGAGATTCTTCTTGAAGTCGAGGATACTCGCTTGGCATATATATTCCGCATTTGGGAAAAGGGAAGGGGACGATATTTTTCTGAGGATGGTATTACGGAAGAATACAATTTTAAATTAGGATATTTTAATTTTTTCCAGTTGCCCTATATTAATGAAGCCGATATACATAGGGAAGTACCATGGATGGAGAAAGCTGTTTTTTATCAAATATTTGTAGACCGTTTTTATAGAGGGATAGAAAATAAGAATGAAAACTATATCAATTTAGGGTGGGGAGAGAAGCCAGCATCCAAAAGCTTTGCCGGAGGCGACCTTCCAGGCATTATGAATAAATTGGATTACATTAAGGCATTGGGAGTCAATACCTTGTATTTAACACCCGTATTTCAATCCATATCCAACCACAAATATGATATTTCCGATTATCACAGGATAGATGAGCAATTCGGTACCAATGAAGATTTTGCAAAGCTTATAGAGCAGGCCCATAAAAAGGGTATGCGGATTGTAATGGATGCTGTATTTAACCATTGCAGCGATCGATTGCCTCAGTTTCAGGATGTAGTAAAAAGAGGCAAGGAATCACCCTATTTTGACTGGTTTTTGATACGGGGCGAAAAGCCGGATAAGAAAACCCTGAACTATGAAGTTTTTGCCTTCTGCGATTATATGCCTAAGTTTGACACCTCTAATCCTCAGGTGCAGGAGTTTTTATTGGAGATAGCGGTTTTTTGGATTGAAAAATATGATATAGACGGCTGGCGGCTAGATGTGTCCGATGAAGTTTCCCATGATTTTTGGCGGCAGTTTAGAAAAAGAGTAAAGGCTGTTAAATCAGATTGTGTGATTATCGGCGAAAATTGGCATGATGCTAACTCCTTTTTACAGGGTGATCAGTATGACAGTATCATGAATTATGCATTTACCAAGGCATGTTTAGATTATTATGCATTTGAAGCTTTTACTGCCGAAGAGTTTGCATGGAAACTGAATCAACTCCTCATGCGGAATACATGGCAGGTTAACAAAATGATGTTGAATCTCTTGGATTCTCATGATACGGACCGTTTTTATACAAGGGTAAATAAGAACAAGGATAAGGTGCTTTCGGCTCTTGCATTAATGTGTATGTTTGTGGGCGTTCCCTGTGTTTATTACGGTACGGAGATTTTGACTGAGGGCGGTTATGACCCGGACAGCAGAAGGTGCTTTGACTGGAATCGGGATAATTGGGATAAGGATTTTGGTGATATTTTAAATAAGATTCTGACCTTGCGGACAGAAGCAGCCGTTAAAAAAGGCGGAATTAAGATTTCCTCGACCCAAGGGTTATTGTGCTTAAAGCGATTTGGGGAGCAGGAGGAAATAACGATTTATACCAATCAAACCAATAAAGCTATTAAAATTGAAGTTGAGGGTAATATAATTTTGCTAAATAAATATGTAAATGGAATGCTTAATCAGGACGGTTTTTTGATTGTTAAGGGATAAGGAGCTTTTGCACTTGCCTAAGGAGGGATATTATGAAAAAATTATGTATCATGCTTACCTGGATAATCTGTGCAGGGATTTTAACAGGCTGCGGAGAAAAAACAGCGCAGGGATCCGGAGAGGTCGCTGACTTAAGTAATATATATACGGGTGAACCGGAGAGAAATGTAACCATCCGTGTATTGGAAAATGATACGGCAATCGAGCAGGGTTATTTCCAGGCTCTGATTGATGCCTTCAATAAGGAATATGAGGAGTACGGTATTGTTGCAATCGATGCCAATATGGATCAGTACAGTAACCTGGCAGATGATGGGCCCTATGGATACGGTCCCGACGTGCTGTATCAGGCAAACGATATTTTAATGAAATACGTGGACGGGAGGCATATTTATCCCATACCGGCGGAAAGCATGGAATGCTATGACATGATATCACAAAGAGCATGGGATGCTTATAAAACGGAAGTAGACGGAAAAACCTTCTATATGGGAGTACCCGTAAATGTACAGTCGTCCATGCTCTATTACCGCAAGGATTTGCTGCCTGAGGACTGGGAAAGCACCTGGGATGAGAATCAAAATAAAATTCCCGATATGGTGGAAAATTGGAATGAAATGTATCGGTTCTCTCAGGAAATAGTGGATCGTGGAGAAGGAAAATACGGTTATATGCGATCTCTATATGATGTTTATTTCTCTTCCGGCTTTTTGTTTTCTTATGGAGGATATGTATTCGGTGATAATAATACCAATGCGGAGGATATCGGGTTTTCTGCAGGAGATGCAGAAGTCGGAGCAAATGTCCTCTTGCAGCAGGCATCCCTGATGAATGATGGATGCATTGATACCACCATTACCGTAAATTCCTACAGTAAGCTGGCGGACGGCACCTATTTTGCTACGATGACCACGCCCGATGTATATACCTTATATTTGAAAGAACTGATACTTTTCTATGAATCAGAAGGAATGGATAGAGAGACGGCTGAGTCTCTTGCGATGGAAAATTTGGTAGTGACACAGATACCCAGCCTGCCGGCAAGCGGAGATTTATCGGAAGAGAACCCTGAGCTTATTCCCCTAAAGGCAATGGGCGGTGTGAATGCTTATGCTATCAGCGCCTATACAAAGGCACCCAATGCCTGTCTGGCATTTGTGAAATTTGCCACTGATTATGAGATGATCATGAGTCGGAATGAATATTTGGGTATTGTACCGGCAAGAGGCGATGCAGCTGTAGAAGTGGGAGGGGTATCCGAAATTATCTATAATAATTTAGATGAAGGCAATATAGTGATTATGCCTTCCATACGAGCCATAGAGCAAGTATGGACGCCTGCGGAAACCTTTTTTTCGGATCTGGCAAAGGATGCGTTTCGTACCGGAGACAAAAAATATAATAACCTTCAAGATATCAAAGAGGGATTAAGAAAGGTGGATCAGCAAATTTACGATGCTATATTCACCCTGTCATCAGGTTAACAGAAATGATAGATAGAAAGCAGCATATGAAAATAGCTGTAATTACGTGAGCTGGAAAGGAAGCTATGGAAAATACAAAGCAAAGAAAAATAAGGACTTTGTTTAAAGGTGCGGGCAAAAATGTAAAAGCCAGTATGTGCCTCATGGGATTGGGACAGCTTTTATACGGGCAAATCGGGAAGGGGCTGCTCTATCTTTTAATTTTTATAACAGCTGTTATTTATTTTATATTCAAGGGCTTTACGGATTTAGTTGGATTATTTACCTTAGGTACAAAACAGGCGGATACCTGGTTGGGTATAAAAGGTGATAACTCTGTGGTTATGCTTCTGATGGGCATATTATCCGTAATCGCTGCCGTCTTTTTTATAATTTGCTATATTGCGAATGTAAGGGATGCTTATGAGACTCAGAAATTATGTGAAAGGGGTGGGCGTCCTGCCTCTTTTATAGAAGATTTAAAACAACTTTTAGATAAAAAGTTTTATAAAACGGTACTGTTTTTGCCTGTACTCGGTGTTTGTGTGTTTAATATCCTTCCCATTATTTTTATGATAGCTATCGCATTTACCGATTACGGAGGGAGCATTGTTCCTCCCAAGCTGGTAAGCTGGGTGGGATTAGATAATTTTATTCATATAGCTACCTTATCCCAATTTGCCCCTACCTTCGGTAAAATATTATCTTGGAACCTCCTGTGGGCAGTGGCTTCCACAGCATTGAATTATTTGGCGGGATTAGGTCTTGCTCTTTTATTGAATAAGGAATGTGTAAAAGGGAAAGCCATGTGGAGGGCTTTTCCTATACTGGCATATGCAGTCCCCGGGTTCATCACCTTGTTAGGGTTTAAGTTTATGTTTTCTTACGGCGGTCCCATTAACCAGATCATTACCCAGATGGGACATAGGGCAATCGGTTTTTTAGACATTGATGCCAAGTGGATTGCAAGATTGATCGGGCTTGCGGTAAATGCGTGGATCAGTGTGCCCTCCATTATGCTGCTTGCAACCGGTGTTCTATCTAATAGGGACGCAAGCCAGATGGAATCGGCTAAAATAGACGGCGCTAATGTATTTCAGCAGTTTCGGCATATTACACTGCCCTTTGTGCTGTTTTCCACCACGCCCGTATTAATCAGTCAATTCATCGGTAATTTTAATAATTTCGGTATCTTTTTCTTCTTAAGAGGCGGATTGTATATCGATGGTTATTTTCTTGCAAGTGATACGGACTTACTAATTAACTGGTTGTATAATCTCTCCATTAATAATAATTATTACAGCATAGGCGCTACCATCAGTTTGGTTATTTTTTTGATTACCTCCCTAATTTCACTTTTCATATATACAAGGAGTACATCCTATAGAGAGGAGGACACATTCCGATGAATAAAGAGAAATCACTCCGTGTATTAGACACTGCAATAACATACGTTATTCTAATTGCGGTATGTTTTATATTTGTGTTTCCCTGTCTATGGCTGATACTTGCTTCCTTTAGTAAGTCGGGATCTATTTATTCCTTTGACGGATTTTTCCCAAGCGCTTACAGCTTAGACACCTTTAAAACATTGTTTACGGACACGGAAATGTACAATTATCCCAAATGGTTTGCCAATACACTTTTTATCGCAGTAATGAGTTGTTTGATAGGAACTTTTCTGGTGATATTAACCGCATATACCATGTCAAGGTTTCGGTTTAAGGGCAGAAAGGCCATTATGAAAACCACATTAATCTTGGGAATGTTTCCATCCTTTATGGGGATGATTGCTGTGTATATTATAATGACTCAGTTTGGATTGATTAATAAGATGTGGGGCTTGATATTGATTTACAGTGCCGGCACGCCCATGGGATATCTGACGCAGAAGGGCTTTTTTGATACCATACCTTCTTCCATAGACGAAGCGGCCAGAATAGACGGTGCTACAAATTTACAAGTGTTCATAAAAATAAACCTTCCTATTTCTATGCCTATCATAGTATACACAGCACTTACCAGCTTCACTTTTCCTTGGAGTGATTTTATTTTACCGAAGCTTTTGCTGAAGGAAAAGGATCTCTATACGGTGGCGGTGGGTTTAATGAGTCTGGGGGAAACAGAGTTCTCTAGGTTTGCGGCAGGCTCCGTCTTTATTGCAGTGCCCATCGTAATATTATATTTCTTTTTAATGCGATTTTTAGTAAACGGTATTACAGCAGGAGCAGTTAAAGGATAGCCCCGGTTTCAATGTATTTTCCCTGTTTTTGTCAGTGATTTTTAATTAAATTAATGGTATGATTTGATTAATGATAAAAATGGGGAAGGGGTGGTAGGTAGATTGAAAAAACTTGAGGTTAAGGCAAGTTGGGTCATTTACATAGCTGTGTTGTCAGTCATCATTTTACTTAATTTAACAGCATGGAATTCCACTGCTTTTTGTGATTGGTATATTGTAAATATTTTTCCGGTTTGGATACATACTTATGGTAGATTTACTGCATTATTTCCTTTTTCAGTTGGAGAAATTCTACTCTGCATAGGATTAGTGCTAACCGTTACCGCTCTTATTTTAGGCCTTGCATCGCTAATCATGATATTATTACCCGCTTATCGCAAGCGAAAGGATAAGAAATTCATTACAGGATCGATCCGATTTTTAAAAATCTATGCTTGGGGTTTACTGGGCGTTTTTTTAGTTATGACTTTAAATTGTACAATGCTTTATCATGGCTCCACCTTCAATGTAAAATATTTTGGTAAGATAGACAGGGAATATGACTGTGATGAATTACTGGCCGTGAGAAATTATGTAGTGCAAAGATGTAATGAGCTTTGCCTACAGATGGAGCGGGATGAGTATGGTGAGATTCTTTATGAGGGAGATATGAAGCAGGAGGCAATCCAAACCATGCAGATATTGGGTGAGACCTATGGGGGCCTAAGCGGATATTATACCAAGCCCAAAGCACTTTTCTTTTCGGATTTGATGTGTCAGCAATATATGCAAGGGTATTATTTTCCCTTCTCCATGGAAGCCAATTATAATGATGTCATGTACATAATGAATAAACCATCAACCTTCTGCCATGAGCTGGCGCATTTAAAGGGATATATTTACGAGGATGAGGCTAATTTTATAGGATTTCTGGCATGTATTTCTTCTGATGATGTTTTATTTCAATATAGCGGCTACTTAAGTATATTATTTTATCTGGACAATGATTTTTATGAATGCATAGGAAGGAATCTGGAGCTCTATTATGCGGAAGTGGAAATTATGCCACAGGTAATTTTAGATAATATTTTTGTGAAGCAAGAGGATTGGGACAGAATCAATGGGGCGGCTTTCATAGATACGGAGGTGGTTGAGGCTATTTCCGACAGCTTTACAGAAACCACGCTAAAACTAAACGGTGTTGAGGACGGCATGATAAGTTATAGCCGGGTGGTAAAATTACTGTTACAATATTATGAAGGCAGGCTGTTTTAGCCTGCCTTTTCTTTATTTTATACTTTTTGTGATTCTTATTCTCTGCCGTCCCAGCAATAAGTGCAAAGCTTGCATTTATCAATGCCTACAGCATCCAGCATATCATCTAACCTATTAAAGCGCAGGGAAGTAAAATCCAGCTCCTTGCGTATTTCTTCTATCATACGTTCATATTTCTCCGATTCGGGATTGGTATACTCTTGCAATATCTCATGGGTTATTTCTCCCTCTTCTAATTTAGAAATAATCCGATGTGTAATTAAATCCATTTCAGAGGAAGAACGGGAGAAATTCAAGTATTTGCATCCAAAAAGAAGAGGCGGGCAAGCCGGCCGGATATGTACTTCTCGTGCACCGCTCTGGTAGAGGAACTCCGTGGTCTCCCGAAGCTGTGTGCCTCTTACAATGGAGTCATCTATGAGCAGCAGGCTCTTATCACGAATCAACTCATCTACCGCAAGCAGCTTCATTTTAGCAATTAAACTTCGCTGGCTTTGCATAGTGGGCATGAAAGAGCGGGGCCAGGTAGGTGTATACTTAATAAACGGCCTCGAAAAGGGGATGCCGGATTGATTGGCATAACCTATGGCATGGGCAATGCCTGAATCGGGGACACCCGCAACGATATCAGGCCGTACATGATCCCTCTTTGCCATTTTAGAGCCGCAGTTATAACGCATCTGCTCTACACCGATCCCTTCATAGGAGCTTGAAGGATAGCCATAGTAAACCCATAAAAAGGTGCATATTTTCATATCACTGCCCGGATGAACCAGCGTAATACATTTACTGTCGGTTATAATCACTATTTCACCGGGACCCAGCTCTTTATAATCGGAATAGCCCAGATTTTTGTATGCAAAATTTTCAAAGGAAGCACAAAATGTATTTTCTTTGTATCCGATTACTACAGGGGTACGGCCTTTTTTATCCCTTGCGGCATAAATACCCGATGAAGTCATCAACAGTAAGGACAAAGAACCTTCTATTTGCTCTAATGCATAATTGATACCTTCTATTAAATTGTCTTTTTGGTTGATGAGAGAGGCTATCAGCTCGGTGGCGTTGATATCGCCGCCGCTCATTTCCAGAAAATGAGAATGTCCGTTATCAAAGAGTAAACGGGTAAGGCTATTTATATTATTGATTTTGCCCACCGTTGTTAGGGCATAAGTGCCATGATGGGAACGTACAATCAATGGCTGAGGTTCATAATCTGAGATACAGCCGATTCCCAGATATCCTTTCATCTCCATTACATCTTTATCAAATTTGGTACGAAAAGGAGTATTCTCTATATTGTGGATAGAACGGTTGAATCCGTCCTTTCCGTATACGGCCATACCGCCGCGCCTAGTTCCTAAATGGGAATGATAATCAATTCCAAAAAATAAATCAAACACACAATCCTCTTGTGATGCTACGCCAAAAAATCCGCCCATTATATATCCTCGCTTTGAAAAATATTGATAAATTATTGTGAAGCACATTATTAATCATACCGTGTTTTTATAAACTTCACAAGATGAAATATTAGGAATCGTAATAATTCATCATTCCGTATAGATAAAAAATGCCGCATATGGTACAGTTATTTTACATCCGGCAAGATGACTAAAATTTATGATTTCAGGCAGACTTATTACTACAAGAGAACGGAGGAAATACAATGCAATATATTAAATTACAGGAAAATGGTATTCATATCGTATTTGGAATTACAAAAAAGAATCAAATTAAACTGTTGCATTTTTCTCATGCCCCATTTGATGAAGAGGAATTATGCAAATTCGGACCGGAGTGTAAGGCTGAGGATATCGTCAGAAAAGAACAATTTATTGAAGAGGCATTTCAACTTGTACAGGTAAGCTTATCGGGATATAACCGCCCTTATGAAAAACATGGCAATAAGTATATTGTAACAGCACCGGGATATCTTCTTACATATGCCGGACATGAAGATACCAAGAACGAGATAGGACGCCTTCTTACCGTTGTGCAGGAGGATACAGAGGTTACACATACTCGTGTGGAAACCACCATGCAATTTTACGAGGGAACTTCCGTAGTTCGTATTTTTAACAAAATTACAAATATGGGAGAGGAGTCTCAGACCTTAGAATACCTCTCCTCTTTTTCTTATACGGGAATAGAAAAAGAAGGAAATAGCTCCTCCGATGAAAAAATGAGATTGCGGGTTCCTTTTAACGGTTGGCAGAAGGAAATGAGTATCAGGGAATTTACATTCAATGAGCTTGGGCTCGGACAGACCCAGCCCGGTGTTTATCAACGTACTTCACAGGTATTTGAAGTGACCAATACGGGAAATTGGTCTTCCAAAAAATATCTGCCACTGGGTTATTTGGAAAATAAGGAAGCCGGCAGCAGCTTATTCTGGCAAATAGAGCATAACGGTTCCTGGCATTATGAAATCGGTGATCAGGATACCCATTTTTATCTCTGTGTCAGCGGTCCCACTGAGACACAGTCCCATTGGTTTAAGACCTTAAAGCCGGGTGAATCCTTTACCTCAGTGCCGGTGGCGGTGGGTGTTGCTACGGACAGCTTTGAAGAGGCTATGGGAGAGCTCACAAAGTATCGCCGCATGATTCGCAGACCCAATAAAGATAATGAGAATCTGCCGGTTATTTTCAATGACTATATGAACTGTTTGTTTGGAGATCCTACCACCGAAAAGGAAATCCCCTTGATTGATGCCGCGGCAGAATGCGGCTGTGAGTACTATACAATCGATGCGGGATGGTATGCACCGGGAATGTGGTGGGATAGTGTAGGAGAATGGCAGGAGTCCAGGGAGCGTTTCCCTAACGGCATCAGGGAGGTTACGGATTATATCCGTAAGAAGGGCATGATACCCGGTCTTTGGCTGGAGCTTGAGGTCATGGGAATCTATTGTGATAAAGCTAAAAGTGTACCCGATGACTGGTTTTTTATGAGACATGGAAAAAGGGTGTTTGACAGAAGCCGTTATCAACTGGATTTCCGCAATCCGGCGGTTATCGACCATGTGAATGAGGTAATCGACAGGGTGGTGAATGAGTACGGGGCAGGCTATATTAAGATGGATTATAATATCGAGCCCGGAATCGGTACGGAGTTAGATGCGGAAAGCGTTGGCCAGGGAATGCTGGAACATGAGAAGGCTTATCTTGCTTGGCTGGATGATGTATTTAGCAGATATCCCGATTTGGTGATTGAAAACTGCTCCAGCGGCGGTCTTCGGATTGACTATGCCCTGCTTTCCCGTTATAGCATACAATCCACTTCCGATCAGGAAGACTACCGTAATTACGCCACCATTACTGCGAATGCAGCAGCGGGTGTAACACCGGAGCAGGCAGCGGTATGGTCTTATCCTATGAGGAATGGGGATAAAGAAGAAGTTATTTTTAATATGATAAATACTATGCTGCTTCGAATTCACCAGAGCGGTCATCTGGCAGAGATTTCCACAGAGCGGATAGATTTGGTGAAAGAGGGAATAAGCTGCTACAAGAATATCCGTCAGGATATAAAAAGGGCACTTCCCTATTGGCCTCTCGATTTGGCGGACAATCTGGATCAATGGTTATGTGCAGGTTTAAAAACGGATGAAAAGGCATATCTGGCAGTTTGGAAGCGGGAGATGGATGGAAAAATTGATAACCGCCTTGCAGTAAGCGGAAGAATGCCGGAGGAAAATTGTTTTGAGATTCCTTTGGATGGTCTTGCATTTGCCAAGGACGGAGTAAATGTTCATATCTTATACCCCGAAAAAGAAGCGGTGCCTTACGAAGTATCTGAAAATGTACTGAAGGTATGGCTGGAAAAGCCTGTTATGGCACGTTTGTTTGTCATTGAAGGGAAATAAAATTAAATGTAATGAATAATAACTTAATGATTTTAAAAGAGGTTGAAATGCTGACTTGCATTTCAACCTCTTTTATATAAGCGCGAGACGGGAATCGAACCCGCGACCCCCTCCTTGGCAAGGAGGTGCTCCACCGCTGAGCCACTCGCGCATACAAGTGGGTGATGGGAATCAACACCATAACCCACATTTTATCTTCTTAATATACTGCTTAAAATCTTCATATATTCAATACGAATTACACTATATCATACCATTTTATGCTTGTCAATTATAATTATCCTTGAGTTTCCGTACTTTTATCCACAGACCCCTTGTTTCACTGGTAATGTAAT
>CAZJAS010000036.1:0-21462 GCA_964544135.1 uncultured Clostridium sp. | reverse complement strand
GGCCAGTATAATTCCTTTCATAGAGAATCTCCTTTCAACCCGAATATTTTATATTTTACCATATATTATATTAAAATCCTATATAGCATGTAATATTGCTTACAATATCAGTGGGAACGATTCCCACCGTTCCCACTCATCGTGTGCAAAATAACATTCTATTGATACATCTCATTATAGTATTTTTGATAATCGCCGCTAGTTACATTTTTCATCCAGTCCTCATTCTCAAAATACCATGCAATAGTCTTTTTAATGCCTTCTTTGAACATGGTTTCAGGATACCATCCAATCTCTGCCTTGATTTTATCAGGTGCGATTGCATATCTTCTGTCATGTCCCTTGCGATCCTCAACATAAGTTATCAAATCATGACTTATAGAAGCTTTTCTTACATCCGTATCCGGCAGCATTTCCAATAAGGTGTCCAGAATAATAGTAATAATCTCTATATTTTGCTTTTCATTATGTCCGCCGATATTATAGGTTTCAAACAATCTGCCTTCTTCCTGCACCATATCGATTGCTTTTGCGTGATCCTCTACATATAACCAATCCCTTACATTCTTACCGTCCCCGTATACCGGCAGCTTCTTTCCCTGTAAGGCATTATTAATAATAAGGGGAATGAGCTTTTCGGGAAACTGATAAGGTCCGTAGTTGTTGGAGCAGTTGGTAATATTGGCCGGAAAACGATAGGTATCCATATATGCCCTTACCAGCATATCGGAGCCTGCCTTACTTGCAGAATAAGGACTGTGGGGATCATAAGGAGTCGTTTCATAAAAGAAATCATCCTCCTTTTCTAAAGAACCATATACCTCGTCGGTGGATACATGTAAAAATTTCTTGCCTTCCGGAAAAGTTCCGTCAGGAAGCTCCCAGGCTGCTTTTGCACAGTTTAGCATAACTGCTGTTCCCAAAACATTAGTCTGCACAAATACTTCAGGGTCACGGATACTTCTGTCTACATGACTTTCTGCTGCAAAATGTACCACACGATCAATATCGTTTTCGGTAAATATTTTACTGATTGCTTCTTTATCACAGATATCTGCCTTTATAAAGCTGTATTGATTCCTTCCCTCAAGCTCTCTAAGGTTTTCCAAATTGCCCGCATAAGTCAGCAGATCCACATTAATAATTTTAATTTGATCACCGTACTTTTTAAACATATAGTGTATATAGTTAGAGCCGATAAAACCGGCACCTCCCGTTACCAAATAAGTCCTCATAAAAGCAACCTCCGTTTTTATATTTTAGTATTCTGATCTATCTCTGTTTAATATCCCAAATAACTCCAGTTTAAATCCACATTTCCGCTGATACCTGTCACTTTTCCGGTAGATTTATACTGCCACATATCATATCTGCCGGTATAAGTAGGTGCTGATGCATATTGTGCCAGCCATATTTTATATTTATTTAGCTGACTGGTATCTATCTTGGTGGTTAGCCAATTTTTGTTGGCATAAACACCTGCGGTATAGCCCGAATTTTGAATCGTCTCACAGAATGCTTTTATTACTTCCGTTCTGGCCTCATTACTGATATTATTAGCACGTCCTGACCCGGAAACCGCTTCCACATCCAAAAATACAGGATAAGAGATTGTATAATTCTTAATTAAATCAAGTACCATAGATGCTTCTTCCACGGCTTCGTTTTTATTGATTGCCTGAGAGAAGAAATAAACACCAACCTTTAGCCCTGCTGCCGCAGCACCCTTGATATTGTCAGTAAACTTAGGATCCACAACCAATACACCTGAACTTGAGCCTCTGTAGCCGCACCTTATAATGACATAATTTACACCGGAATTTTTAACCGCATTCCAATCAATCGTACCGTTCCACTTTGAAACATCAATACCGAAGGCACCATTGCCCACTACCAGGGAACCGTCACTGGCAAAGGTATATTTTGCTCCCTGTATGACCTGTTCTCCGGTAATGAATTTGCCGGCGGCATCATAATAATACAGCTTGCCGTTCAATGTCTGCCAGCCGGTATATTTAACTACACCTTCTGTTTTTAGATATAATGTAGTAATAGAAGCATTATAATAATCCGAGTAGGTCGCTTCTCTGTATTTATTTTCGGATACCATAACATAGAGCTGTTTTTTATCCGCATTCAGAAGCTTTGTATCTTTATTTACTATAGTAATCGTACAGGCCTGCTTCACAGCCACACCGCTCTCTGTGTGAATAATAGTTATTGTAGCGGAGCCTGCTGCAACTCCTGTTACAACTACCTTTGCGGTAGTCTTTCCATCTTTCACAGAAGTTGTTAATTTTGCTGTAGCCACACCGCTGTTTGAAGTTTCTACGGAAAAAGTGCCTCCCGGGCTGTTTACAACCGCCGTTAATTCTTTGATGCTTCCGGACAATACGCTAGCTGTCGTCTGACTGACTGATATATAACGATTTCCTACTGTAACGGTACAAGTCTTTGTCAGACCGGTATAATTATCAATACCAATTGTAATCACAGCCGTTCCTGTTGCTTTAGGGGTTATGATAATGGAGACCTCCCCGTTTTGGGTAGTACCTATAGTCACATCAGCAACCGATGTATTCTCACTTTTTGCTGTGATATTCCCGGATATACCGCCACCGTCTACTGAATTTCCTATGGTTGCCGTAATGGTCAGAGGACTTCCGACTGCCATTGTCAGCGCAGAATGGCTTAATGTAAGTGTCCTTGTATCTTCCGTTACCATTAATGTACATGTTGCCTGTATTGAACTATCTATATTAGATCTAACCGTTATGGTCACTGTACCAACCTTAATTGCTGTAATCTTTCCTGATTGGTCAACTGAAGCTACCGATGTATCGGAGGATTCCCATTCCAGAGTTTTGTCCGTACCCTCTGCAGGCGTAACAGTTGCCGTCAATACTGCCGTCTTTCCTTTTTCTAAAGAAAGATTGGTCTTATCAAGCGTAATGGCAGTAATTCCCGGTGTGGGGCTGGGGGGCTCCGATGGTTCAGAGGGCTCCGATGTCTCAGGGGGCTCCGATGTCTCAGGGGGCTCCGATGTCGCAGGGGGCTCCGATGTCGCAGGGGGGGCAGTTGTTACGGGTGGCTCCGTATCTTCAGGTATAGTAGAAGAGGTTTCTTCTGCTGTCCTTACAAAGCCCACACTCTTTGATGCCGTAAGCGGTGCCGCAATACTGCTTTTTGCAACGGCAGTATATACAGAATCCATAACTGTTTTTGTAGATTCCACCCAACCTACAGTATCGGTAAGCGCTGACTCTACATCAGGTCCGTTTTCCGCTGTATCTTCTTTTTTTGCATTAATTTCAGATTCACTCTTTACTTCATCGGAAACATCCACTTTTTCATAAGATATTTCTTTTTTAACATTTACCTTCTTTGCAGAGGTGGAAATTTCATAATCCTCATATTTTTCACCTTCTAATGCATCCATGGCTACCGAATATTCTCCCGGCTTAATATCTGTTTTATAGATTATACCGTCCATATCATCATCTGTCCATGTCTCTGTCTTTCCGTCCGGATTTGTTACCGTAACAGAAAAAGGTACATTTGCAATCAATTTATTTGTTTTATCATTTACAAACTTAACCTTTAAATCTTTTTCGATGGAAGCCAGATTAAGTCCTACAGTCACTTCCTTCGTATACTCGGATTCTTCATATTCATTATCATCATCGGCAATGGCATTCGCAGCCGAAATCCTTGCCAGCTCCGCATCCGCAACAGCCATAAGTCCCTGCTCACCGATTAAATTAATCCCCGAAAGCTGGGTGCCTACAGTATCAAAAGAGGCTACCTGTGTATTTATTAATCTTGCACTTGCAAACACCGTTCCTGTTATCAAAGCCAATACCAGTACCAATATACCCGTAGTGGTAACCACCTTGTCCATGGTATTCATATGTACAAGCTTGTACCATAGCTTTTGGAAGATATTTTTATCTGACATGGCACTCCATGGAATTATTTCTTCATAATCGTCCTCTTCTTCATATATATCTTCATCCGCATACTCCAAAGAATCCTCATATTCTTCTTCGTCCGCATACGCTTCTTCATATTCCTCTTCATCCGCATATGCTACGCTGTCTTCGTATTCCTCCTCGTCTGCATACTCTAAGGTATCCTCATATTCCTCTTCATCTGCATATGTAATACCATCTTCGTATTCCTCTTCATCCACATATGCAACGCCGTCTTCATATTCCTCCTCGTCCGCATATACTATGATATCCTCATATTCCTCTTCATCACCATATACTACGGCATCCTCATATTCATCTTCATAATGAACTTCCTCACCGTCAGTTTCAAAGTCTTCATTGGTATATTCGTCTGTATATTCTAAATCATCCCACTCAAGATTTTCTTTTTTATAGGCTCTCTTACTGTGGTTAAATAATTTTTTCATTCCTACCATACCCTTCCTTTTTAACAATTCTGTAACATTATATCATTTTGCTCTATGCCCTTCAAGGTAAAAACCTCTTATAAGACCTTTTAATTCTTATTTTTTTCTTAATATATCCATATTTTCTCTTCTACAGTATACAAAAATAAGTCTTATTTACTCAAGCGGTATGTTTTTCCATCAAGAACCACTCAATCCTCCTATTTTAAATTCCATATATACTATTTTCCTCATGTTTGTATCTTCTTTGTATCATTTCTTTATATTTTATTAAATCTCTTTGACTAGACTGGACAGCTTTACCATATAATAGTACAATCAGAGCAATAAATCTCAATTCACAGAAAGGCTGTATGATGGAAAAAAAGAAATTAAAAATAAATATGCATCTTGTTTTGGCCATAGTAATAATACTAATTATAGTTATCATAGTCAGAAAATTCGTAGGCTTCGGACGAACCATTACGCGCGAAGAAATTGATGCCATAACTGTACCGGGGAACCCTTATCTTGAAACCTTTGATTATATTATTCCGAATATGTTTGAGGATGACGGTACTTTTCCCAAAGACGACGGCAAAACCACTATTGTTTGCTTTGGTAATAATCTTTTCTCCGATGACAGAAATTCAGACAAGAATTTATGTAATCTATTTGCCAAGGAAACCGGAGCCACAGTGTACAACTGCTCCATACCGGGCTCCTTTATGACTTCTTATAATGAATCCTTTTATGCTGACAGCTATCCCATGGATGCATTTAGTTTTTATTGGCTCACTACGGTATTTACCGTTGACAATGATTCCATTGTAGATCAGGCATATAAAGCAATCGGTGATGTTCCCTCAGATATAAAAGATGCAGTCAGCCTGTTGCAATCCATTGATTTCGAAACCGTAGATGCCATTTTTATCATGTATGATGCCAGTGACTATCTGGAAGGCCGAGGAATGTACAGTGATACCAACTTTACGGATCCGCAACAATTTACCGGTGCCATGGCTGCGGGAATCGAACTCATTCAGCAAAAGTTTCCCTGGATTCGCATTATTACCATGTCACCTACTTATGCATACGGAATAGATGAAAACGGCAAATATGTAAGCAGCGACGTTCAGACTTACGGCCAGCATTTCCTTTCCACCTATGCCAATAAGCAAGGTGAAGCAGCATATGAGCTGCAAGTAAGCTTTTTGGATAATATGAACGGCACTATTTATGAAGAAATTGCATCCGATTATCTAATTGATAATCTGCACATAAACCAGAAAGGCCGTGAATTGCTGATTCCCCGAATGAAAGATGCGTTAGAAAGATATACTGAAATTTACTAATTTAAAAGGAGTGTAAAACTATAATTGTTTTACACTCCTTTATTTATGGTTGTATCTACATAAATAATATATCCTCCAATTTCATCAAAGAATTCATAACCATAATCCCCAAAGCTCCCTTGCAGCTGCTTTGTATTTGAGAAAATAATATAATGACAATCCCGCTCCCTTGCAATTTTAGCAATCTCCTCCACATCCAAGACTTCAGCCTGCAGCAAGGAATATAATGCATCATAAAAATTCCATCTTACAATTGTCATCTCCCGTCCATAGGGCATATGCACATAAGGAGAATATTGGCGCACATACTGTAAAAACTCACCCGGAAACGCTGCCTTTACTTCTCTTCCTTCCACCTCTATGGCTTCACAGATTTCTACCACCGTATTCGGTACATGATACACATTTTCCGCTCTTGAAAAATAAGGACTTTCATAAACAAGACTTCCCGACAACAGGATAATACCGCCTATTGCCAGTCCAGCGGTGATTCTCTTTTTTCCGTTGCAGGTCATAATAATCCTGACCGCGGCGTAGGCAAGCACAGGGACAATGGGAACCAGCCATAGAATTCGGTAATAAATTTCTTCTCCTGCAAAAGAGTACACAATTGCCGCAAAAAACGGGCAAAAATACAAAAGCAAAATAATAACCGGCATATAAAGAAATATGATTCTGATATTCTTGTTTTTTTCTACAACGAACAGGTAAATAACTGCTACCAAGAACAGCCCGGCAATCATGCCTGTACCGATATACCCTTCATATAGGGCAAGTACTTTATCCCACATTCTAAGTTACCTTTCCCTTTAATCAATTCAACAATAAATATATTCCGATATAAACCGCCCCAGGTATCATACAAATGCATAGGGGCAATATCAGCTTCCATTTTTTATAAGTCAATATGGTACAAAGTCCGAATACGCCCAGTAAAACTCCAATTAAAAATGCACCCATTGTACTGCACAAACAGGAGGCCGTCATCACCATAAAGAGCAGCATCCATAAAATTTTTTCTATTTTTCTATTTTCCGATAATTTTTCCCCGATCATAAAAAGCAAGAGGAAAATTGCGGGAATTATAATATTCCCAAGAGCCGATTTACCCTGTCTGGTTCTTGTCATTAAAAAGGTTTCTGCCGTATACAGGGAGTAATTTCCCCACATCACCAATATTTCAACAAATATCATAAAAATCGGAAGCTGCAGCTTTCTCCCCTTAAACAATCTGCTTCCTATGAGTCCATATATACAATAGGTAAGAGGAATGAAGAGCAGGGGAAACGCAGTATGGGCAACTGCCGCCGAATGTACTCCCGATATTCTGGCCAAAAATGCAATCAATAGGGGGAAAGGTGCCAAGCCATGCCTGACATCCAGACCTGTGCTTCCGCCGGTATAAGGCAATACCAGATACATGGTATCACTTGCATCCGTAATCGTGGAAACCGCCACAAAATAGGCATCATCTCCATCAGCGAAGGCTAAAAATGCCGCCAGAAAAAGTTGAATTGCCAGTATCAGTAAAAAAACAATCCATAAAATTTTTTCATTTTTTCTCATTTTAGAGGGGACTGCCGAAAGAACAGGATATTTTTTATTTCTAAAATACCAAAGAAAAATACCTCCTGCAAATCCAGCCACACAAAAAACAGCAAATATCCAAACCAAAAGGGTGAAGCTGCACCTTGCAAGAATAAGGGGCACCGCTATCACCTGGAATGCGGCAAAAAGCAAAATACAGCCGGCTGTCCACATAAACCATATGTTTTTTCTATGGGTATCCACAAAGGAGGAAGCTCCGGCTCCCATTGCGACCGGCACGCCCACCGCAAAGAACAGCAGCAGCAATATTTGAATCAATAACATGGTATTCTCCTATTTCATTTACTTACTTCATACAGAAAAACCTGATAATAACTTGTATCTGTTTCAAACGGCTCTTCTCTCAGAAGGACCAGTCCCAATTCTTCACTGTTTACAATATAAGCCGCAGATAAGATATAACGGCAGGAAAGCTCAGATAACGCTGCTGTGTCTATTTGTAAATCCTGATACCAGAAAGTACCTTTTTCAATAGTAAAATAACCCGGTGCCTCTGACGAAAACAGATAACAACGATTACCCCAATTATCATAATAGTCTTCTAAATAAGGACTTTTATCCAGCTCGGGAGCAATCACTTGGCGGAAACGATTTTTATAGTCCAAGGAATAATTATTGGAATATCCGTCCACAGTGTAAAAACCGTGATACAAACTTGCAGCCGGATCAATCCCTAAGCTTACCACCCGATATTCCTGCTGTACCATATTAGTCTTGGCAGCAATAAACTCTTCTACCTGTTCCATCACTCCGTCCGCATAATAATCGGACCAGCTGATTGCAGGATACGATGGGTTAAGAACCTTCTGCACAACGGGCTTTACAAGACTGTTTTTTAAAATAATTAAGCCCGTAGCTAAATACAGCAGTCCCAGGCAGATAAATGATACAAAGCGGACTTTCTTTTGTATTCCCCTATCCAGCCAATAATCCAGTACACAGGCAAGTAGCAGATACCAAACCGCAGGTGTCATCCACAGCAACCTTTCTAACTGAAATGTACCCAGGCTGCCCATTTGGGATCTGATTGCTACCACCGGCTCACACCGCCATATTCCGCTAATCAGGTATAAAACAAATAGAAAACCCATAAACCAAGCGATTCGTTCATACTTCCTTTTTTCACCCGCCTTAGCATTCTTCCTCTTGACCAAGCCCGCAATCAGGGTAATCACGCATGCGATCAGGATTCCTAAATGATAATCTTCACTATGCTGACTGTTGTAAAGAAAGCTGTTTAAAACATAGGAAAAGAATGAACTGGCAGAAATAACATAGTCGGCCTTATGGGATATAAAATCCCCTGAACCGCCCATTACCTGTATCAATAAACCCGCATTTTCCAGTATATAAATGATAAACATCAATAAAAACCCTGCTATAAGCAGTCCATGATCTTTCAGTTTTTTCCTAAATACTAAAATCACCAAAAATACCGCCCATACAAGCAGGATACCGAACCCGGCAAGAACCAGTGATGACAATGCGGTATAAAGAGCAATGCATGCCAAGCTGATTGCCTGATACTCCTTTTTATACAGATTATAAACAGACCAAATAAGCAGGGGCATCCCAAATTGGGTTAATCCGTATACAGGACGAAAAGGAAGGAACGCAAACAATAATGCACAGGCAACAGCAATAAGAGGCTCTTTCGTAATCCTCTTAGCTGCCAGATACATTCCTATATATGCTGTAATCTGCCCGGCAAACTGCAATATCAGATAAGCCCAAAAAGGAGAAAATACATTAAAAAGCAACACTGCCAAAGGAGCCGGCGGTGTTAAGGAAGTCTTTGCGGCACCGCTTAAAAATTCCGGTATCACTCCCCCGCCTTGAAAGAGATATTTGGCACGAAATAGATAGGATAATACCTCGCCGTCCAACTGGTCATAATAGGGTACTATGGAATCCGTTCCCAAAATCAGGTAAGGAAGAAAAGAAAGCAATACAATCAATATCCCTGCTCCAAAAGCAATCTTTTCCCATCTTTTGCTTTTATACATTATTTATAAAACTCCTTTATTTTATCACAAACATAATCAACTTCATCCAAAGTAAGTCTGTAATACATAGGAAGGCGCAGTAATCTCTCGCTTTCTTTGGTTGTATACCTGTCCTCACCGTGAAATCTACCGAATTTTAATCCGGCAGGTGCGGTATGCAATGGAATATAATGAAATACAGCCAGTACATTATTCTTCTTTAAATAATCTATTAAATTACTTCTTTCTTCCAGATCTGATGCTTTGATAAAAAACATATGAGCATTGTGTATACAGCCTTCCGGTACTACCGGCAGTTCTATTTTACCCTCATCCTGAAGGGATATGAGATTTTCATAATAGCGGTCCCAACATGCCTTACGCGCATCGTTGATTTCATCCGCCATTTCCAGCTGTGCATATAAATATGCCGCATTCATATCGCTGGGTAAATAGGAAGAACCATAATTAACCCAAGTATATTTGTCTATCTGTCCTCTGTAATACTTAGAACGGTTGGTTCCTTTTTCACGGATAATTTCTGCATCCTCAATATATTTCTCATCCCGGATCAATAAAGCGCCGCCTTCACCCATGCTGTAATTTTTTGTCTCATGAAATGAAAAGCAACCGAATTCTCCAAAAGTGCCAAGTGCTTTTCCTTTATAGGTAGACATAATACCTTGGGCCGCATCTTCGATAACGATTAGATGATATCGCTTTGCTATATCCATAATTACATCCATTTCACAGGATACACCTGCATAATGCACAGGTACAATAGCCTTTGTTTTATCCGTAATGGCAGCTTCAATTAATTTCTCATCTATATTCATAGTGTCGGGTCTGATATCTACAAACACAGGCACCGCTTTACGCAGTACAAAGGCATCTGCCGTTGATACAAAGGTAAAGGAAGGCATAATAACCTCATCTCCCGGTTCAATCTCCGAAAGAAGTGCCGCAAGTTCCGTGGCATGGGTACAGGAGGTGGTCAGAAGACATTTTGCCGTGCCGGTTTTTTCCTCTAACCATGCATTGCATTTATGAGTAAATGCACCGTCACCGCAGATTTTATTATTCTCTATTGCTTGTTTCATATACTCAACTTCTTTTCCCACATAGGGAGGTACATTAAAATTAATCATAAGCCCTCTTTTCTACCGATTGTTCAGGTTTTGTTAATATTACACCTATCCAACCATAAATGCAATTGTCTATAGAAACCAAAATGGGTCAGCAGTCCATGAAGCCCCTTAAAAATCAACACTCTTAGCATATCAACCAGAATACCGGCAGCAAAAATCAACAGTACGGATAGTAATGTAATCAGTAGCAAACTAATAGTATGATTCGGTTTTCCTAAAATATGATAAATCCATTTCTGCCATTCGTAGCGGATTGCCACATGCTCATGTAATAGATAAACACCCAGTGTATATGGGGCTATTCTTACCACTATGCGCCGAATCCCTTCCTGTTTTATCTCTATGTGATAAAACAGATAGAAAAATCCCAAGGAAGCAAGTAAAACCAAAATATGATTATAATGATAACAATTTGTAAGTATTGTACCCAAGCTTCCTGTTTTTAAATAGAGGAAACGAAGGAAAAATGTTATACCGAATATGACAGCCCCCGAACCTAAATATACTAAAAGACTGCGTCCCTTGTTTTTAAAAAAGGAAAATCCATTCAGACGGATATAGGCCGCCACCACAAACACACAGAGATACCAAATACAATCATAACCCAGGTTATCCGCCTCCAGCCTGGCCGGTACCACGGATTTAATAAGGCAAAATACAAAAATCAACATTCCCATCACAAGCTGTAATTGCTTTTTGGTCAGCCGCTTTATTCCCGCCGACAGCAAGGGAACAAATAAATACATAAATACATAGGCTGACATAAACCAGTAATGGTTCATAGAAATAGGCAAGCAGAGTGTCAAAAGATAGTGAATACCGAATCCGCCCTCAGGCAGATATCCAAACGCCGCTCCCAAGAGCCCGATTCCCAAACTGTAAAACCATATTTGCAGCAATAGACCAAGTAAGCGCTTTACTTTAAAGGAACTTTCTATCAAAAAATAACCGCTGATTAACATATATACATTTACGGCAACAATGGATAGGGTTTCTAAAATCCACGCTGCATATCCGGATACCTCCATGGAGCCTTCCGTAAGCGGAGGAAGATTACCGCCCTTGTCTAAAAAATGCAGCACCACCACCAATAGCATGGCAATCATACGCAGAAGCTCCATATTGGCCATTCGCCCGTCTGTTTTACTTTTTTCCATATGTAAACCTCTCTCAGTCAATGCCTCTTTATGCCTTTCCTTTAATATTGCCTTGTACATTATGAGTCACTTCACTGATAATATACTTTGGCCTCCCCTTAACTTCTTCATAAATGCGTGCCAGATAATGCCCCAACATCCCCAAGCTGAGCATTACAAATCCTCCTATAATCAGTATGAGCAAAATAACTGTAGTAAATCCCTCTACTGCTGTACCGCTGATATATTTGACCAAGGTCTGTACACCTAATATAAAACTAAACAAAATAGAAATCAATCCGATTACAGTCACAAGCTGCAGAGGAAGGGTGCTGAATGATGTGGCATTTGTAACGGCATATTTCATCAGGCTGATAAGGGACCATTTGCTTACCCCATATTTTCTTTCCTGTACCTCGTACTCCACGGATGTTGTCCGAAAACCGGCCCAGAAGGTCAGGGCTCTGAAAAATGTGTTTTTCTCTTTCAGTTCCAGAAGTACATTAACGACCTTGCGGTCAAGCAACTTAAAATCAGAAGATGCGTTCATATCAATTTTAATTAACTTACTCATAATTTTATAAAACAGTCCTGCAGAAATACGATGCCCCAGACTTTCCCTGCCGCGGCTTGATTTAATACCCTCCACAACTTCATAGCCCTCCTTCCATATCCCATACATTTTGGGAATGGTTTCGGGAGGATGCTGCAAATCACAGTCCATTACCACAATTGCATCTCCGAGAGCAAGCTGTAATCCTGCAAAAATAGAAGCCTCCTTGCCAAAATTACGTGAAAACTGTGCTCCCTTTACACAGGGATTTTTTTCTGATGCTTTTACTATTTCCTCATAGGTTGCATCCGTTGAGCCATCGCTTATGAATATAAGTTCATAAGCAATATCCTCTTTTTCCAATAGCTCCGATAATACTTTTTCCGTATTTGCAATATTGCTCTCCTCATTGTAGGAAGGCAGTACAATCGATAATAAAGCCATAGACTACTCCTCACTGTTTTCCAGCTTTACATATAAAATTCCATCCACCACCTTGACAGAATCCGCCGCCGGAAAACTTCCCATTTCCCTGTATTCCTCTGAATTATAAATTGTAAGCATTTCCTCATCCGATACCAAATCAATGGTAATTCCCAGATAATGTTTTAAAAACAACTGATAATTACTCCTTGTATATAAAAGATAATCCCCATTCATACCGATGATAGAGCCGGTAACAGGGCCGGTAATATCTGTTACGGGGTAATTAACATCCCCGACCACTCCTATCATAGCCACCGGCATGCCTCTTTCATACCCCTGGGCCTGTTCCATACGGTCAGCTAGCCGAATACAGAGAGCATAGGTTTTTTCATATTTTTTTTGAATATTAGCATATGCAATATTATCCGTGACCCCATAATTAAAAATCAAGATACCTGCTGTCAACAGCATAGCCCAGCTTCCCAAATTCCATTTACAATACTTTTCGATAAAACCAATGATGCATATTAAATACAGCACCCACTGGTACCGCATCAGCAGATGATAGGTGACGGTCGGGGAAATGATCATTATTACATTGGTAATAATGGGCAGCCCCGCTGTAAGCAGCAAAAGTATGAGATAAAACCATGGACTGCGGTACAGCTTTTTGTGAATGACAACATGAAGAAGCACCGATAAAAACAGTATCACAAGGAGGCAAATGGCTATCAGGGACCAAATATTATTAAATAGAATATTACTTTCGAAGGTGAAAGCAAAAAAGTCACGGTATAAATTTGATATAATCTCCCATACTCCCGCTTTTTTAACGGTTCCCATGCCGCTGATGCCCTGATAAGATGCCAATTCCTTTCCCTGTATCAAAAGGAAAACCCTCAAGATTATGTAATATAAAGAAATTCCGATGATTCCCATATATAAATAATCAAGCATTCCACGCAGCTTTTCTTTTATGTTTTTATTATCTAAGAACAATATTATAATACCATATAAGGAAAGAAGCATGGCAAACGGCAGATAGGATTGATAGATGCCCAAGCTAAAAGCCAGAGATACCCCTCCTGCAATAAACCCATATTTATATTGCTTCACAAGAAAGGGGGCTAACACCGCAAGCAGGATTGCCAGCATATACCCGTCCAAAGTAAATACATAGGCAAAGGTAGCACAGAGTGCCGGAAATGCACATAAAATACCGGATATTAAAACTGCACTGCCATGATGTTTTACTTCCATAAACTCACAAAGGAGCATGGAAGTAATGCCCAGATATATAATTCCCAGTAAACCTATCACCCAAGGAAGAGAAAAATAGGAGGAAATTCCACAGGCAACCGTTAAAAACCACCTGCCCGAGGTAATCATATTTTGATCAAAATAGATGCTGTCCAGCCCGTCGTGGTTTGGAATATCCCTGATTAATATCGGCATATGAATCATCAGACCTATTAATACCGCCGAAAAAAAGGCTGTTTTTGCTATAGGACTTATCTTATGTTTGCAGCGCTCCCAAAATATCCCTGGACTAACTATTTTCTCATCCATCATCCGTCACCTCCCTAATGCAGCCTATATAATACCATATTTGTACTTTCACCAAGCAGCTTTGCACCGCTTTCCCGGCACAGGCGGTCCACTTGCCCATCATGTATGGTCACAAGATACCTGCATTGTAAATCATCAAAGTTTTCCACAAGATATTCAGTCTTGCAATGATTGATACCGTATCCGGAAGGAAGACCATATAAAAGCTGCCAGGGAATCATCACTCCATTTGTAGTTCCTTCCACAATATCGCTACACTGCCAGATAATAGTATTTTCATATCCGGGTACATTTTCATGATCAAATTCAAGCTTTTCCTCATATATTTCCTGCCAAAATTCCACTTCCTCAGCCAGTGCTTCACTCCGATACGGTACCTGATAGTATAGATCGGCAAGGGGATGTCTGCTACCCAAAAAGGAATATAAATATACAAAAACAGCTGCCAGTACAATCATTTTCTTATAGAATCTGGTTTCCATCAAGCTGACCGCAAATATTCCGACTGCTATAAAAGTAACCAGATGTCTCGAGCCTTCGAAGAGCTTGTACATTAAAAACAGCGCACCTAGCATAGCAATAAAGCAAAGAGACAGATAACCGTTCATAATGAGCTCATTTTTTTGCTTCTTTTTGTAATTATAAAATACCTGAATCAGCAACAGTAATAGTATTACAAGAAAGCCGGCAAAATAAGCTCCCTCAGGGAGACCGCTCTTAAAACCTTCCAACGCCATTGCTAAGAACTGTTTTCCTACCGCAACAAGTTGGTACAGCACAAAGCGGATGCCACCGAAAAATCCGTTATCCTTAAATGCGGTAATAAAATCCGTTTTAAAGAGTGGTGCAACATATGCTGCGCTAAGATAATGCTTCACTGCCAAATAAGCCGCTCCTGTTATACTGATTATGCCAAGACTTCCCAATAGCCCCCACATTTTTCGTTTTCTGATCCACAAATAGATGGGCAATATCATAAATACCAACAGATAAGGGCGCATTAGAGTCATAACCACTGACAGTATAAATAAAGCCACCAGCTTGCCTGCATGTTCTTTTTGTAAATAATTGACTCCCAGTGCAAACATAATGATTACCATGGAGAAGCATATAATCTCCGACATAGAAGACATCATATATCTGTTAAAGGGTGTAAAGCAGATAAAAAGTATAAACAAGATTCCAAGCTGCTTCATTTTGGGCCTTGTCAACCAAACAAACAAAAATACGGCGAGGGAAAGCAATGCAATATTGCAGTAAATAGGAGACATTAAATTCCATCCGAATATAAGTCCCCACAATATCCAAGGCCATACTAAAACCGGACTCCACGCCGCATAGGATAACAGTCGAGAATGACTTTCATTAAAGCCAAAATAACCTCTGGGAAATCCGAAATCTATCATCCCCTGTACCTGTTTAAAATAAAAGAGCTCATCATTCCATTCCGACGCGGGCAGGTATACCTGTCCTATGGTTTTTTGGTCTAACGCACAGTATAATATACAACTAAGAAGCGGCAACAGTGCAAATACCGCCGCATTTATGATTCTTTCATGTTTTTTATAAAACTTACTAAGTCTCTGAGCTTTCAATGTCATTTTCCTCATTTGGGGCCAATACAGCCATGAGAATAATATCGCAGTAACGGCCGTCTAAATACACATCATCTTTCAAATAAGCCTCTTTCACAAAACCGGATTTTTCATAGCTTGCAATGGCTTGTAAATTATCCGCGAGTACTCTTAAGTAAACACGGTGCAAATGAAGCTCCAAAAAAGCATACTCTAACATGAGTTTTGCCGCTGCCGTTCCGATTCCATGACCTCTTTTTGATTCTTCCCCAATAAAGATGCCGTATTCACCTTTATGATGGACGGTGTCAATATCACGGATATAAACGCTTCCTATCGGCTTGTCCCCATCCTTTTCACAAATCATCATTTGTATGGCTTTCCCTGTATTTATAACGTTTTCTATCCAATCTTCATGAATTTGTCTGGTAAAAGGTTTCCTGTAGATAAAATGTGACCGTACCATATCGCTGTTGCGCCACCTAATGATATCCTCGGTGTCCTCATATGTCATGGGACGAAGGTAGATTGTTTCATCTTCATATATATTTTTCATGCAATTTTACCCTTCTTTTAATAGATAAATTCACTGTCCCAAACATCCACACCGCTATCCTGGAAAACCTCCCTGAGCCTTTCCCGAAGCTGTTTTTTGGTGACTTGCTTTTTCATAATAACCTGTAGAAATCCGCCTCCTCCGGCTCCGGTAATAAACCTGCCGTCAATCAAATCCTCACATGCCCTGAATATTTGCTCAATACAAGTGTTGGTGGAGTCCTGATCCAGCTGCTTAGACAGTTCCCAGTGAATATTAAACAGCTTTGCCAATTCATCAATATTGCCTTTTTCCAGTTCAAAACGCATTAATGCGGCCACACGCTGCATTTTAAAAAGCGCATCCAGTGTTTGCGGGCGGTTACCGATATAATTCCCAACCACATTTCGCAATAAATTCCTGGCAAGTCTGCGTTGTCCCGTATAGATAAGAGCGTATCTGTCCTGCAGTTCTACTGCAGTCTCTTTCTTTAAATCAATCTTTTCTACCTTTATATGTTGGGTCAGACCCGGCTCTGTGGTGATATATTTGATTCCTGCTGTCAAACCGCCTACCTGATCCTGCCAGCCACCGCCCGTGCTCATAATCTGTTCCATACATAAAACAATATCATATAAAGCGGCATCCGTAACCTTTTCACCCATAATTTCAAATACTGCCTTTACACAAGCTCCCGCAAGAATGCTGCTGGTACCCAGTCCCGATCCTTTGGGGATTCCGATTACCTGTGTGGAAAGATATAAACCACCGCCCAATCTCTTTAATATATCTTCCAATGTGATATCTTTCACATGATGCATGGGCACCACGCCGCAGGCTATTAATGCCGCCTTATGCAAAGCGAAAGCATCGTATGGATTATTACAATCCAAAACCTCTTTCAGGGTATGCAATTCCCGATAAGCTCCCACATCCTCACTTGCAACTTCTATCTTCAATTCTTCTATTCTACGAATGGTAACCTGCACCGGAAAAATACCGTTAAGCTTAATGGCTGCATTGACCACCGTACCGCCCTTTTCCAAACAGTGAGGTGGTGTATCCGTCCAGCCGCCGCCCCAATTTACCCTTACAGGAAGTTCCACATGTACATTCTCTTTATTAAATTTAAAATTATCCCGATAATGTACATTTTCTCTGCCGCTTTCATAAACCGCTTTACCGATAATTCCAAAACATGCCTGCTCATATGCTTCATAAGCCCTGCCCTGCCTTTTGGCTTCTCCCATTAATGCATAATAGATTCTGGCGGCAGTTGTAAAATCAGCCGCTTCCGCAATTTGAAGAAATTCATCTTCCTGAGCCTTGCTCATTTTACGCTTTTGAAAAGCAATCATAGCATCCTGCCAGCTTTCTCCCCGTATCAGACGGTCCACTGCTCTGCTGACTGCGATTTTTTCTTCCAATCGGTGTTGATAACGAAAGGATGCATCTGCGTCTGCCTGATTAAAGCTAAGGCATAAGCTGGTTTTTTCTTGCTCAAGCCACCACTGCTTTTCCTCTACAGAAGCAAATCCCTTCATCATCCGGTAGGTAATAAAAGCTGCTTGCACAGCCTCCTCCATAGATGGGCACAAGGGATAAATGGTAGCATCCCACAAGGTCATCGTTTCTCCTAAGGCCTGTAAAATAGTGCCGCTCATCATCACCCCGCAAAGATCCTTGGGATTATCCTCCACATTAAATATTCTTACGGTATAGCGACCGTCCTCCAGCTTTAACCCATGTAAAACAACCCCTGAGGGGACTACCTGTTTTTCTCCCGAGAGCCTTAATCCGCTCACAATACTGCCGCTGCCCACACGTACGCCGGAACAAAGCATCGCATTTTCAATATAGGCATTCTCCCCTATCAATGCACCTTTTGCAATCAAGCTGTTATGCACAGCATATTTTGTATCCTCTACATTGGTTCCGATCTGCATATTCCAATTCAAGAATTTGTAATCGGATATTTCATGGGTCACTAAGCGTAAAAGCTCCGATGTTGTTCCAAAATGAATAAACTCCCCGGGTGTAAGGCTGATTAAACGCATAGAAAATCCGCTGATAGCCTGCCAGATTTCCCTCCTGCATTCTAATAGCTCCGGAGAAGGCTTTGCTTCTGCCGCCTCCGCATAATAATCCTCTATACTTGAATCTTCCGCCAATGGATAAAGAAAATCCCCGTAAAAGCTGATTCTTACTTTATCATTCACAAAGCGGTTAAATTTATCCTGATCGGTAACACCATCCGTACTGATTAATCCGTAGAGAGCTTGCATTAACCGCACATCAAATGCCACCGCACCCGTATCCAAATCAACACAACCGCTTTTATTAACGGCACCCATGGAACGAAGCTGCTCCTCGGGCTGCTTATGCAAAAAACGCCCTACATAGTCAGAGCCGTTATTTAAAAACACACCATGGTTTTTACCTATGGCAACGGGCTCCTTCACAGACAGTGCGGCCGCCCCAGTAAAGGTAAAATCTATTTGAAGGGGATTAAATAAAAATAACACATCTCCCGACAACACCAGCATACCTTCGTTTAATCTTCCCGCCACTCCCGACATACTGATGATGAACTCATCAAATAAAGTAGAGGTTCTCCCGTCGGGCAACTCTCTCGGAACCGGGGAAAATATTTTTCCGCATACACTATACTGAGGCACCCTTTTACTGTCCCCACCGGAATGAATCACCAATATCCTTTTATGCGCAAAGCAGTCCGCTCCGCCCATTTCATCAGCCAGAAACCTGAGTACATTCAGCGTTGCTCCGCCGGAACCCACTCTTTTACCGTCCGGATCCGCCAACACTACATAATGCGTCCCGGCCGGAAGAGTATTTTCCCTGATTCGGTACTCCACCTGTGTCCGGTACACCTTTGCCTGCGCTTCGTTAGAGGCGGTCAAAATGACATAATCCCATTTGATATAGCGCTCGCTCCTTAAGCTTTTTTCATATGCTTCCCAGCAATCTTCATAGCTTTGCTGTAAAAATAGATGCTGCATGCTCCTACCATCCTTTGCTGCCGTTTCAATTGTAACCTGATTTCTTACTGCTGAAATAACAATATAAGCACTCTGCCGGAGTGCTTATGTGTTGACAAAAAGTACAATGTCTTACTTATTTATTCTTCTTCCTCTTGAGTAAGCAGTTCCTTAATCTCCTCTACCGATAACCACTCGGTATTGTTATCGGAACTGTAGGAAAAGCCCTCCGATACCTTCTTTCCTGAAGGGACCGCTTTTTTAGTTTCACTCCATACCATTTGCGGATAAATGATAAAATGCTTATCATATTCATAGGTATTAGGAGCGTCTTCGGTTGTAACCATAATTTCATGAAGCTTCTCGCCTTCCCTGATGCCTACTTCCTCAGTCGGCATCCCGGGAGCCATAGCCTCTGCCAAATCCGTTATTTTGAAAGAAGGGATTTTAGAGATAAAGGTCTCTCCTCCCTTTGATTCCTCCAGTGCCTTAATCACCAGCTCAACTCCCTGACGAAGACTTATCCAAAATCTGGTCATACGATAATCCGTTATGGGCAGCTTCTCTTTTCCATTATCCAAGATAGACTCAAAAAAAGGGATGACGGAGCCGCGGCTTCCCGCAACATTTCCGTAGCGGACGATGGAAAAGCTAATATCCTTGGAACCTGCGTACGCATTGGCCGCAATAAAAAGCTTGTCCGAAACCAACTTCGTACCGCCGTACAGATTAATGGGATTTACTGCTTTATCCGTGGAAAGTGCCACCACCTTCTTAACATTGGTATCCAAACTTGCATCAATCACATTCTGTGCTCCGCTGATATTGGTCTTGATTGCTTCTGCAGGATTATATTCACAAGCGGGAACCTGTTTTAATGCCGCCGCATGTATTACATAATCAACTCCCTCTAATGCTCTTGTCAGCCTCTCTTTATCCCTAACATCACCGATAAAGAAACGAAGCTTGTCCATATTTTGCTTAAATTCATTCTGCATAATAAACTGTTTAAATTCGTCACGTGAATATATAATAATCTTTTTAGGGCTATAATGCTCTAAAACATATTTTGTAAACGCCTTACCGAAGGTACCGGTACCTCCCGTAATTAATATCGCTTTATTGTTTAACATAAAAACCTCCTGCAATTATTCTGCAATATAATATGCTCAATAAAGGTTATTATATCATTATATCTATGAAAAGTCACTCTTTTGGTTGTGAAAATTTTCCACAATTCAAATCCTTCTTTTGCTGCAATCGATAGCTGATGCCTTTCTCTAAATTTATGGTGTGTAAACTTACCCTGTCCCGGATACTTCCCACACCTGTATGGATATCCAAAAGACAGGCGCTACCACGTACCCTTGCGCCCGCTTTAGTAATATAGGCAATAATCCCATCAAGCTCAAAAAACATATGTATGACATTCCTTATAATGATATATTCCCATTCCGAAGAGATCATATTCTCCTTAGGTGCCTCCCATGCCTGTACATGTAAAAATCTTGCCAATACCTGTACCATAAGCACCGCTGCCTCATTATGGGGAACTAAGATGATTTTGCTGCGATTCTCTTCATCCCGAAACACTTCGTTTTCCTCAGTCATTTTCATGGCCAATCTAAACAGAAAATAATACATGCAATATTCACCGTCCGCTAACAGGCGTTCCAAATTTAGATTCTTTCCCTTTGCCCCTTCTTCCACCAGAATCATAATATTATCCACATGTATTCCTTTTATAATAGTATCGCATTCTATAACAGTTAAGTGTTCTTTTCCGTCACCAAGAATCGAATAATAATATTCTCCGTCCTGACTGCACTCCCTCTCAAATCCGATTCCGGCATTTCTCAATCGAAGCTCCATTGTTTTTCTTATATTTTCGGATAATTTAATTAAATATATTTCATTTTCACTTTCGCGCAAATTTAATATCATTTTTATAATAATATTCTGATCATCCGATTCCCAAATGCAGGTGCCGGAAAAATCTATAAACAGCCTTTCTTTTTGTATTTCTTCTTCCCTTATTTGGTTTAATATTTCAGGAATAGCCTTTTCTTGTTTCAAATCGCTTTCTTCTAAATTCAAAATTGCGAGTTCGCCGCAAATATTTACATAAAAATTATTGTCTGTATTTAATAATGAATATAACATCCTTCTCTCCTA
>CAZJAS010000035.1:0-21481 GCA_964544135.1 uncultured Clostridium sp. | reverse complement strand
ATGGGGTCTGCTTCCGGGTTTTTTTTCGATAAATACACATTAGCTCTTATATCATTATGCAGCAGGAAGCTTTCAAGAGCTTCCTTGGCTTCTATAAAAGCTTTATTTTTGTTTACAGCTGTGAGGCGTAGCTCTAATCGACTATTATTATTATGTTGAATCAGCTGAAAGCGATGTATTGAATTTATTTCCTTTAGTATTGCATAAAGAGTAAGAGGGGCTATTCTATTACCATTTTCAAATGTTAATATATCATCGGTCCGTCCCTCCAAAGTGAGCCAGGGTTTTTGGTTTCCACATTCACAAGGTTCTTGATGCATTACGATTCTATCTGTTATTTCAAAACGAATGATGGGACAAATCCGATTGGCAAGGTTTGTAATCAATACTTTTGCGGACCGGGTCCCCAAAGGAACCGGCTGATTATCATGATCAACCGCTTCCATTATGATCCAATCATCATTGATATGAAAATGCTTGGCCGTGCATTCACAAGCCATGGTTCCCCCTTCCGTACAAGAGTAATTTGTTTGAACATAACACCCGAAAGCGCGGCTTATTTTTTCTCGCACTTCATTGCTCAAATACTCTCCCGCGGTCATTATAATAGCGGGATTGATATGCAAGCGGCCCTTTTCCTGTTCGTCTACAAGCAATTCCAAGCGTTCATTCTCTGATAATCTATCCGCTTTTCGGGTGAGTGCCATAGCTTTTAGTAAACCTATCTTCATAGCATACCTCGTTTCGCTCCCAACACCATATCTGATACAGTCTGTTTCATCATACCAGCTACTTGTTCATGGGAAAAATCCATATGATTCATACAAATCATAGTGCCTATTCCTACAAGGAACAAACAACTGCGTAACAATATATCCTTGCACACATCCGGTTCTAACTCATAGATTTGAGTCATTTTAGCGATTATTTTTTGATTGCTCTCGTAATTCATCATCACATCAAGAAAAGTATAACCTTTAAAACCATCCGAGAGATACAGTAATCGGAAAAGATTAGGTTGGTACTTAGCAAGGTCAATGACCCATTTAGTTGTAAGTTTAAAAAAATCCGGCTGATTTTCAAATAAAAGTATTTCCTTTACAAAAATATTGCAAGCATAATCAAAAGTAGCCTGCCTTAATTCTTCCATGGTAGGGAATTGTGAGAATACAGGCTGAATAGAGCAGCCTGCGGATTTAGCAACACTGCGGAATCTTCCTTACCGCCATAATGAATTTAATAACTCCCATAATAAATATGCAGAATCAAAAATAAATGCCTCTAAAATGAGGAGTGCCCCGGTACACTGATGCACCGAGGCTATTATGAAAAAAATTATCTATAATGTTGTAATGAAAACATTACACTATTCATACCATTTCTATGGATTTAGTATACCAATTAATTATGAACAGGTTATGAACAAGGTGTGAAGAAACAGTAAAATTAAAAAAACCTCTTTTTTGAAGGAAAATATGTGCATATTGCACAAATAAAAGCGTTTTTTGTTTTTGGTTGTTTTTTTTTCCTGAAAATGATAAAATGATATGCAGTTGTGGTAAATTAGTTTTTGTGAGATATGAAAGTGGTAGGGATTATGTTTGGAGGAAGGTTGATGGATACATTTATGGACAAACTGGCACAGAAACTGACTGCGCAGGAAATGATAAAAGCAAATTCAGCGGCAGAAGCGGCAGAGCTTTCCCGTTTACGGGAGCAAAAGGCGGAATATGAGTCTCTTTTACAGTTGATTAAAAGAGGCAGTCAAAAAAATATTGAAAATGCCGAGAAAGTAGAACAGAGTGCGAAACGCGCAGAAGATTTGATTGCCGCAGGAATTTCTAAAATAGAAGAAATACAGGCAAGCTCACAGAATACGGAAGAATTGAACACACTGCTGGGAGAATTAAAGCAGATTCAAACTACGCAGCTTGAGCAAATCACCGATTATGTGCATAAGGAAAATGTTAAGGTCTATAGAAATGTACAAGCAGTGGTTGTAGAGGAAGCAGCAAAGCAGATGGAGACTACCGGCAAGCATATTCTCTCTGTATCAGGCAGAGTGGGTGCATTACTTGGTATTTCCATTATATCCCTATTACTGTCTGCTGCAGGTGTAATCATACAGGTATTGGTTCAATTACATATTATATAGAGGAGAGTGAATTTTATTATGGGAAAACAGTTGTGGAAGCCCGGTAATATCTTATATCCGCTTCCTGTAGTCATGGTAAGTGTTGCGGGACTTAACGGAGAGAAAAATATACTCACGGTAGCTTGGACCGGAACAATATGCAGTGATCCTCCCATGGTATTCATTTCTGTCAGACCGGAGCGGTATTCCCACAGGTTCATTTCGGAGACGGGAGAGTTTGTAATTAATCTAACTACGAAGGAACTTGTATTTGCTACGGATTATTGCGGTGTAAAGAGCGGACGCGATGTGGATAAGTTTAAAGAGATGAAACTGACGCCTATAGCGGGAGAGGTGGTAAAAGCACCTTTGATAGCGGAAAGCCCGGTCAATATAGAGTGCCGTGTGACAGAAGTTAAATCTCTTGGTACACATGATATGTTTATGGCAGAGGTGGTAGCGGTGCATGCCGATGAGAAGTATATGGATGAAAACAATAAATTTCATTTAGAAAAAGCGGAGCCCATTGTCTATTCTCATGGGGCCTATCTTGCTACAGGCAATCCACTCGGCACCTTTGGATATAGCGTCAGGAAAAACAAGAAATAGTTATAAAAATGGTGAGTACTCTACTCACCATTTTTTAGGCTGATTACATGAAACCATCGTTTATATTAGAGGAGAGGAATAACAATGAATTATATTAATCCACCGATTGATGCACCTAAAAACATTACACAAATAAACATTTTATAGTGATGTGTTAAATCAAAACATCGTTTATAATATTTATATGCCGCCCGATTATTGGGAAAACAAAGAAAGATATCCTGTTACGTATCATATTCATGGCTGGCAGGGCAATGAATCATCAGAAATATGGCCGATTGAGAAAATTTGCAGAAACCAAAAGGCTATTACAGTTTTTATGAATGCCATATCATCTAAAAATGAATATTTCGAAGCTTTATTACAAATAGAATCTATTCTTTTAAAAGAATTGATTCCTCATATCGACAGGCAATACAGGACAGATGCAAATCGTGAAAATAGGATGTTGTCTGGCTTTTCAATGGGGGGCGCAATGGCATTTTATTTTGCCGTTAAATATACGGAAATATTCGGCTCTGTTACTGCTTACGCCGGAACTTATCACCATCAATACCATAAGGATTATAATGGGGTGGGAAAATCGCCGGATGCGGCTGCCGAGTTATATGAAAAAATGATGTATGAAGAGCGATTTTTAGAGGAAAATAATATCTTAAGCTTGGTACGCCAAAACGCGGATATCATACGTAGGAATTTAAACATTAAAATTCACATCGGAACAAATGACATATTATTTTGTGATAATGAAATCATGCATTTATATTTGAACTCAATAAATATACCACATGAATATAAGAAATTTGATGGTGTAGAACATGATTTAGATAAAATATTATAAATAATTGTCTTTTACATTTGAATTTCATATATTATCAAATAAACAGCACATACTAAAAAGGGTATGTGCTGTTTTTTAAGGATTTTCTTCTTTATTTGGTTTAGGTTGAGTAGACAGCAGGCTGCCTCTTACAACGGAATCGGAACCGTATCGGCTGCGGATGGAGTCAAGAGCAGCATCTAATTTTTTTTGTTTTACATTCTCCGAAGCCTGTAAAGACAGGTCGAACAGGGATAGCTGGACAGGTTCGTCATCGGAAACAAGCCGGGAGGTTCTGATACCCAAGAGCCTTATGGGGGAATGGTTCCAAACGGCATCAAATAAAGATAGGGCAGTGCTGTAAATATAATCGGTCGAGGAAGTAGGTGCATCCAATGTAGTTTGATGGGATACGGATTGAAAGGAACTGTATTTAATTTCAACACATATAAGTTCCGTAGCTTCATGGGAGGAGCGCAGGCTGCTGCTTACGGACTCCGCAAGAGAAAGCAGCGTATGGGCGGCTTCTTCACGATTCGTAACATCATGGCTTAGAGTGGTGGAATTACCGATGCCTTTGCGCTTTACAGGCTCAGTTATAACAACGGAATCGTCTATGCCATTTGCATAATTCCATAAAAGCATGCCATGGCTCTTCAAATGCGAGGATAGAATTCCATAATCTGACTGTGCCAATTCTCCGATGGTTAAAATTCCCAGCTTCTGTAATGTATCTACACTGGATCGTCCGCATATAAATAAAGAGGAAAGGGGAAGCGGCCAAAGCTTCTTTTTAATCTCATGTGAATATAGAGTATGGACTAAATTAGGTTTTTTAAAGTCCGATGCCATTTTAGCCAAAACCTTTTTATCAGAAATACCAATATTTACCGTAAACCCGAATTTTTGAAATATTTCATCCTTAATAGCTGCGGCAGCACTTTCTGCAGAGGAATATAAATGAGATATAGAGGTGAAATCCATATAGCATTCATCAATGCTGGCCTGTTCAATATCGGGACAAATCTGATACAAATACTCCATTAGCTTCCCGCTCATTTTGGCATACATATTATGGTCAGGAGGTACTATGGTGAGATTTTTATATTTTTTGACAGCATGAATCACAGGCTCTCCGGTCATAATACCATAAGCCTTTGCCGGTATGGATTTAGCCAGGACTACACCATGCCTGCGCTCAATATCTCCGCCGATAATTGCGGGAATCAGGCGCAAATCCTCAGGTTCTCCTTCGGCAAGACGCATTAACGCGGTCCAACTTAAGTATGCTGAATTTACATCAATATGGAAAATAATCTTTTGCATGAAAGATGCCTCCTATGTATTCATTATATCCTTTCTAACTATTCATTATATCCTTTCTAACTATCTCTTTACAACTAAAATAAATACTGATAGAATGGGAGTATTGATTGTTACAAAAGTATGAACAGCAGGAAGAAATCATAAATGTTGAAAAAAATTACCAGTTACTATAAAAGACTACGATTTACATATATCAAACTTTCAGTGGGCATACTTTTTATAGCGGCTCTCTTTTTTCCATCATATATAAAGTTGCAGGAAACAGGTGATAATATGTTTACCATTTTTTTAAATGGTGAAACTGTTGGTGTGGTGGGAGAAGCAAATAAGGCAGATGAACTCTTGCAGGCGGCAAGACGAGAATTGGTTTCTCAATCCTCCGAGCTGGTGTTCATGGATGTGGACATGCAGCTGGAAGGAAAAGAGGTTCTTTGGGGTAAAATTGATGACGAGGATGATATTACAGATCGTATGTATGATGTTCTTCAGTCAAATATCAAGGAAACCCTGCAGCGCTCCTATGTTTTGAAAGTAAATAATTACATGGTGAATCTGGGCAGTAAAGAAGAAGTGGAGCGGCTTTTACAGGCAGCGGTTGACCAGTATGATGCAGAGGATAAGTATCAGGTAAAACTGATGTATGCAAACGGCCGTGAGTTCAGCGTGCTGACTGCGCAGGTAGTGGATAATTCGGAACAGGAAATTTTAGAAGAGAAAAAAGAAAACTATCCGCCAAAGATAATAGGCGGTATAGATGATGTTATGGAAGAAATACTGGTTGATGTTGAGCCTACAGGAGATAAAGATTTTGGTGACTATGAGCTGGGACTGATCAGTATGAATTTTGCGGAGGAAGTAGAAATAGTAGAGGCCTATCTGAATACCACACAGCTTACACCTCTCGAGCAAGCGGTGGAAGAGGTTATCAAGGAGCAGGCGGTCAACTCTATTTATGAAGTGGAACCGGGTGATACATTATCTGAAATTGCTATCAAGGTCAATATTCCTATGGATCAAATCGTGGCCATGAATGATGCCTTAGAAGATGTGAATTCCACGCTGCAGATTGGGCAGGAGCTTATTATTACCATACCGGAGCCGGAGCTTTCTGTGGACAGGCAGGAAGAATTGTATTATGAAGAAATCTATGATGAAGAGATAATTTACGTACCCAATGATAATTGGTTTACAAATCAGACAAAGACATTACAGGAACCGTCAGCCGGATACAGAAAGGTAGTGGCTGTTATTTCTTATCGTGACAATACGGAAATAAGCCGGGAAATTCTAAAAGAAGAAGTGGTAATGGAGGCGGTAGCCAAGGTCGTGGAACGTGGAACAAAGATTCCGCCTACCTATATCAAACCTGTTTCGGGAGGACGCTTAACTTCCAACTTCGGAAGGAGAAAGGCTCCTACAAAGGGAGCAAGTTCCTATCACAAGGGTGTGGATTGGTCTGTACCCACAGGCACTGCGGTAGTGGCTTCCTGCGGTGGTACCGTAGCCAGAGCCGGATGGGGCAGCGGATACGGTTATGTAGTCTATATTAATCATGCGGATGGACGGCAGACAAGATACGGGCATTTAAGTAAGGTATTGGTTTCCGTGGGAGATAAAGTTTCCCAGGGACAAAAAATAGCATTAAGCGGCAATACCGGTGTCAGCTCCGGACCTCATTTGCATTTTGAAATGCTGATAAACGGTAAACAAGTTAATCCCTTATCTTATCTGGATTAAGTGCCGAACGGGTATTCTTGTTTACAAATAGGGCGGATAGAGATATAATATTAAAAATGAAGGTTTTCAGATATTCTTATTGGGAAAGACAAGGGGAAATAATAAAGAAAGTGGCTGAAAAGTCTTACCGTGCAACTTTCTATCATGCATGGATAGAGGTGTAACAGATGGAACAATACGCAATTAAAGGCGGAAATCCATTGGTCGGGGAAGTAGAAGTAGGGGGTGCCAAAAATGCGGCGCTTCCTATTATTGCTGCTTCAATTATGACGAATGAGACAGTTTATATAGAAAATCTGCCCGATGTAAGGGATATTAATGTGCTGCTGGCTGCAATGCAGGATATCGGCGTACTGACAAATCGGGATGGAAGGCATAGAGTAACCATCAATGCCGCACAAATCAGTAATTTGCAAGTGGACGGAGACAATATCCGTAAAATACGCGCATCCTATTATTTCATTGGTGCCTTGCTTGCAAAATATAAAAGTGCCGAGGTAGCTCTTCCCGGTGGCTGTGATATCGGCTGCAGGGCCATTGACCAGCATATTAAAGGATTTAAAGCTTTAGGTGCAGATATAAAAATTGAATATGGACTCATAAAAGCACATGCCGCTCATCTGAGAGGCAGTCATATATATATGGACGTGGTATCCGTTGGTGCCACAATTAATATTATGATGGTAGCAGCCATGGCAGAGGGACAAACCATCATCGAGAACGCAGCAAAAGAACCTCATGTAGTAGATTTGGCAAACTTTTTAAATAGTATGGGAGCCAATATCAAGGGAGCCGGTACGGATGTCATTCGTATAAAAGGGGTTACCAGCCTGCATGGAACGGATTATGCGATTATTCCCGATCAAATCGAAGCCGGGACATTTATGTTTGCGGCGGCGATTACCAAGGGAGATATTACCGTAAAGAATGTAATTCCCAAGCATTTGGAATCCATTACGGCAAAGCTTTTGGAAATCGGATGTGAAATAGAAGAATCAGACGATGCAATACGTGTGGTTGCGGCAAAGCCTTTAGTGCATACCCATGTAAAAACACTCCCGTATCCGGGATTCCCTACGGATATGCAGCCCCAGATTACGGTGGCGTTGGCTTTATCCAGGGGAACCAGTATTGTAACGGAGAGCATATTTGAAAACCGCTTTAAATATGTGGACGAGCTGATCCGTATGGGTGCTAATATTAAAGTAGAAAGTAATACCGCCATTGTAGACGGTGTGGGTAAATATACAGGAGCAAATATCAGTGCACCGGATTTGCGGGCAGGTGCGGCACTGGTTTTGGCTGCCTTATCGGCAGAAGGAAATTCTGTTGTTGATGAGATACACTATATAGAGCGAGGATATGAAGATTTCCATATCAAGCTGCAGGCTTTGGGCGCACAGATAGAGAAAATAGATTCGGACCGGGAGTTACAGAAATTCAGGTTAAAAATCGGTTGACAAATCTGCGCAGTATGAGTATTCTGTTTATAGGTAAGGAAATTTCATATTGTTGTTTTGCATGTATGCAAAATATCTCTCTTATTCAGAGTGGTGGAGATACATAGGATCTGAGAAGCCACGGCAACCCCGTTATTTGGAAGGTGCCTTCCCTGAGCGAATACAGACTGCCTGAGAGCAGGTCGAACAATAAGAGGATTTGATTATCGAAAGATCGGGTCTGCTTATTTTAGCGGACCTTTTTTATACATTATTACAAAGTGGGTTAGTGCCGGCACTGGGCCCCAAGACTGTTCTTAATGGTTTAAAGACAGTGCAGAAAAGAGGATAAAATGGAAGAAGAAAAGTTGTTATTTACATCAGAATCAGTAACAGAGGGACATCCCGATAAAATGTGTGATGCCATTTCCGATGCTATACTGGATGCGCTGATGTCGGAAGATCCCATGAGCCGCGTTGCGTGTGAGACGGCAAGCTGTACCGGATTTGTTTTGGTTATGGGTGAGATTACCACGAAGGCATATGTGGATATTCAAAAAATAGTGAGAGATACCGTAAAAGAAATCGGTTATGATAAATCAGAATATGGTTTTGACGGTAATACCTGTGCGGTATTGGTAGCCCTCGATGAGCAATCTCCCGATATTGCTATGGGTGTAAATCAAGCATTAGAGGCAAGGAATATTGCTTCTTCCGAAAATAATATGACAGAAGAGCAATTAGAAGCCATCGGTGCAGGTGATCAGGGAATGATGTTCGGCTATGCAACCAATGAGACGGATGAATTTATGCCATATCCTATTTCACTGGCACATAAGTTGGCAAAGCAGCTTACAAAAGTGCGCAAGGACGGTACTCTAAAATACCTGCGTCCTGATGGCAAGAGTCAGGTTTCCGTACAGTATGACAAGGCGGGGAAGCCTGTCAGGCTGGAGGCGGTGGTGCTTTCTACGCAGCATGATCCCGATGTGACACAGGAGCAGATTCATGAGGATATTAAGAAATATGTATTTGATCCTATTTTGCCCCGGGAGCTTTTGGATGAAGATACCAAATATTTCATTAATCCCACAGGGCGTTTTGTAATCGGCGGACCTCACGGTGATGCTGGAATTACAGGACGTAAGATAATTGTGGATAGTTACGGTGCATATGCACGTCATGGAGGCGGTGCTTTTTCAGGTAAGGATTGCACCAAGGTGGATCGTTCTGCAGCATATGCGGCACGTTACGTGGCTAAAAATATTGTGGCAGCAGGGCTTGCCGATAAATGTGAAGTACAGCTTTCCTACGCAATCGGAGTGGCAAAGCCCACATCTGTTTGTGTGGATACCTTTGGTACAGGCAAGCTATCCGAACTGGAATTGGTTAAGATAATCCGCGATAATTTTGATCTTCGCCCGGCAGGTATTATTAAAATGCTAGATTTACGTCGTCCTATTTATAAGCAGACGGCTGCTTATGGACATTTTGGACGTGATGATTTGAATTTACCTTGGGAGAAGCTGGATAAAGTGGATTTATTAAAACAATATTTATAAAACAAACAAAAGAGGGAGGGTAAGAAATGTCATATGAAATCGAACGTTTTTTCTATCAGAATCCGGAGCTGAAAATAGTCGTTATCATTGCAGCGATTATCATTGCCGTGGGGTTGTTTTTCCTATTTCGTGTCATAGCATTATGGTATTTTAAAATCAATAAAATACTGGCCGAATTAAAGAGGACGAATGATTACTTGGCGAAAATTGCTTACGGTGCGCAGGGCAGCGGTAATACGGGTAATTTAGGACCAAACGGACCGATGCAGATACAGCAGGGTTCGGTACCCATGAACAAGCAGGCAACAGGTCAGGCAGTACCGGCTTTTTCCACATCTGTTGTGCAGCCTGCCGCTACACCGGTACAAGGGGTTAGAGCAGAAGCCGCAAATATACCATTTTCAGAAAAACCGGTGGAGACCGTGCCGCAAATACCGGTTCAGCAGGTATGCAGGCAATGCGGAGCGGTATTACTTAACGACGCTGCTTTTTGTGTGCAGTGCGGTACCAAAAATTAAGTAAAATACATAGGAAAGGGAGGGGAAGCAAATAATGTTTGCTATCCCTCTTTTTTTTGCAAGAAAGCTCTATCTATTAAATAAAAACACTCCGCCGTTTGATTTATAAAATAAATATTAAATTTAAAAATCTTATTGCAACTTAGAATGAATCTTTATATAGTATATCTGCTAAGCATGATTGGTTTGTTTTATAAGTGGATTAAAATAGGAGAACATTATTATGACAAAGGATATGACACAGGGGAAGCCCATGAAATTAATACTGGGTTTTGCGATACCCATGTTACTTGGTGTTTTATTTCAACAATTTTATAATTTAATTGATACATTGATTGTTGGAAGATATTTAGGTGTAAGTTCTCTGGCAGCAGTGGGCTCTACCAGTTCCGTTAATTTTTTGGTAATCGGATTTTGCATGGGAATCTGCGTGGGGTTTTCTATACCCATTGCCCATAAATTCGGTGCAGGAGATTTTGTGGGTTTACGTAAATTTGTAGCAAACAGTGTTTGGCTGGGTGTCATTATAGCTGCGATTATGACTGCAGTAACGGTATTTTTCTGCAAAGATATCTTAATACTAATGAAAACACCTACGGATATTATTGATGATGCCTATGCATATATCGTAGTCATTTTTATTGGTATCCCTACGGTATTTTTATATAATGTATTATCCGGTATCATCAGAGCATTGGGTGATAGTAAGACTCCTGTAATCTTTTTGATGATTGCTTCATTGGTCAATATCGTGCTCGACCTTTTGTTTATCCTGCAATTTGATATGGGAGTGGCAGGCGCGGCATGGGCAACGATTATCTCTCAAGCATTATCGGGGATTTTATGTTTACTATTCATAAAGAGGAAGTTTGAAGTATTAAAGATATCCAAAGAAGAGTGGAAACCTGATGGGCATATGATGAAAATTCTGTGCGGTATGGGGATTCCTATGGGATTGCAGTATTCAATAACCGCAATCGGCAGTGTTATATTACAGACAGCCGTAAATGACCTGGGTTATCTGGCAGTGGCTTCCGTAACGGCAGCAGGCAAAATAGGCGGCTTTCTGGCCTGCCCTTTTGATGCGATGGGTTCCACTATGGCAACCTACGGCGGTCAAAATGTAGGTGCAAAAAAGTTAAACAGAATTAAAACCGGATTGTTTGATTGTATTAAGCTTGGAGCGATATATTCGGTAATCGCTTTTCTAATAGCGCTATTTTTCGGAGCACCGTTGGGAAGCCTGTTTGTAGATGCTAAGGATGGGGCAGAAACAGTTCAGATATTAGAAAATGTCAGACTGTTTCTTATGATTAGCACAGCTTTTTATTTTCCTTTGGCACTGGTCAATATTATACGGTTTATGATACAGGGAATAGGATTCCCCAAATTTGCCATCCTGGCAGGGGTATTAGAGATGGTTGCCCGTTCTTTTGCAGGTTTTGTACTGGTTCCTAACTTCGGATTCCCTGCAGCGGCTTTGGGCAGTCCCATAGCCTGGATTTGCGCAGATGCATTTTTGATTCCTGCTTTCTTCTATGTGTATAAAAAACTGCGCATAGAATTTGGAGACGAAGAGCAGGAGGAAGCAAAATCAGTGGTTCAGATAGAATAATACGCCCAGGGTGCCGGGTCCGCAATGGCTGGAAATAACACCGCCGGCTCTGGTTACATAAATAGTATCAAAATGCTTAAGGCTTTCTAAATATTGCTTTACGGTATTTATAGTCATTTCATCGCAGCCGGAATGTGTGATAAATACACAGGTTTTATCAGCCTTAAGAAGCTCCGGTTCCAAGTCCTTTGTATATTTTAAGATAACGGAATTTATATTGCCCCGGTATTTTTTAGATACATTCATAGTACCGCCTGTAACAACAATTTCCGGTTTTAATTTCAGGGTATTGGCCAGTAGGGCAGTAACCGCGTTACAGCGTCCGCCTCTTGCGAGGTAGGTAAGGGTGTCTACTACAAAGCTGGCCCTTACATCCTCCCTGCGGCTGTTAACACGGGCTACAATCTCTTCTGCGCCAATACCTTCTTTTGCAAGTCTTGCTGCATAAAGCACCTGCAGTCCGATGCCGGTTGACAGATTCCCGGAATCAATCACATGGATTTTATCATATTCAAAAACATCTGTTGCCATCATACGGATTACATTGCAGGTAGTACTCATTTGCGTGGAGATACCAAGGAAGATGATTTCTTTGCCGGCCTCCACAAAAGGCTTTAGTACTTCTCCCGCCTTTTCAAAGGTAACGGCTGCGGTTTTCGGTGTGGTTTTATTGGCATCAGCCCATTTATAAATATCTTCGGGTGTGGTTTCTAGCCCGTCATAATAGCTCTCTTCTCCCATGACAATGCATAAAGGAATAATGCTGATGTCATATTGCTTAATTAAATCAGGTGATAAATCACAAGTAGAATCCGCAACAATTTTAATGTTATTCATAAATGATTTTATATTCCTTTCTAAGTTTTTTTGATAGCGATGCTGCCCATACAATAGCAAATCATTTGCAACTCAAGTTCAACTGTATCTCAATAATTGTTGATAAACGAGGCCAACAGGCTATTTGACTTATGACCCGCTGCCGATATTAGGTAATTGCAATATTTCTAGCGGCTCTACTCTCCATAATACATTGGAATAGTTAGAAAAACCGGCTGACAAAGTACTATGGAGAGTAGAGCCCTTTGAAATTCACAATTATCTAAAACCTATTATTATATTATTATAGTATGAGCATAAATTCAATTAAAAAAAGATAAAGAATTGCTTGCTGACTATATTTGAAACTGCATTGGTCTGTGGTACAATGCATGGTAGAGGGATTAGAAGTTTTAAGAGTTATATCAAGTATAAATAAAAACAGGAGGATGAAAAATGGTCAGACAGGAAGGAAACCGCCTCATCATACAGGAGGGTGCGAAATGGGTTTTAATAGAATGCTGGGGGGAGGATTCTTTACGTGTACGGATGTCCGCAGAACCGAAAATGGATGAAAATGATTGGGCATTAAGTGAACCTGTAAAAGAAATGGTTCCCGAGATTAATTTTGAAGAGGTTGAAATTACCGATCCTTGGTACAAGGGAGAGGAATATAAAAAATATCACCAAAAGGGTATCATTGCTACTATAAAAAACGGAAAAATCACCGCCCGGGTAAATGCCGAGGGATGGATTAGCTTTTTAAATGACAGGGGAGAAATTCTCACAGAGGAATATTGGCGGAATCGTAATAAAATCAACCGCTACTGTGTACCTCTACGTGTAGACGGAAGAGAGTTAAAGCCCATACAAGGAACCGGTGACTATGAGCTTACGGCAAGGTTTGAGGCATATGATGATGAAAAAATATTCGGTATGGGACAATATCAGGAGAAGCATCTGAATAAAAAAGGGGCATTGTTAGAGCTTGCCCATAGAAATTCACAGGCCAGCGTTCCTTTCTTTGTATCCAACAGAGGGTATGGATTTTTCTGGAATAATCCCGCAATCGGTACGGCTAATTTTGGCATGAATAAAACAGAATGGCATGCAAAGAGCACAAAGAAAATGGATTATTTCATTACCGCGGGAGATACACCTGCAAGCATTGAAAAAAATTACAGCGCCGCAGTGGGAAGAACGCCTATGATGCCGGAGTTTGGTTTGGGATATTGGCAGTGTAAGCTTCGTTATCGCAATCAAGAAGAGCTTTTACAGGTTGTAAGAGAGCATAAAAGAAGAGGACTTCCCATGGATGCTGTTGTAGTAGATTTCTTTCACTGGACCATGCAAGGAGAGTTTAAGTTTGAGCCAAGGGATTGGCCCGATCCCGATGCCATGGTAAAGGAGTTAAAGGAATTAGGCATAGAAACAGTGGTATCGGTATGGCCTACCATTGATGAGCGCTGTGAAAATTTCGGAGAAATGAACAGTAAGGGATATTTAGTACAAGCCGACAGGGGCAATTCCAATCATATGACATGGATGGGTAATACGGTTTTCTATGATGCCACACATCCCGGTGCACAAAAGTTTGTTTGGGATAAATGTGAAGAAAATTATTATAAAAAAGGAATCCGTATCTTTTGGTTGGATGAAGCGGAACCGGAATACGGTCCCTATGATTTTGATAATTATCGTTATTATGCAGGACCGGCTTTGCAATGTACCAATATCTACCCCGTAATGTATGCAAAAGGATTTTATGACGGCTTGAAAGAAGCAGGGGAAAAGGCAATTATGTCCCTTGTGCGCTGTGCATGGGCCGGCAGCCAGAAATATGGTGTGCTTACTTGGTCGGGCGATGTCCATTCTTCCTTCAGAGCTATGCGGGAACAGCTGCAGGCAGGGTTAAATATGGGTATGGCAGGTATTCCTTGGTGGACTTCCGATATAGGCGGTTTTGTGGGAGGAGATATTTCCGATCCTTATTTTAAAGAGCTTTTAGTAAGATGGTTTGCCTGGGGTGCTTTCAGTCCTGTGTTCCGTATGCATGGAGAGCGCTCACCCTGGCACGAAAGAGAGCAGGAATTTATTAATAATGTTCGTCAGCTTACTTCCGGACAGGATAATGAGGTTTGGAGTTTTGGTGAAGATAATTATGAGATTTTAAAGCAATATCTTTTTATCAGAGAAAAGATGCGTCCCTATATCAGAGAATGTATGAAAATGGCAAGCGAAACAGGTGAGCCTGTAATGCGCCCCATGTTTTTTGATTTTCCTGAAGATACAATCTGTTGGGAGACCGAGGATCAATATATGTTCGGACCGGATGTTTTAGTAGCTCCCGTAATGGAAATGGGCGAGAGAGAAAGAAGCCTGTATCTGCCGGCTGGACTAAAATGGACAGAAGCCAAAACCGGCAAGGTATACGAAGGGGGAAGATATGTGACGGTGGAAGCACCTTTGGATGTGATTCCTGTATTTGTGCGGGAAGGGAAAAACATAGAAATCTATTAACCGTAGACAAGCACCCAACTGTCTAACCAGCGCAGGAAGTGATCCACATAGGAACTGCTGACCGTTTGACCGGATAGTACCGGATAAAACAGCAGAAAAAGTCCTGTTGCGGCAGCAGCATATAAGCCGAGAGCCATATAAAAACGCTTGGGATTCATGTGCTGCTTTAGCTGCACGGCTGAGTACATAAGCATCAGTACCACAAAAGGTACACTGGTAAAATAATGATAGATGAAAATGGTTCTGGAAACCAAACACCAGGGAAGGTATTGTGCCAAATAACTGATGCATAATACGATAGCGGTTCTGTCTCTTTTTTTCACTCCAAGATATATCATATAGAAGAAAGCAGGAATACCTGCCCACCATACAAGGGGGTTACCAAAAGCACTGATACCCTGCCGTAAGGATTCACTTATATAACCGGAATAGTAAAAAATGGGTCTGGTCATAATAGGCCATTCGTACCAGCGTGAGGAGTATACATGCTCTGCGGTTAAAGAGGAGTGATAACTCAGCATAAGTTTTTGGTTTTCCCACATTTTTGAGAAAAGCCCGTTCTGATAACTCCGAAAAGGAAGATAGGAGAGCAGGTAAATAACCGCCGGTATCGCAACAAAGAAAACCATACAAAATAAAAAGGTCTTTCTAACACCGGGTATAAAGGATGTAAGTATTTTTTCATGTGAAATACCGTTGCTCTCACCCTCGGGATTAGTTTTTGCATATTGATACTCTCGGAAGCGTCGGAATATTGTGGCAAAAAACAATATAGCAAGCCCTGCGCCGGCATAAACACCGGTCCATTTACTGGCAATACCAAGTCCCATAGCAATACCGCAGGCACCCAGGGGCAGGAATGTCTTTTTTAAAGGCGTGTCATAAAAACTGAGGCTGCAATAGTGATACATAAAATAGTACATAAGTATTATAAAAAAGGTAATATATACATCAATGGTTGCAATTCTGCTCTGTGTAAAATGCATGAAATCAAAAGCTAAAAGCAGACAGGCAAAACCGGCCAGCAATCTGTCCTTGCTTATCTTACGTCCTATCATATAAATAAGGGGCAGCATTAAAATGCCCAATAAAGTCCCCATGATTCGCCAACCGAAGGGAGTCATACCAAAAAGGGCAACACCGATGGAAATAATAAATTTACCCAGTGGGGGATGTGTGGTTTCATAGGTATGCAGACCATGTAGAAATTCATATGCTGTCCTTGCGTGGTATACCTCGTCAAAATAGGTACCGTTACGGAAGCTGATGCTTTGGGGAAGTAAATCACTCTCATCCAGCAATTCATGATAATCGGGTGTATTTATGGGCATAAGACCGGAACCTGTCTCGTCTGTCAGGGCCAGCTCCATAATGGATGCCTGATCGGAGAGGCAAGTAAACCGAATGCCCAGCGTATCTTTTGGCAGTTCAATATAATCCCATCTAAATACACTATTCATGGTAAAGGTTTCATTCTCGTTAATATTATGCCAGCTGCTATTATCTGCTGTTTGAATTTTCAACTCAAATTCCCGGTCATGATAATAACCCAGATACCAGTATAGGCGTGAAGCGGGTTTATCCTCTTCCATATATAAAGTAACGGATTCACCCTGTTTCATGAGATAATCGGATTGGGGTGCCTTTGTATCACCTAAATCATATAATGCAAAAACACTATAAATCGTTGTGATAAGAAGCATGATTATAATGTCGACTCGGGTAAACGGAAGGGATTTTTCGGAAGGGCGGGGCATATAGCGTGAGCCAAAAGACTTTTTATCGGAGTATACCGAAAGAGTAGAGGGCAAAGGATAAAACTCTCCGAATAATTCACAGGATGCGGTTTGTTTAACATGATGTAGATATAAATTACGGTAGAAAAAGATGCCGCATACAACCATGCAGGCGGATACCACGATAAATATAGGTGCCTTTCTGTTGTAGTTTTCTACATTATAGAAAAACAATATATGGGCTGTATTATAAAAAAGCAGTACCGAAAAACCAATATAGCATGCCATGATTGATTTTAACGGTCGTTTTATATAGGCAAAAAGAAGTAGAATGAGTGCGGGAAATAAATACCGCTCATGCATTCTGACGGAAAATAGGAACATTGAGATAATTAAGAAAGCGGCTGAAATAAAATAACGATCGGCACTTTTTTTTGCTTTAAAAAATAAAATCGCCGAGAAAAGAACAATAAGCACGATAATGATGGTACCCCAATGTTCATAGGATAAAAAGAGAAGTTTTTGTTCTTGAGGAATCCAATTTAAACCAAAGAACCCCCAAAAATTAAAGGCATTTACCGCAATATAGGGATAGGAAGCCAGCGTGGAGGTATATTGTGCAAATACAAGATCGATTCCAAAAGGCATGCAAGCCAAAATCATGCAGAAAATAACGCAGAGACCCGAAAAGAGATTATGGAAAAAATTCCGCCAGCTAAAGTTATGAAGTATGACATGATCGAGGATCCCAAACAGCAGGACCGGAGCAAACACCAGAGTTTGGGGCTTTAGTAATACCCCGATACCAAAGGCAATATAGGCGGGAACCGTTTTTTTGTTTGTTAAGAAGAGACACATTAAGATAACGGTAAGGGTAAATATGGAATCTACCTGACCCCATAGTGAGGAATCAAGAAGTACAACGGGGTTGAACAGATAGAATGCGGTAAACAATACAGCCTGATTTTTAGAGCAGACCTTTTTACAGGTTTTGTATAAAAGGATTCCGGTAGCCATATCACATAGGATGGCAGGTAGCTTTAATAAAAGCAAGCAGGGGCCGGAAAGATAAGGTATCTTAAAAAAGGAAAAAACAGCACCGATGATATAGAGGATATAGATGTATCCGGGCGGATAATCGGCAAAACCGCCCGAGGAGTAGAAACCCGATAACCCATTTTCGTAGGCATGATTGGCCCAGCCTGCAAAACAAGCAATATCATTGGGAAATCCCTCATAAAACCAAGCGCAGATAATTCGCAATAAAAAAGCGGACAAAAATAAGAGCATTAAAATACTTTTGCCTGAAGTCTTGGACAGCGCATCCATACGGTATAATCCATACAGCATCCCCATTATGAAAATTAGTGCAGACAGATGAATAAAAATCATAGAAAGCTCCCTTATATATAATTGATTTCTAATTTAATATTGTTAAAATGATATCATAAAAAGAAAGAAAACACCATGTTCATTTGTAAATACATGATAAATAGAATAACATAAGATTAAATATTGCCGAAAAATATTTTTATATGTATAATAACAAAAAACGGGAAGGGAGATCTGTAATGAGGGGATGGGTATTACAGTCTTTTAAACGAGAAAAAGAAAAAGTGACAGCTCAGGATTTATTAATTCCTGTCATTTTTGGTTTACTTGTGATAGTAAGATGCCTTGCATTCGGTAAAATTCCGGGTGGATTTAACCAGGATGGTGCTCTGGCTGCAGTGGACGCCCTTGCATTGGCAAGACATGGTACGGATCATCTGGGTACTGTTTTACCGGCTCATTTTGAGGCATGGGGCAGCGCGCAGATGAGCGTACTGCTTTCCTATCTTATGGTTCCGTTTTTTTGGATAGGGGGAATGAATTCCATAACGGCCAGATTGCCAATACTGCTTCTAAGTATTGCAGGGTCAGCGGCATTATATGGTTTGGCTAAATACTTATTTAATAAAAAAACAGCAGCTGTGGTCCTATTGTTTCTAGCCGTGAATCCCTGGCATTTCATGCAAAGCAGATGGGCTTTAGACTGTAATTTATTTCCTCATTTGTTTCTAATAGGACTTTATTTTCTGGTAACGGGCATAGAAAAAACAAAAAGAATTTACCTGTCCATGTTCTTTTTTTCTCTTTGCTTATATGCTTACGGTGTTGCTTTTTTTATGGTTCCGGTTTTTCTCCTGTTGGCATGTGCCATACTTTACTATTATAAAAAAGTAAATTTAAAACATGTGGTAATATCAGGTTTCATACATATCCTAATTGCATGGCCCATATACACGACCATGCTTATTAATTTCATGAAATGGGAAACGGTGAAGCTACCCTTTGTTACCATGCAGTTTTTTTCCGATTCGGTACGATCCTCTGATATCCTCTTCTTTACGGATACGCCGATAAAGCAGCTATTCAGTAATATGAAAGCACTCATCAATGTGGTTTTTTTACAAAAACCTGATTTGCCCTGGAATGCAATAAACAATTTCGGGACCATGTACCTGTGGTCCATGCCTTTTATTTTATTGGGCATAGGGGTTACTATTAATCAATCCCGTAAAGCAACAGAACGTAAATTGAGAATAGGATTGCGTTTGCTCTTGGCTTATTATTTTTGCAGTATAATAATGGGAATATGCATAAATTATGTTAATATCAATCGTATTAATATCATATTCTATGCGCATATTATGTTTGCGGGTGTGGGAATCGCTTTTATTATCAAGAAATTCAAATGGATTTCAGCCTGTTTTTTACTGTTTTACGGAGTCGGAAGTATGATGTTTTTTACCGATTACTTTACCACTTGGAGTATTGATATAAGGCAATACTTTTATGTGGATTTTCTGGAAGCGGTTGATTATGCCGAAGGATATGAATGTGATTATTACTATATAACACCGGATACCCAGTATCAGGGTTCATGGAATGTCAGTGAGGTGCTGACACTGTATGAGATGGAGATTGATGCATTATATTTTCAAGGGAAGACTGACGAATTATTTGGGGCGGATATTCCCTATACGGAACGTTACCGATATCGGAACCCATTGGAAGGGGAAGTCAGGACTGATGAAGATATTGGGTATGTATTGCGTATCGAAGAAATGGATAGGTTCCCCCAGACAATGTTTATGGTGAAGGAATTCGGTGATTATTTTGTGGCTATATCGTTGCGTTAATTGCAAAACTTATTTCCAAGAGCTCTACTCTCCATAATACTTTGTCAGCCGGTTTTTCTAATCACTCCAATGAGCCCCTAAGTGTAAAAGCATGTTCAGCAAAGGCTTCCCTGCTTTTAGGAATCCCTTATGGTCTCATTTCCATAGAAAAAGATGGCATTCCAAAGTAATATGGAGAGTAGAGATACTGAATATAATTTAGCAATTTCCTAGAATTAGCTTAAAGGATGGAGTGATGGATTTGAATCAATCAGAAAAAAATAAAAACGAAAAGAAAGCGCCCCATACTCTGATTTCAGTGCTGCTTTTGGCAATCGTATTGTTTACAGGCTATCAGATGATTACCGCAAGAATATCAGAAAAGAGGGCGGAGGCAGAATATGAAGAGCTTGCAATAAAGGCAGGCGGAATCATTAAAACCGAGTTAACAGAGGCAGCAGAAAAGGAAGAAGAAAGGCCATATCCCCATTTAGATATTGATACGGAAGAATTACTGGAAATAAACAGTGATTTTGTAGGTTGGCTGTATTTTCCCGCATTGGAAATCAGCTATCCCATGGTACAGGGAGAAGACAATGATTATTACCTGAAGCGCTCCTTTGAAGGGGCCAAGCTGAATGCAGGCAGCATTTTTATGGATTATGCAGCGGCGGCGGACTGGTCGGACAGAAATACCTTTGTATTCGGACATAATATGCGTGATTCCAGCATGTTTGGTTCTTTTAAATATTTAGAAAAGGAACCTTCTCTATATGAAGATGATCCTTGGTTTTATATCTATACATCAGATACGGTTTATATCTATCGGATTTTTTCATGCTATCAAACAAAAGCAAGCTCTGACCGCTACATGACATTTACCTCGGATGAAAGTTATGATGCCTATGTGAAATGGGCTTTGGAAAATTCGGTCTTTGAGTCGAACGCGGATTTATCGGAAAGAAAAAATATTGTGTCCTTGTCAACCTGTTACGGAGCTGTAGGGGGAAGCAGCAGAATCTTGATTCATGGAGTATTGACGGCGGCGGAACCTTATTAAGAAATTTTTATAAAATTTTTATAAAATCTGAACCTTTTCACCCAAAGAAACGGTCCTAATAGTCAAAGAGGGAAAAGTATAGAATTTGTCACCGACCAGTTTCGTAGAAAGAGGAGATTAGGGATGAGGTTTAGCAAGGTAAAGAAACAGTTTAAAAGAGCAGTTGTCAGCTTACTGACAGCAGCATTGGTTGCAACGGGCACACTGGGTTATTATAAGGTGGTGCAAGCAAATGAAAATGTATCGGTTGCATCGGTTATAGGCGATGCTTACGGTTACGGAATTTTTGTTTCCGGCAGTACTGATATCAGCGGAGACAGTGAATCAAATATATGTACCACTCATTTGGAATATAATGCAAATATTGGATATAGCGGAGTAGGCACTATTTATGTGGACGACACATACAAAGCATCCGGCAGCAA
>CAZJAS010000034.1:0-21681 GCA_964544135.1 uncultured Clostridium sp. | reverse complement strand
AATTTTCTCTTTGAGAATTTTCAGGGTTGCATTGCTGTTCATTTGTCAAGGTTCTATAAATGGCAATTTCTATGGATATTGTAGAAGATGCCAAACGGAGAAGGAGGGATTCGAACCCTCGCGCCGCTATTAACGACCTGCACCCTTTCCAGGGGTGTCCCTTCGACCTCTTGGGTACTTCTCCAATTGAGGTTGATTTCAAACTCTTAATATAAAATTGCCGGTGGAGAGAGTATCTCCAGCGGAGAGGGTGGGATTCGAACCCACGCGCCCTTGCGGACAAACGGTTTTCAAGACCGCCTCGTTATGACCACTTCGATACCTCTCCAAACGCCGTATGTTTGCTCAGCGCAAGACTTATATTAACAAAAAAGGGGGAACGTGTCAACATCTTTTTGGTTTTTTTTAGCTGATTTGATAAATATCAGGAATATATGAAAAATTAAAGAAGTTTGCTACCAAATCTTCGTTTCCGGCATAAGCATATACCCCCAGCATGGCTCCGGTAAACCGCTTTCCTCTCTTTAATCCTTCATCACATAAATAATAAACATCTGACAGTTTTGCAGCCTCTGTAAAACCTTCTCTATCCGTATTATAATAAAAGGTTCTTTCCAGCTTCCTTGTCTCTACCATAAATTCTATCATTTGCGGATTTGTGTTTATTTGAATCTTATTTTGATAAAAATCCGTATCTCCTATATGCTCATGTACCTGTATAAACAATCCGTCACTCTCCTGTATCAGTCCACAGGATACCCATGTGTTTTCATCATAATAGCAGATTAGGCCGGCTTCCTGCCCCTCTTTCATCTGTCCACCCAACATAGAGGTGGTAGCGGTAAAACTAAAATGCTCCTGCCTGCGCAGTAAAATATTTCTTGCACCTACATCACTTAAAGGCAATGCACTTCCCCTTAAGGAAAGTATTCCGTTTACCATACAGATACCATTATCCGTAGGCGGTCTTGGTGTTATCCAGTCTAAAGATAGGCTGTCTCCTTCTCCGAACAAATTGCGGGAATTGCTTTGATTTATTTTATATCCTTGCTCTGACAGTATTGGTCTTTTTTGCATGACACTGGGCCCTTTTAAATGATTCACAATAGGCCATCCGTCCCCCGTCCAGGTAATGGGATCCAATGCAGTTTCACGTCCCAGAATGCTATATGCGCCATTTAACATACGCCCGCATAGATATACCATATACCAGTCTCCGGCCCGGGTCTGTACCGGCTTACCATGTCCGCATCTTTGTATTGCTGCCGTTTCATCATGCTGGCGCATAATGGGATTGTAAGGACAGGGCTCGTAGATACCAAACAGTTCTTTTGAACGTGATACGGTAATTCTATGTCCCACACCGGTACCGCCTTCCGCTTCAAACAAGTAATAATATCCGTCTTTTTTAAGCATATGGGGACCTTCGGGAGCCCTCTTCTGGTCTCCGTAAAATAATAGAGAAGCCGGACCGATCTGTCTTGTGGTATCCTCACTTATTTCAAAAATCCTGGCACCACGGTTTAGCAGCATATACCTTTTGCCGTCATCATCCGTAAAAATAGACGGGTCTATACCGTCCTCCTCCAGAAAAACCGGCTTGCTGTACGGGCCCTCGGGTTTGTCTGAGGATACCACTATTTGTTTTCTGTAAACGGTTCCCGTATCGTTCAATCTATATGTGGCACAAATATAGTATTTTCCATTATAATAAGAAATATCCGGAGCCCAATAACCTCTGCCGCCTTCCAAATCATCCAAACAAGCCCACTCGGGTTTGGTAATGGCATAACCGATAATCTCCCAGTCAATTAAATTTCTGGAATGGGAGATGGGGATACAGGGAAAGAAAATAAAAGAAGAGTTTACCATGTAATAGTCCTCTTCCACTCTTATAATAGAAGGGTCGGGATAAAAGCCTGTACGTATCGGATTACGATAAGCCTGCGTATAGGTAAAACCGGTTATTTGAGCAAAATATGCCTCTATTTCATTGAAACCCTTTTCATGTGCCAGATCATAAGGGGTAATCAGTTCACTGTCGCCCGATACCGGTGACATGCCTACCCGCTCAACCAAATATTTAATTAATTCTATGTTTCCCGACAAGGTTGCATAATGTAATATATTTCTGTGCCTGCTATCCGTTTCATTCATACTGGCACGGGAATATTCTACGATATATTTAACGAGGGATAGATTACCTGTTTTTGCCGCCAAAAAGCTCATAGGCAGACCTGAACTATCCTTCTCTTCTATTATAATTGGATTTTCCACCAATAATCGGGTTACTTCCAAAATGTCTTCTGTCAAAATCGCATTTACTAAAGGAGAACTCATTCTATACCTCGTCTTTTTATATTTCGATCAGCAGCTCTTTATATACACCGCCAAGCTCCCACAGGCCTTTTGCGATTAATCCCGCAAACATTACTGCTCCTTCATATCTTAAATGGGTATTATCCATCTTTCCCTGAGGGTAGGAGGCATACTCACCCGGTTCTAAATTCATAAACCATTTTTTACTTATTTGGGGCCCCGCCTTTTTTAATTCCGCACGACTATAGCTATAGGCATCAATCAATGGAACCTTTTGCTGCTCCGCAATCTGCTTCATTGCCGCTACATAGTCGGAGTGCTCACCGATCCCCAAATATTTATCATCTACAAAGCACCACCTTTCTAAAGGTGTAATCAGTACGGGTAGTGCACCACGGCTTCTAGCCATGTCTATAAAAATTATCAAATTATCCATATATGTACTAAAAGGCTCCGTATATCTGGACGGGTCCTCTTTTTTTTCATCATTATGTGCAAATTGTATAAACAAAAAGTCATCCTTAGTAATAAATTCAGAAATGAGTTCCAATCGACCCTCATCCAGAAAGCTTTTGGTGCTTCTGCCGTTTTTTGCATGATTGTATATTTTTACGTTTTCCTTGACATACAAAGAAAACACCTGTCCGAGACCGGTCTGTGGATAGGTCATAATATAATTGGTTTGTACGGTAGAATCTCCTGCCCAGAAAATATTTGCCATATTTTTTCTCCATTTATCTTAAGCCATATAACTAAGGTTTTAGATAAAAATAGGGGAAACCGAAGTTTCCCCTGCAACTGTTACTTCTATATTATATGCATTGCAACGTCGGTATCTTTATTCTTTTACTGCTCCGATATTTACACCCTTTACAAAGTACTTCTGTAAGAAAGGATATAATACCATGAAAGGAAGGATTGCCGCCACAACAGAGGCACTAAACAATGTGTTTTGTGATACCACATAGGATGTGTTAGGAGTATCACCATCCATAATCAGATTTCGCAGCTTATACTGGAAGTTTGTCTGGTTTGGATCCGTAATATAAATTTTTACGTTGGTATAATCATTCCACACAGTTACTGCAAACATAAGTCCGATGGATGCCAGTGCCGCCTTGGAAAGGGGAAGCACAATCCTGAAGAAGATTTTCATTGGAGAGCATCCGTCCATACGGGCCGCTTCAAACAGGCCTTGGGGTATCCCTTCAAAGAAGTTTCTCATAAGCACCAGGTTATAAATATTAATACCATGCTTTATTATTACTACCCACAGGTTATTAACCAAACCTAATTGCTTCATTACCAGATACTCGGGTATCATACCGCCGCTGAATATCAAAGTAAAAAGTAAAAAATATGCAAAGAAATTACGTCCGGGCATTTCAGTCTGAATCAATACATAACCGCCCAAGGTAGCCAATACCAAACCCAGTAAAGTACCTACTATAGTAGAAAAAACCGAGTTTATAAAAGGTCTGTAAAAAGCCTTTGTCTCTAAAATAACCTTATAACCATCCAAGGTAAATTTATTGGGCCATAGCCTAAACTGATATATACCAACCGCGTCCAGAGAGTCTACGATAACCTTCCAGATCGGCAGCATGATCGCAAGTCCGATTATTAAAAAAATCAAATAGTTTACAATAGGGAATAATGTTATTTTTTTACGTTTTCTGTTTATTGCTTTTGTTGCACTCACAGTCATTTTCTATTCCTCCTATACAATTCCGCGACCACGTACTTTTTTACTGATCCTATTACATACAAGTACTAATACACAGCCAACGAGAGCTTTGAACAGACCAACTGCTGTAGAATATCCGTAATTGGGCAGTGCAACACCAAATGTTTGACGATAAATATAAGTAGATACTACATCGGCTACGTCTCTAACTGCATCATTATAAAGAACGAATACAGATTCAAACAGGTTCATTACTTTTGCTAGATTTAAAATCAATACGGTTATGATTGTATTTGATAAGGATGGTAATGTAATAAAACGCATTTTCTGATAACGTGTGGCGCCGTCAATATCTGCCGCTTCATATAGCTCCGGATTGATGCCGGCCAATGTTGCAAGGAAGATGATTGTTCCCCAACCCGTTTCTTTCCATATATTTATAATATAGTAAATCGGCGTCCACCACTTACTGTCACCCAAAAAGTATATATTTTTTGCTCCCTCGGCTAAGATACCCCAGTCTCTTAGCAAACCATTTACCATACCGGTAACAGAAGGGGATAAAAACAAGCTGAAAATGGATGCCGTTACTACCCATGACATAAAGTGAGGCAAATATATTACAGTCTGCAAAAACCTTTTTGCAAATAAATTTCCCATTTCATTTAATAAAATAGATATTACAACGGATGCTACTGTTGTTATTAGTAATTTTAAAATACTCAATTCCAAGGTGTTAATAAATGAATTCCAAAATGGCGGAGCTGCAAATAATTTAGTAAAATGCTTAAATCCAACAAAAACCGGTGCTATATTTCTAGCAGCCATAGCGGGTGTATAATCAAAAAATGCATAACGCACCCCAAGCATCGGCCAATACTGTGTAATAATCACAAAAATAAAAACCGGTAAAAACATGATATAAAAGCCTCTGTGGTTCCAAATTCGAATTCCCAAGGGCTTTTTATTCATTTTAGCTGTACCGTCAACGGCCTTCTTCTTGCTCATATGAATCTTCCTTTCCTGTTTCTTCCTCTCATATCGTAACAAATATAATATCCATACTGATAAATAACTGTCCTACCGTCTAAGCGGTAGGACAGTATTTTATGAACTTAACGACGAAACACTTAAATTAGTTGCCGTTTAATTCTGCAAGAACTGCCTCTACGATAGGTGCAGACTGCTCTTGGTAATAGGTCATCCATTCATCAACATCATTTCCTTTGGTAACAACTTCTGTGATAACCAAAGTTTTAAGGTCATTGAGTGTACCGCCTTCTTCTGTCAGTGTAGGAGAAGAAGCAGACTTGGGTGCCAGAACAGAGTTCTCAGAGAAGAAAGTATTGTTTACAGATGAAATATCTGTTATTGCAGAGCAACCATTTGTTAAAGGAGAAACAAGTAAGGTAGGATCGATTGCATTACTCTTCCATGCTGTAGTCTCATCGCTGGGTGTAGGAAGTACATGGAATTCACCTTCAGCATAATCTTTAACGGTATCTTCTTTGCCGTCTTTACCTTTAATTGTTACAGTTTCTGCTGCGGTTGACCAGTGAACACCTTCAGCGCCATATACCCAGAGCATCTGTACGGTATCACCATCCAACATAGTATCAATAAATTTATCAAAGATAGCCTGCTCACGAGCATTGTCACCATCACCGTCATCCACGATACACCATACAGGAGCTTCACGGTTTAAGTAAGCGCCGATCTCTGCGATAGGTTTCAGAGAAACGATTTCAGTATCAACACCATTCTTTTCAAGATTGTCTACGATATTCTGGTTCCATTTACCTGCCCAGTATGAGAAAGCTCCGAATGATCCAGCCTGATCGGCTGACCAATATTTTTCACGTGCGTCCTTGGTACCCATTGTCAATGTCTGGGGATCAATCACACCGTCTGCATATGCTGTTGCTAATCTTACAAGTGCGTTTCTGGTAGCATCGGTGTTAAAGCCGTCATACCAAACACCTGCATCATCCTGTACAAATGCAGGGTAAGCATCCTGCCAGAATTCAGGTAAGTAATTGATATAAGGAGCCTCAAATCCGATAAAGCCTGCTGCAGCAACACCGTAGGTATCAGCTTTGCCGTTACCATCGGGGTCCATTGTTGTAAATTTAGTTAACATATCATAGTAGGAATCCCAATCTGTGATATCTTCTGCCTTTAAGCCGCAAGCATCTAACCAAGCCTGTTTTACGAATGTAACACAACCATTACCGTTTGCGGGTGCAAAGCCGTAAAGTTTGCCGTTAATCTTCATTGCTTCATTCACGCTCTTTAGTTCAAGTCTGTTCTGGAACTCAGCATTTTCATATGCTTCTGTCATGTCCCAAAGAAGACCTGTAGCAGCGTACTGTGCATACATATCTGCACTCATCAGAATAACGTCCGGGAGATCACCGCCTGTGAACAAACGACCTACAGCGTCTACATATCCGGAATGGTCTAACTGCTGGATTTCAAGGTCAATACCTACTGCTGCTTCCCACTGCTCTTCAAATGCGTCCTGACGATTTTCCAGGTTAGCTGTGAGTGTACCGTTTACTACCATAGTAATTTTGTCAAGCTGATACTCTCCTGCATCTGCAGGTGTAGATGCATCGCCTGCATCTGCTACACTTGAACCGGGAGTTGAAGCATTATTTCCGGCATCATTTGTCTCTTTCTTACCGCATGCAGCTAAAGATACTACCATAACTGCGGCAAGGAGAAGGGATATTAATTTCTTCTTCATAACTTTCCTCCTAAAATTTTTGTTTATGAGTTGTTGCAAGGCTCTCTTGCATGAATTCAACATATCACTCGCTTATTTTTAAAACAAGAGACAATAATTTAGGCCACGAACGATATTTGTGGTCGTTTTTCGCAAACCCTCATTCTTACTGCCTTTTTGTAAGTACTTACACATTGTTTTTTTTGTAAAAAAATGATACAATCAATATAAATCATTGGGCGGATTGAAACAATAGACGGGCATATAGGAGATATCATTAGTGATTTTGAATAATAAAAGAAGACAAAACAATTCATATTCAACAGTTGATAATAGTCATCTAATGCTTAAAATGGTAACCTCTTACAGTATATTCTTACTGGTTATTGTCATTTTAAGTATCTTTTTGTACCAATCTACCATAAAAAATTTCAAAAATCGCTTTGAAATGCAAAGCAATGCCCTTCTGGAAAACAGTATTACCCTTATGGACAAGGATTTTAAGATCATGGATGTTTTTTCCCGCCAGCTTCTTCAAAATTCTGATTTTTGGACACTCAGTTCCAGTAAAAATAGCACCAAGCTTGCCTTTCGTACCAGCGGTCTTGCCCTGCGGGATTATCTGGCCGATAATATTTATCCCGATACCTTACTTCCATTAAAGGATTTTTATATTTATTTTGAAAATACAGAACAAATTATTTCACCCAATGTATTTTCTGCCCGTAAAATGTTCTATTCCGGTATCAAGCAATGGAAGAGCGAGGAATATGAAACATGGATAGATCTTTTGACCGACTCCGATGCTTGCGAACAAATGCTTATCATGGATCGCTACTATTCCATTCCCAATAATCATTATTACCTATATATTATAGATTTAGACACTCTTACCTATAGAAAAACAGATTCTTCTATTACATTTATTATGGATGAACGACAAATTGCCGAATTATTCAATGACATTTATTTTGATGAGGACGGTCTTTTAGTGGTGTTAAATGAAAAAAATGAAATTATGTTCTCACTTAACGATGAAGATAATGATTTATATTTAGAACCCGAAGTCCTTACATCACTTCAATTTACCAACAATTCTGCCTCCTATGGGAAGATGCTCATAACCCGTTCCACTTCTTTACAAAACGCTTGGAAGTATTATTTGATTCATCCCAAAAATGCCGCTTATGTGGGCATCGGAGGTTATCGTTTTGTATATCTGGCTTTGATTTTTGCTGCTTTGGCCGGCGGTGCTTATTTGGTGTTTTTTATATCCCGTAAAAACATTACCCCCATAATCGAGCTGGGTGCCGAGTTACAGATTGTTTCAAAAGAAAAAAGCCAGCTTCAGGAGGTTGTGGATAAGCAAAAACCTCTTATTACTATGTCCTATATTCAACAAATTATGAATGGAAGTATATCTACAGAGGATGAAATGAATTATATTAAGCAATATCTGGATTTAGGTAAAGCGCCATTAGGCTATAATGTAATATATATGGTAGCTTATAACAATTCCGAAAATGCCGGTGAAACAAGTATGTCGACTTCCTATTTGAATTCGGAAGAGTTTGAAGGCGTTATGCAAAAATCCCTGGGTGATTTTTTTGGTAATCCCTATTACTGCTATTCTCCTGCAGATCGCACCTATGCATTACTGCTGTCTTGCGAGTCTGGGGATTCCGATTTGCTTATTATGAAGGCACAGGAAATCTTGATAAAGCTCCATGCACATTTGATTGATACCTACGGTATCTGGTTGTTTGCAGGAATCGGACGTACTACGGATAGCTTGATGAATGTATGGGAGTCCTACCAACAGGCAACGGAAGCGGCAAGCTACACCACCAAGAATTATATATTTATTCCATATGAGATAGTTAAAAAGGATTCCAATGCTTTCTATTACCCACCGGAGCTTTCCACCAAATTAATACACTTTATTACCGCGGGTAATAAAGCACAGGTGCTTGAATTATTCGGCCTGATACATCAGGAAAACATCGAAGAGCGATCATTACCGATTAATCTCCTTTCCTTTTTAATGCAGGATATCCGCACTACCTTATTGAAAGCAAGATTTGCTCTTCCTGCCAGCACCGATAAAGAAATTATAAATGCATTGGATGAACTTTTTCAGGAGCATTTGTCCTTTTCCCTTTGTGAAGATTTAGCCATAAGGATTTGTGAACTGTTTCAGCGGGGTACAAAGGATACTAATCTCGTTACTACCATTGAGACCTATATTATGGCCAATTATAAAGATCAATCCCTTTGTTTAAATAAAATTTCGGATGAATTTCAAATATCGGAGAGTTATTTTTCTCATATGTTTAAAGAAAAAACAGGGACAAATTTCTCCGTCTATCTGGAAAATATACGTTTGAATGAGGCTGCAAGGCTGATTCGGGAATCCGATGTTAATTTAGGTGTTCTCTATCTTGAAGTGGGTTATAATAATCCGACTACCTTTAGACGTGCCTTTAAAAAGGTATACGGTATCACTCCCAGTGCCATGCGGGAAAACCATGCGGGAAAATATTAGATCTCATTAAGAAACTAAATAAGACCATTAAAAGAATGAAAGGAATTATCATGAAAAACATTGAAATTGCCCCTCCCATTGCCGCCGGTATCCCGGCCGCTGCAATACATTCTTTTTTAGACAGATTGGAAAATTATCAGATTAATATGCATAGTATCCTCATCATGAGGCATAACAAATTGGTTGCGGAAGGTTATTACGCACCGTATCAGGCTTCCACCCTGCATCGTTTGTTTTCTGTTTCTAAAACAATGAATGCACTTGCAATCGGTCTTTTGGAAGAAGAGGGACGATTGGGACTTGATGATACCATTGCCGGCTACTTTCCCGACAAGATACCCGATGATGTGCATCCCTGGATCACAAAAATGACAATCCGCAATCTTTTGATGATGCGTACCTGTCACGCCTCCACCACTTATAAGCGTGATTTGCAAAAAGAATGGGTGGAAAGCTTTTTTACTACAGAACCCACACATAAGCCGGGCACTGTTTTTCATTATGATACCTCTGCTTCCCATGTATTATGCGTACTTGTGGAGCGCCTTACAGGGAAGCCCATGTTAAACTATTTGAAAGATAAAATGCTTGGAAAAATGGGCTGGTCAGAGGATTCCTATCTGTTAAAAAATGATTTTGGAGATTCTCAGGGAGGCAGCGGACTCATGGCCAAACCCCGTGATTTGCTTTTACTTGGCAAACTACTTATGCAAAACGGTAGCTGGGACGGCGAGCAGCTTATTCCAGAAAGCTATATCAGGCAAATGACCTCCTGCTTAACTCCCAATGCAATCACCGGCAGCGTATTAAGCGAAGCACAGGGCTATGGATACCAGCTCTGGCGCACCCGCCATAACGGTTTTGTATGTTACGGAATGGGCGGACAGCTGGCTGTATGCCTTCCGGACAAAGATATGATTTTGGTCACCACCGCCGATACGCAAGGAGTCGGTGGCGGTAATGATATGATATATAATAGTTTTTATGAAGAGATTTTAGCCAAGCTGGATACAAAACCAAATGATATGAAGCAGGAGACCGTTCTTACCACATCCTTGCAGGAGCGTTTGCATGCCCTAAGTCTGACACCGGTAAAGAAATGGAGCACCGATGCTAATAATAGACTTACTCATACCAGCTTCTTAGATCCATTCTCCGTTGCAGATAAAATCAATAAAAAAAGCTACTATCTGCATGACAATAGCCGGGGTTTTACTTCCCTATCTTTAATACTAGGTGATAAGGAAGGTAAGTTAACCTTTACATTACAAGGAAAATCTTATGAAGTTAATTTTGGACTAGAAAACTGCCTGACGGGAGCTTTTCCGGTTTACAATATGAAATCTGCCTCCAGCGCTATGTGGCTTTCAGAAAATATATTCTATATAAAAAGTCATCTTATTGATACCAGTATAGGCTCTATTCAAATAGAGCTGGTCTTTGGCGAAGATGATGTAACCGCTTACATGAAAAAAATTGAAGAAACCATGTTTATGGAATTTAACGGTCATTTATATGGTAAGCTTTCCTAAATCAACTCCGCGATTGCAGGTTTCTTCTATTTAATAAGCTCTCCGCCACCTCCAAATCATCGGGGGTGGTTATTTTTATGTTTTCATAGGATGCAGGCACTAATTTTACGGGATGCTTTATCATATGCTCCACTACCATGGCATCATCCGTAATAGAAATATCCACCGGCCCTTCCAAGTACTCCGATAATAATCTATATGCCCTCATAATCAGAGGTGCGGAAAATACCTGTGGTGTCTGCACAGAAAAAAGACTGCTCCTTTCGGGTGTATCTATGACAAATCCATTCCTGTCTGCCACCTTTATGGTATCCTTAACCGGCATTGCGGCGCAAGAAGCGCCATGTTTAACAGCGGCTTCATAAGTATCTTTGAGTATTTGATCCGTTATAAAGGGTCTGGCACCATCGTGAATAAAAACATAATCATGATCCGGAATCGGCAGCTTATTGATTTCGATTTCAGTAAGCGCCTTTTTCACGGATAAATATCGTTCTTCGCCCCCCTCAATAATCGTATCCACCTTGGAAAATCCGTATTTATTCACAATCTCTTCCCGGGCATAGGGAATTTCTCCCTTCCCCACTACCAGTATAATAGTATCAATCAGAGCGGATTTTTCAAAAGCCTGCAATCCATACCAGATAACAGGCTTATCTCCCAATAACATATATTGCTTGGCGATACTGCTTTCCATTCGCCTGCCTGCACCTGCCGCCAAAAGTATGGCTGTACATCTTTTCTTCATGATATTCTTCTCCCGCTTATACTATATACGCTCACCCAGCTTCAGATTCGGTACGGCATTCAGATCCAAGCCGCTCCTGACGCCCTTTTTATACTCATAGTAAGCTGCCGTCCCAATCATAGCAGCATTGTCCGTACAAAAAATGGGGGAGGGGTAATAAAACCTAATTCCCTCCTTTTTGCAGAGTCCGCTTAAGCAATCTCGTAATGCGGTATTTGAGGCAACACCTCCCGCAATCGCAAAGTCTTTGTAACCATATTCCTTACATGCATGCATGGAATGCTCCGCCAATACTTCAACCACAGCCTGTTGAAAGGATGCCGCAACATCCGGAATACAGATCTGCTCTCCCTTCATTCTGCAGCCGTTTAAATAATTTAAAACCGCTGACTTAAGTCCGCTGAAGCTAAAATCATATTCATTTTCACTTATCTTAGCTCTGGGAAAATGAATGGCATCGGGATTTCCTTCTTTGGCAACCTTGTCAATCTTAGGCCCGCCCGGATATCCTAATCCGATTGCACGGGCTACCTTGTCAAAGGCTTCCCCTGCCGCATCATCTCTGGTCCTACCGATGATTTCATATTCACCGTAGTCCTTTACCACCACCAGATGCGAATGACCCCCGGATACCACCAAGCAAATAAAAGGCGGTTCAAGCTCCTTGTTCTCTATGTAATTGGCACTGATATGCCCTTCTATATGGTGGATTCCAATCAGTGGAATACCTGTTGCAAAGCTGATTGCCTTAGCCACGGATACTCCCACTAAAAGAGGACCTACCAGACCGGGGCCATAGGTAACGGCAATGGCATCCATTTCGTTCAGTCCATAACCGGCCTTTTTTAAAGCTTCCTCTATCACCGGATTGATTTTTTCTATATGCTTTCTGGATGCGATCTCAGGTACCACACCTCCGTAAATCGTATGCAGTGCTATCTGGGAAGAAATGATATTGGAGCAAACTTCCCTTCCGTTTTTTACAACCGCTGCCGCTGTTTCGTCACAGGAGCTTTCTATTGCCAGTATTAAAATATCCTTTTCCATTAAAATCATTCCTCAATAGTTACATTCTCTGCCAAATCCCAGCCATAAATCCGCCAATGCCCCGCCTCGTCCTTTCGAAGCAAAAACACTTCCTCGATAGGCTGCTTCTTTGATCTGGACTTGAGTGTATAGGTACAATGCAGGCGGGCAAAATCATAACCGTCCTCGGTAAAATAATCCACATCCGTGGCGGCTGATATATTATATCCGCTCACACGTATGGAATTTTCTTTATAATAAGTAATTTCTTCTTTTAACTGTACCAAATATCTGGCCCAGTCGTTAATGGCCGCAAGATCATCATCATAGAGCATTCTGGTCTGAGAAGCAAGCTGCTCCAGTTCCTCATCACTATACTCTTCATTATAAAAGCATTTTGTAATATCACTGTAAAAACGCATTACCTCTTTGGGGGTAGCCGGATAGTTGGTAGTTAAATTTCTGGAAATCAATTCCTGGGCTACCGTCATCTTCACATCCGGAGGAGATATTTGATTTTGCCGGTTATTTAAGTAAAAATAATAACCAACAATTAACACCGCAAAAAAGAGCAGCAAAATACCGCCTTTTAAAGCGGAGTATTTGCCGCCGGATTTTGTACCCTTCTTGATGATTCGTCTTACATCCGATAACGCCATTCGACACCCTCCTTCCCGGTTCTATCAATTCTTTATTTCTCTTCAAAGCTTAGTTCAATACTGCGACCGTCCTTTGCCGCTACGGAAGCAGGAAATATTTTCTTTACCTCAGACATATACTCTTCCGGTCTCGTCAGGGAGGGGCTGTAATGTGTCAGCCACATTTCCTTAACCTTTGCCTTATTGGCCAAATGTGCCGCTTCATAAATTGTCATATGCTTATATTCTCTTGCCTTTATTACTTTATCCGGCTCTCCGTACATGCCCTCACAGATAAACAAGTCGGCATCCGCGGCATTTTCAACAATACTTTCAACGGGTCTGGTGTCCGTGGTATAGGTCACCTTAAGTCCCTTCCTTTTTTCTCCCAGTACCATATCCGGTGTATATATCTTATCACCAAGCTGTATCACTTCACCCTTTTGCAGCCGGTTCCAGTATTTCTTATCAATAGAAAGCTCCAATGCCTTTTCTATTTGGAATTTACCTATTCTTTCCACAATCATACTATATCCATAGCATACCACATTATGGTTCACCTTAAAAGCCTCCAGCCTAAATCCTTCAAAAGAAATTTGCTGCATGCTTTCCGTCAGTTCCAAACAGTTTACCTCAAAGGGCAGTTCCGGTGCTATCACTCGCAATGCAGAAACCACTCTATTGAGCCCTTTGGGCCCGATTAACAAAAGCGGTGAAGTTCTCTCTGCATTTCCCATTGTAAGCAGCATCCCCGGAAGTCCGCTGATATGGTCTGCATGGTAATGGGTAAAACAGATAATATCAATGGGTTTGGGACTCCAGCCCTTTTCTTTTAAAGCAATCTGGGTGCCCTCGCCGCAATCAATTAAAATACTCTTTCCGTTAAAACGCATAATCAGGGATGTAAGCCATCGATATGGCAACGGCATCATGCCGCCCGTCCCCAGTAAACAAACATCTAACATAGTTCCTTTTCCTCAATCTCGCAAATCGGTACGGAAAACTCTTGTACCATAGCATCATAACAATTTTCGCATAAATCGAATAATTGTCTGGTACCATCCTTTTCACTGAAATAGCCAAAGACAGTATCCGCACCAAAGCACCCCTCTTTTATGATACCGTTTTCCACTTTTAGCAATCTGCCGCATTTATTACAGATCACTTCCTCTAATTGCATTTTATTTTCATCTTTGTATTTTCTCATGCCATCCTCCTGTATGCTCTAAAAGAACTGTTCATATCCATTATACAAGCTTTTTCACTATTCCGGCATGGTAATTTTTCCGTTCTCTTCCTGTCTTTTCCACATAATCACCGCATCCTCACAGGGCCGTTCATAAAACCTTGGTCTGATGCCCGCTGTTTTAAACCCCAGACTCTCATAGAGGCCGATGGCAGCGGTATTGGTAACTCTTACCTCCAGGGTGTAATTGACGATACCCAGCTCCCTACCCCAATCCATCAGCGTACCAAGCATCCACTTCCCTATTCCCAAAGAACGCCATTTAGGATCTACTGCCACATTATTGATATCTCCGTCGCCGCAGGCATTGGTAACACCGCAGCAGCCGATGGGCTCATTTTCTGCTATGGCTGTTACATAGAGAGAATCTTTCCTTAAAATCACCTCTCTAAAGGCTTCCTCGGACCATGGCATGGTAAAAGCGGTTTGTGCCAACCTGCTTATGGCAGGGCAATCCCCTTGCACCATAGGACGGAGGATAATACTTTTACCCGCTGCATCTCTTTTACTTTCCTTCATTCTCTTCCTGCTCCATCCGCTCCCGTTCTGCCTGGCTTTTCCGCAGATAATCAGGCTGATGTGCATCTGCACTCACTGTTTTTCCTTCTTTATAATATATACTTGCCAAAGCTGCAACCGATGCGCCGCGCTGCCTGTTACAGTGCGCCGGTGCAAAGCTGAACGGAACCTGCAGATGCATTGTAATCCGCTCCTCAAATACGGGAACACCGTCTCCTAAAAAAATCACTTCTCTATTTAGGTTGTTCAGCTCTTCTAAAATCTCCATAATATCCACGGCACATTGCTCCTGTATAGTTTCCATACACCAAATGCCACCCTTTTTATCCCATGTTTGAGTGAAGGCATAAATTCCTGTATATACTTGATTTCTCCTGGCATCCATGATGGGACAAATCAGTTTGTCACTGCCCCAGAGATTGTAAGCCAAGCCTGCCAATGTAGGAACTTCAATTAAGGGTACGGAAAGGGCCAGTCCCAATCCCTTTGCGGTTGCGGAGCCGATTCGTAATCCGGTAAAGGAACCGGGTCCGGATGCTATCGCTATGGCATCAATAGTGGAAAGGTCCAGCTCCACCATATTTTTAATGGTCTCCAGCATGGGAAGAAGTGTTTGCGAATGTGTTTTTTTATGATTTACAGTATATTCTGCCGTTACGATCCCGTCTTCTGCAACCGCCACCGATGCAACCAGTCCTGAGCTGTCCAATGCCAGTATCTTCATATGCCCATTCTCCTTTTGCTTATTCATATTTCTTAGGTGTTTGCGATTTTCCAAGGGGGCTCTACTCTCCATAATACTTTGTCAGCCGGTTTTTCTAACCATTCCAAAGTAATATGATAAGTAGAGCCACTAAAAATGAGTTTCGCAATTACCTAATTCTTTTTTCTCTATGATTATTTTACGGTAATCAAACCCCTTTTCCAAATCCTTTTGAATCTCTATCCGGGTATAATGGGCGGGAAGGATTTCTTCTATTAAATCAGCCCACTCTATCAAGCATACACCCTCACCGAAAAAATAATCTTCATAACCGATTTCTTCCATTTCATCCGCGTCTCCGATGCGGTAAACATCAAAATGGTAAAACGGCATCCGACCTTCCTCATATATCTGCACGATGGTAAAGGTGGGGCTGCTTACAGGTTCTGTAATCCCAAGTCCTGCCGCAAATCCCTGTGTGAATACAGTTTTACCCACACCTAAATCTCCGATTAAAGTATAAATTCCTCCCTGCACAGCTTTTTCACCCATGGCTTTGCCTAGCTTCTTTGTTTCATATTCATCATGGGTTTCATATATTATTTTTATCTGTTTTTCATTGTCCATAAATTAACTCCATCTTCCGCTTATTGTTTTATCTTTACTTTATTAGCGGGTAGATGTGTGGAAAGCACCTGTATCACCTGCGCCGTATTATCTCCCAAATCTCTTTTGGGAAAAATGCAGGCATTCATTTTGGATGTATATACAATTATGTTTTTACCCGTAGAAACCGCTTTTACCACATTATCCCAAGCTTGCATTTCTTCTATTTCATTTTGTGCTACATGAATCCCCTCGTCATCCAGTTTATAATGCAAAGGCTTTGAAAATACCGGATTTGCAAGCATCTGCTGTTTACTTTTCACAGAGAGTGTCCATGGCAGATAACATATAAGTACCACACCTGCTCCTATCATCATCCAATTACTCTTATAGATTCCGGCCACGATCAACAGAGCACCAATCAGGCTTCCCAAAATCCCCGAAAAACTATTATAGGTGTGCCGCATCATATAATCATACAAATCCGATGTTTTAATTTGCACGTCAAATTCTATCATTTGTACCTCCCAGCTAATAAAGTTTTAAAAAGCACCTAACCGGTAGGTGCTTTATGTTCAATCATGGCCTTTAGGGCAATGCTGATATCCTTCTTTATTATATTGATATTACCGGGAAAAAGCAAGTCATTTATTCGTGGCGCAGCGCTTCGATGGGACTTAACTTAGCTGCCTTCCTTGCCGGATATATGCCAAAGAAAATACCCACGGCCGAGGAAAATATGGTAGCTCCCAAAATAGTAGAAAATTCAATCTTTGCGGTGAAGCCTATGAGATAACAAACTCCATATGCTCCCGTAACGCCTATTGCGATGCCTATAAGCCCTCCGAGCAGTGTGATAATAGCGGATTCCGATAAAAACTGAAGCAGGATGGAAGCGGTACGTGCCTCCAGCGCTTTACGGATTCCGATTTCTCTGGTACGCTCCGTCACGGAAACCAGCATGATATTCATAACACCGATACCACCCACCAAAAGGGATATTGCCGCAACAAATACTACAAAAATAGTAATATAATTTAGAATTTCATTCATCTGCTTCATATAATCATTAAAATTCTGTATCTGTATTGCATTTTTTCCTCTAACATTATGTCGGTTTTCCAAAAGATTGACTGCATCCCTTGCTACCTGAGTAGAATTCTCCGCCCCATCACTTACAAGCAATAAATTGCTAAAAGTATCCACATATAATCCATAGGCATTGCCTATAACTGATAGAGGTGCTTCTATATTCACGGTGTCCCCATTGATCATGGTAATCATACTGGATTCACTATCCTGTCTGATTCCCACAATGGTAAACTCCTGTGTGATACCAAACATCGTTACATCCAAGGTCATACCCACTACATTCGTGGTTCCAAACAGGGTTCTGGCACTGCTCTCCTTTATCACACAAACCTTATTACCTGCATAATAATCATTTTCCGTAAAATAACGTCCCCTGACAATGGGTTCACTGCTGGTATACTGCAGGCTGTTATTGCCAAAGTTGGCAGAGCATTGAAAGGTTCCTTTTCTGCCTGTTGCCGTACCGCCAAAATTCCCTATGGGTGTTGCGGCCTTCACATTATTTACTTTTTCAAGAAGGACATCCAAATCCTCATTATCAAATTCTATGGTTACACCTTCGTCATTATCCCCGTAGGAGTAGATGTATATTTGCCCTCCTGCCATGGAATTCAGCTCATCATTGATACCGCCCTTTACACCATCACCAATGGAAATAATCATGATGACTGAGGATATACCAATGATAATGCCCAGCATGGTCAAGACAGAACGCCCTTTATTGCTCTTAATATTCATCAGGGCAATTTTAATATATTCCCATATCTGTGCCATGATATCCTCCTACTCCGTCTCCGGCATCACATAAACCTGCATACCTTCTTCGATTCCGGTTCCCGTAAAAGAAGAAATAATAACATGATCTGTCTCGGATAAGCCTTCCTTCACCTCAATATATTCGGTTGAAGAAAGACCGGTCACTATGGGTTTGCGAACCGCATATCCATTTTCTTCGATATAGACAAAATCCCCTTCTTTATCGGCATTGAGTGCTTCTATGGGAAATAACAATACATTTTCCGCCTTGTTTGTGTGAATCTCTAATTTAGCATCCAGACCCAGATAAATATTATCATCGGGATTTTCTATATGGATTTCTGCACCCACCATTGCCGTGCCGGAGGGATTGACCGTTGCCATACGGTTGATCTTGGCAATGGTTCCCTTATATACCTTATTATTAATGGTAACATCTGCCGTCTGACCCACCGCTATCTTTGCCAAATCATATCTGGTGACAAAGAAGGATACTTTTATCTTTTCACTATTGGCCAGTGTCAACAGCTGCATTCCCTCTGTAACCGTAGCGCCTTCTATTGCGGTTACATCAGTCACAACTCCGTCAAAGGTAGCATTGATGCCAAACTCTGCCGTATCAAAATCTGTCTGCACGCCTTCATAGGTATTGGCATTCATCGTTTCCGTTGCATCTATCCCTGTTATTTGATAATTGCTTAATACCTGCGCCTCTGCCTGTTGCTTTTGCGCATCCATTTTTGCCTTGTATTTCTGATAGCCTGCCAACAGCTCTTCTTGGGCTCTAATCTCTTTTTGTAAATCAGCCTGTGTACCGGATGTGCCGGAAACCTGGGATATATACTGATTATTTTGCATTGCAATCTGCACCTCAGCAATGGCGTCCGCATTCGCTATGGGATTTTTTTGCAGTTCGATTAATTTCTTTTGTAATTTTAAATTCTCTGCCGCCAAGCTGTTGGATGTATCTGTTTGCACATCGGAAAGCTTGTTTGAAAGTGTTTTAATATAATCCTTGGTATCCGCAATCTGCTGCTCTAAAATAGGTATATTGGTATTGGCCTCATTTAATTTACGCTGGGCATCACTGCTCATGGATAAGGAATTTTGATAATTGCTTGAGCTTACCAGATATTGCAGCTCTGCCAGTGTCAAGGTTTCTTCCATAAAATCCATATCATAAGAAACCAGGATATCTCCGGTTTTTACCACATCCCCTGCTTCTACATTGATCTCAGACAATTTACCGCTTACCGGTGCAAAGAAAAACTTGATTTCTTCACTTGCCACCGTACCGCTGGTACTGATTTCTTCCTCTACATTGCCGATAACGGGTACTGCCGTATCACTCTCGATACGTCCGTCCCGAATCTTAATGATTCTATTTGCCTGTACTGCAATTTCATTATTATGTGTAATGAGGATTACCGTCCTGCCTTCTTTGTGCAGCTCCTGCATAATCTCCATAATTTCCTTCGTGGACCCGGAATCCAAATTGCCGGTAGGTTCATCCGCCAAAATAATGGGGGGTGCCTGTGCTATGGCTCTTGCTATGGCTACTCTTTGCTGCTGACCACCTGACATTTCTGCCGGCCTATGGTCTATACGATTTTCCAGCCCTACCTTGGCAAGTGCCGATGCCGCAAGCTGTAGTCTTTTTCCCCTTGACACACCTCTGTATATCAAAGGCAGTTCTACATTTTCTAATGCGGTAAGATTTTGAATCAAATTAAATCCCTGAAACACAAAACCGATTTCATGATTTCGGATATCTGAAAGTTCGTCGTCTAAAAGTCCCGATACATCCTGGCCATGGAGCATATATAGTCTGCTTGTGGGGACATCCAAACAACCCAGCATATTCATGAGGGTGGATTTCCCGGAACCGGATTGCCCGATAATTGCTACAAATTCTCCTTCGTCAATGGAAACATTGACATGATCCAAGGCACGTACTTCATTTTCTCCGGGATTATATATCTTGCACATATCCTTTATTTCTACTAATGCACCCATCACATTTCCCCTTCTATTGTACCACTGTACTATTAGCATGGTACAAATACCCAATTTGTTTGTCAGTACTTATTCTTACATTTATAAAACTTTAATAATCATAAAAAGCTCCTGTGCGCAGCATTTGCACATCAGGAGCCTGCTTCATTATTATATGTTAACTCTTTATTATATTGCTTTGTGAAACTGCACGTCCTTCCTTGATAATGGGACGAAGGGGCTTATAAATCACCAACGTAATCAAGGATATCACACCAGATTTTAATAAATTTACCGGACCCACCGCCAGACAAACAAAAGTGGTCAAATTGTTGATTGCGGGATTTAGGGCACTTCCCATTCCGATAATACTATCAACGGAGGACAAGCGGTAGAGCACCACAAACTTAGGGATCAAATACACTGCATTGAATAATGTGCCGAATACCGTCATACTAACGATTCCCGTTATACAGCCCAATATTGCCCCTTTTTTACTTTTTGCAAATTCATAAATTAATGATGCCGGAAGCAAAAGACTGCAGCCCACAGTAAAGTTAGCCAAATCGCCCACAAAAGCAGTACTGGTTCCCTTGGTCATAAGCTTTAATAAAATCTTGCAAAATTCCATTAACACTCCTGCCACCGGTCCGAATGCAAAGGTCCCCACCATAATGGGCAGTTCACTAAAATCCACCTTATAAAATCCGGGAGCTAAAAACGGCAGGGGAAAATCAAACAAATACAAAATAAAGGCGATGGCTGAAAACATACCTATCATTGCCATCATACGGGGCGTAAATCTTTTTCTTTTTTCACCTCTTTTTTTATCCGCGGCTTTCTCAATTAAGATTGCCAAAACAAACATAAAGGCAATAACCCCTAAAAATTCCAGTACAAAAATCAAATTCTCTGCTACGGTTTGTAATAATCCATTCATTACAATTCTCCTTTCAATGTTGAAAATATCCAGGTAATTGCGAAATTTGCTTCAAACGAGCTCTACTCTTCCTAATACTTTGTCAGCCGGTTTTTCTAACCATTCCAATGAGCCCTTCTCATTTCCATAGAAAAAGATGGCTTTCCAAAGTAATAGGATGAGTCGAGCCGCTAAAACCAAATCCCTCAATTACCTAAAAAAGTATTGATAAGGAAATTCTTCATGCACGAATGTGCTTATGTAAAAAGGTTTGAAAATTTGCAAATAAAAAACCCCGGATATTATCCGGGGAAATATGCATCACAACTTTTCAATGCAGTATTACTGACTGCATGAACACAAAGCTGCCTTTTCACATTTCTTCTTTCATCCAGACTTTACTGTTGGTACCGGATTCAAACCGGTTCGGCCGCTTGGTTCATCATAAAACCTTGCAGTTCGTGGACTTATCTCCTTACATTAGTACAAAAGGAGTTTCACCACCAGTAGGGAATTACACCCAACCCCGAAGAATTTCTTTATTTAGTTATACCTGCTGATATTGCAGGTACTTATGAAAACAGGATACCTCTTTGTTTATAATTTGTCAATATAGATTTTC
>CAZJAS010000033.1:0-22317 GCA_964544135.1 uncultured Clostridium sp. | reverse complement strand
ACTTAGAATTTCTTTCCACACTAACCTACATGCCGCATCAGCGGCATAATTAATACGTGGGAAGAATGGCTCAAAGAGACATTCTTCGGTGTGGAACTTAGAAATTATTAGTCTTCGTACTTTGAAGACTTAGAATTTCTTTCCACACTAAGAACCCGCAGTAATGCTTCATACCGCGGGTCCGTTAATTTAAATTATCTGATAGGCAAAACTCATTATATCTTATAAACCGGTTCCGATATCCACACCGTTTTCCTCCGGCTTATCATCATCAAAATTATAATCCTTACCCGGTAATATGGCGTTTAGGAAAATACCGGTAAGTGCACCTACCGCAAGACCGGATAGATTAATGGTTACACCGAAAACCTGGAAGGAAATAGCGCCGTTTGTGCTGAAATTGACACCGATGGACAATACCAGAATCAGTGCCGCTATAATTACATTGCGGCTCTTGGTAAAGTCTGTTTGTGTCTCCACGATATTGCGGACACCCACTGCTGAAATCATACCATAGAGTACCAAAGAAACACCGCCGCAGGTAGCCGTAGGCATGCAGCTGATGATTGCTGCGAATTTAGGTGAAAAGGAAAATAATACCGCAAAACAGGCTGCTATCCGAATCACCGCAGGATCATATACCTTGGTCAAAGTAAGGACGCCTGTATTCTCACCATATGATGTGTTGGCAGGTGCACCGAATAATGCCGCCATTATGGTTGCCAGCCCATCACCGATTAAAGTACGGTGCAGACCGGGTTCTTTTATATAATTAATCCCCACTGTAGAAGAAATGGCAGAAATATCACCGATATGCTCCACTACGGTTGCCAATGCAATAGGTACAATGGTGATGACTGCCGTAATTAACAAACCGCTGTCAACACCTTGTCCAAAGAGATGAAATAACGTTTGATCCCATTTAATGGGATTGCCGATCCATGATGCCTCTGCCACACGGGTAAAATCAACCTTACCAAGGCAGGCTGCCAATACATAAGAGCCGATTACACCGATAATTATGGGAACAATCTTAATCATACCCTTGCCCCAGATATTGCAGACAATAACCAAAACAATCGCAACCAATGCAATGGGCCAGTCATTTGCGCAATTATCAATGGCTGATTTAGATAAGGTAAGTCCGATAGCAATGATAATGGGACCCGTTACGATGGGAGGGAAAAAACTCATAACCCTTGCTGTTCCGAAGACCTTAATCAGACCAGCCAAAACCAGATATACCAAACCTGCACATGCCACACCTATACAGGCATAGGGAATCATCTCCACATTAGGGATTGTTTGATTTCCTTGTGCATCCGCAAGCATAGGGCTGATTACAAAATAGCCCCCCAAGAAAGCAAAGGATGATCCTAAAAATGCCGGAACCTTTCCTTTTGAAAGCAAATGAAACAATAAAGTTCCAAGTCCCGCAAACAACAGTGTAGCGGATACATCCAGACCTGTGAGCATGGGAACTAAAACAGTGGCACCGAACATGGCAAACATATGCTGCAATCCCAACACCACCATTTTAGGTGTGCCAAGCTGCTTAGCATCATAAATGCCGCCTTCACCCAGCACTACCTTCTGCTTCTTCTTTTCGACGTTCATTGTAATCCTCCTCCAAGTATCTTTTTAATTACGATACAATTTTCCAGGGGTCTACTCATCATAGTACTTTGGAAGGCCATCTTTTTCTATGGAAATGAGACCCTAAGGGATTCCTAAAAGCAGGGAAGCCTTTGCTGAACATGCTTTTACACTTAGGGGCTCATTGGAATGGTTAGAAAAACCGGCTGACAAAGTATTATAATGAGTAGAGCCCCCCTGAAACTTGTATCGTAATTACCTAAATAATATCTTATCGGTTTGAGGATAAAACGTCAACAATATTTTGCTTTTTTTATTTATAAATGACAGCGTGTTCCATCAAGAATTGCTTCCATATGGAAATGTATTTTGCTTTTAAATGCACTCCGTCAAAGGTATAATCTTTTGTCAGACCGTTGCTCTCATCACAGATAAACGGATTGACATCCAAATAAAAAATTTTGTTATTGTCCGCCAGCTTTGCGATCTCTGCATTTCTGGCATCAATCCCTTGGTTATTAATATAATCTCCCTGCTCGGACCTTTCTGTACTCACACGCATAATTGCCTGCAAATAGATAATTGCATTCGGTTGCAATTCCTGCAAGTGTGCTACTGCTTCTTTGTATTTGACCATGAAGGTATCTACTGTCCCGGTGCCCATTTCGTTGATTCCTATCATCAGGTATATCTTGGCAAACTGATTTGTTAATAGAGCCTCTTCTATGGTGCCCTTCTCGCGGCTTCCTTCAATCGGTATAATCTTGGCATCAAATAGCTTATAGATATTCAAACCCGTGGATGCATAAAAGGTGGTGTTGGAAAGCTCTGCATATTCGGACAATCCCACTGTTCTCGAATCTCCGATAAACACCGCATCATCAAACCAATCCTCCTGCACGGTAATATACTCCCAGGATACGGCAGGTTCAATTTTATCGGGATGTGTTCCCTCCTGTTGTGCCTCCCCTATCATGGAACCAACCTGCCCGGCGTCGTTTTCCGATACTGAATTTCCTGACAGGGTCAGCCCGTCCTCATTTTCTCCCGGAAGCATATCGTTACTTTCAAACAAACCGAATGCATAATCATATCCTGCAGAGCCAATTCCCAATCGAGCCGGTATTTTGAGTAGAAAATCCCGGTTGATAAAACATATACCCATAATGATTATAATAAAAATAAAGTTGAGATATTTTATATTCTCTTTCTGCTTCATTTGTAGTTTCCTTCTATTTTATGATTCATTCCACGCACCTAAAATCTAAAATACATAAAGGGATTATTTCCTTCTGCCATAATCCGCCATACGCAGAGCCAAAACAAAATCCCAAGTACCAGCATACCTGCAAATTTATCTTTATAACGCTCGAATAATTTTTTAGATATGGGTGTACACATAAAGATTCCTATTAAAAACAGCAATCCGTAATTACTGAATGCCTTTGCAAAATCTCCGATATTTACATTGACCGCCGATACCAATCCAAGCATCCTGCCAAAATAAATACTTAAATCCGATATATCCGGAATGGCAAAGCACATCCAAGTAAGAGGAATCACAAGTATCACATATAAATGTGAAAATACCCTGCTGCGGGAAAGCATCCCTTTTTTATCAAGGAGGCGTTCCAATACAATTAAAAACCATAGACCCATTCCCCATAGCAGGAAATTAATGCTGCCCCCATGCCAAAAGGAAGTTAACACCCAAACAATCAATAGATTTATAATGGTTTTACAGATGCCCTTCCTGCTCCCGCCAAGAGGAATATATACATAGTCCTTAAACCATCTGCCTAAGGTAATATGCCATCTTCGATAAAATTCCCTCACGCTCTTCGCCATATAGGGCATATTAAAGTTTTCAGGAAGGGAAAATCCAAGCATTTGCCCCAATCCTACCGCCATGAGGGAATATCCATAAAAATCAAAATAAATTTGCATAGAATATGAAAAAGCACCCATCCAAGCTAGAGGAGTGGAAATACTGATAAATCCCACCGTCTGCATTTCATTCCATAGCAGAGAAAGTCTGTCTGCGAGTAGTACCTTCATAGATAATCCCCAGACAAAATTCTTCAACCCCTTATCCACATTCATAAGCTGATAGGAACGGTTTCGCAGGTCATTGGAAACTTCGCTGTATTTTACAATGGGTCCTGCCACAAGCTGGGGAAACATACTGATATAGGTTCCCAGCCTAATAATAGAGCTCTCCGCCGTAATTTCTCCCCGATACACATCCGTCAGATAAGAAATAATCTGGAATGTATAAAAGCTGATTCCCAAAGGCAATGTCAGTTTTTCAGGTAAAAAAGGTATGCAGAATTCCCATTTAAAAAAGGCCAACACTAATACATCGACTACTACCATTAGGATATAGATGGTCCGTCTTTTTTTATGATTTATTTGTTTGTCTCTATCTATACTTTTTCCTGCCGTATAATTCACTACCACGGAAATAATCAGCAAAAACACATAACGGGGCTCACCATATGCATAAAACAATATACTGCCAAGCAGCAATGTGCAGTTTCTGTAATTTACCGGAGTAATATAATAAAGGATGATAAAAATCGGCAGAAAACCCAATAAAAATTCCACACTGTTAAATACCAAGTTTCATCACATCTCAATCTGTCTGTTATAATAAAATTGTAGCTTTTTATCACATGTCATGCAAGTTAATAATTCTTAAATTTTCTTAATTGCCTTTTACGTTAATATACCCTACAATATCCATTAGATACAGGCATATTTATTAAGAGAATATGCCAAAATAGCAAGGGTAGAACCTAAACTTCATACAAGGAGGCTTCCATGAAAGAACAATTATATATGATACCCTTAAACGATGCGGTAAATGCAGGGGATGAATGTCCCTTCTGCCATATCGAGAAACAAATAGAGCAAAACCTTTTAGACTTTGTTTTAGGCTCCGGTTCTTCTTATATGCAAAGTGATATCAGAGAGCAGACCGACCGCCAAGGCTTTTGCCGGGCGCATTTTAAAAAAATGTTCGATTATGGAAATACTTTGGGAAATGGTTGGATATTAAAGACGCATTACAAACGTATGATAGAAGATTTTGAAAAACAGGTGAAAGCCTATACCCCCGGCCGCATTTCCCTGAAAGAGAAGTTCAGAAAGGAGGCTTCCTCCTCTAATCCCGTTAGTGCCTGGGTAAAAGAAAAAGAGGATTCCTGCTACATTTGTAATTATTACAAAGATCATTACGAGCGTTACCTGGATACCTTTTTTATGATGTATCGAAAGGATGATGATTTTAGATCCCGCATAGAAAAAAGCAAAGGGTTTTGTCTGTCTCACTTCGGTGATTTATGTGAGGCATGCAATACCAAGCTTCCCGACGCAGAACGGACCGCATTCTATCATCTTCTCTGTGACCTCATGCACGATGGTTTAAACCGTGTTTCCGATGATGTATCCTGGTTGATAGAGAAGTTTGACTATATCAATAAAGATGCCGACTGGAAAAACTCCAAGGATGCCATCCAAAGAGGAATGCAAAAGTTAAAAGGAGGCTATCCAGGCGACCCCGTCTACCGCATGAATAAATAGAGCATTTATTTTCTGCTGTTATAGACAAGCCGCTTCACCATATCAATATATTCCATACTCTCTAAATGAAGCATGTCCGGATGAAAGGAAGCGTCTAAAAATCGTTCGGACATCAATCCTTTTATTGTAAAATCCAACATTTTGCATAGCTTATCTCCATCCACTGCAGGCGGTAGCTTTGAAAAATCCATCCGGGACCGAATGGTATCATATATCCCGGAGAGTGCATCCCGCATCTCTTCTATGGCAAGCAATGCTTCGCTCACATTTTCGCTCATAGAACGTGTCAAAAACTGCTGCATATAGGGATACCCCCTCAGTGCCTGCAGTTTGGCATGTTCAATTTGTTTTAAAATTTCAAATACATCTGTTTCTTTGGACATTACAGCCGGTTTTAATTCCAATGTCATATACCTCACGCTGTAATCATAAATAAATGTATATAATCCCAACTTACTGCCAAAATAATGAAACAACAGTCCCTTGCTGATGGCCGCCTCCCTTACGATTTCATCCGTACTGGCATGACGATAACCATGCAGAGCAAATACTTTAAGTGCAGCATTTATTATTCTGTCTTGCTTTTCTTTTTTTAAATCAAAAAACTTTCCGTTCATGCTCTGCTCCCTGCTGTTTCATACCTAAAATTGACCTAACCGGTCAGATTTTAAATATATCATATTATGCATTCGCATTCAAGCGGTAATAATTTCTATCTTTATAAAAATTTTATACATAATCCCTTTCTTTTTCCGTAAAATAGTATTAGAATGTCTATTATACACTAATTCACATTTGAAAAATGAAAGGAGTATTTTCATGGCTAAAAAATTTGGTAAATTCTTGCTCATTACAGCCGCTGCAGCAGCCGCTTGTGCTGGTGCTTATTATTATTTTCAGAATAAGCAAAAATTCTCTGCCGATTATGATGGTGACGAGGATGATGATTATGACAATTTCAGCGACGACCTTGATGATACCGAATCAACTCGTTCCTATGTTGCTCTGAATAATCATGAGGATGAAACGGCACAGAAAAACGATACCGCTAAGGAAGAAGTTCCTTTTGAAAAGCTTTCCTCTTTGGTTTCGGATACAGCCGAAAAGGCAGAAGATAAGATAGAAGAAATAGAAGAAAAAGTAGAAGAGTTTTTTGATGAGGATGATGATAAACACATTGAAGGCTAAAATGAAGCAGGACTGGTTATAACCAGACCTGCTTTAATTTTTCTATTCCCATTTTTATCTCTTCTTTATCCAAGCCACCATAGCCTAAAATAACTGTGGCATAACCGTCTAAGGGATTTTTACTATTCCCATTTATAAAAGCGTCTGACAGAGCATATACCTTTACTCCGCATTCTGCGGCAAGCCTTACAAGCTCCTTTTCCATTATTTTCTTGTCTCTTACGGTCATCAACAGATGCAACCCTGCATCTTCCCCCGATATTTTAAATTTTCTTAAAAACGGTTTCAATTCCTGCAGTAGATAATCATGCTTTTCCCGATATATTTTACGGGTTTTGTTTAGATATCTCTCAAAATACCCATCTCTGATAAATTCATTTAATATGCGTTGGTCAATACGGGATACTGTAGAGGAATAGCAAGAGCACTCTTCCCGATAGCGTTTTAAAAGCTGGGGAGGCAATACCATAAAGCTGATTCGGATTGCCGGTGCGATTGCCTTTGAAAAGGTGCCTATATAAATTACCCTTCCGCTGGTATCCGCTCCCTGTAAAGAGGGAATGGGTTTCCCCCTGTAACGGAATTCACTGTCGTAATCATCCTCTATCAAATATCGTTCTTCCGCCGCGGATGCCCATTTTAAAAGCTCCATCCGTCTTCCTATGGGCATGGTTATACCCACGGGATATTGGTGCGAAGGCATTACATAGGCCGCCTTTACCTGTTTCTCATAGAGCTCGTCGGCAATCATGCCGTTTTCATCCATTCCTACAATTTCTATACTGTAGGCAAAGGAACTGAATATACGGAAAGCACGTTTATAGGTAGGATTTTCCATGGCAATACCAATATGTCTTCCCAATAGCTTTTCCAGCAAAAGGAGTAGATAATCATTTCCCGCACCCACAATAATCTGATCCGGTGTGCAGTTTACACCCCGGGAAGTATGCAGATACCGAGTAATGGTCTGCCTCAAATCATAATCTCCCTGCGGCTCTCCTAATGCAAATAATTCCGTATTATCATCATTTAATACAGTTCGGTTGATTCTCCTCCACACACCGAATGGAAACGCGCTCATATCCAATCCGTTGGGCGTAAAATCAAATTTTATATTCTCCGGCACTTCTTCTAATACCGCTTGTTCCTGCAAAAAGAAGTCTTCCTTCACACTAACGGGCAATTCCTCCACCATACATACATAATACCCTTTGTACGGTCTTGCTTCCACATAGCCCTCCGATAAGAGCTGTGCATAGGCAAAGTCCACGGTATTCCTGGATACCTGCAAATACTCTGCCAGAGAGCGCGTAGAGGGAAGCCTCTCACCATACAGAAGCTTCCCTCTTTTTATTTCATCCCGTATATGTTCATATATTTGTTCATACAGGCATTTTGCACCATCGGATTTCAGTTCAATAGCCATATCATACATATTACGATCTATCCTTTTTCTTTTTCAAATCCGCAAGCAATGCATCCTTTAAATCCCTGGTTCTGTCTTTCATCCTGACACCTGCTGACGAAGATGTCAAAATAGAAGCAATCAGCTTAGATGCCACATCATATTTTCCAAAATCATAAGCGAGTACAGCGATTAAATAATCTACCGTATTCTCATCCATACCGCACATGGGAAAGAGCTCGGTAGCCTTGGCATTGATAAAACCCTCCATGGCATTGAGCAGATATTCCTTTTCTTGCTCTTTCAGCTTTTTAATTTTTGCTGTATTACCCTCTTCTTTTGCCAGCTCCTCCTGCCATCCTCTTAACAGCCACCCGGATTTTAAGCAAATATAAGCTTTTTCACTGGACTTACCCTGCCTTACCACCGCACAGGCAAGTGCTAATTTATAACGCTCCAATGCCTCCTCATAGGAATATATTTCTCCCGCATAAGGCTTCATTTGTACATTCTTACTAATGTTTTTTTGAATCAGCTTTACCTGTACATTTGACATAGGTTTAAAGTAACGGCTTAAAGCTGAAAACCCACACTTTTTACAAGAAACAACATCATATTTCTGCCCATCTATCCCTTCATATACAGGTCTTAAATCCATGTCCGTGCTCAAAAGCTTGGCTTTTCCGGTTTTCATTACCTTGCTTGTAATTTTGGCATCACAAACCGGACAGTCATAGCCACGATCATATACCAATTTTTTTTCCAGCTGCTCCGGTGTTTCCTCTATTTTATTTTCAACTAACTCCTCCTTGGGCTCCTCGTATATCGCGGCATTTTCCAAATCACCCAATCCGAGGCTCGAAAGTCCTGACAATAAGCCGGCCATTCCTAATCCTCCTTTTTCGGTAAAACAAACGAACTTTTTAAAGAAACAATGCGGTTAAATACCAATTCACCTGCTTCATCATCCGTTGCTTCTTTTGAATCCTTATAATCCACACAGAAAAACCCATTACGAACAAATTGAAAGCTGTCAAATGCCTTTGCATTTGCAAGAGCGGGCTCCAAGTAAGATTCATTTAGAATCGTAAGGGAGTTGGGATTTAAATTCAAACTGCCGTCTTCATTATAAACGCCCTTCTCTTCATCAATAATATTCTCATAAAGTCTTACCTTCGCTTTAACTGCCTCTTTTACAGGCACCCAGTGAATGGTTCCCTTCACCTTTCTGCCGTCGGGACTACTCCCGCCTTTGGAAGCGGGATCATAAGTACAATGTACTTCAATTATCTCTCCGTTTTCATCCTTCACACAGCCTGTACAGGTTACAAAATAGGCATTCATCAAACGTACCTCATTGCCGGGAAATAAACGGAAATATTTCCTGGGAGGCTCTTCCATAAAATCATCCCTCTCGATATATAGTTCACGCCCAAAGGGTATCTGTCTGCTGCCTAAAGATTCATTTTCCAGATTGTTCACCGCATCCAGCATTTCGCTCTTATCTTCGGGATAATTATCAATAATTAATTTAACCGGATTTAATACCGCCATCATACGGGGGCGCTTTAATTTTAAATCCTCTCTGATACAGTATTCCATCATCGCATAGTCCACTGAGGAGTTTGCTTTGGAAACACCGCATAAGTCCACAAATAATTTGATTGATTCCGGTGTAAAGCCACGACGCCTAAGCGCCGCAATGGATACCAGCCTGGGATCATCCCAACCGTCCACAATACCCTCTTCCACCAGCTTTTTAATATATCGTTTCCCTGTGATTACATTGGTAAGATACAGCTTTGCAAACTCAATCTGTTTGGGGGGATGCTCATAATCAAGCTCTTGTACCACCCAATCGTATAAGGGCCTGTGGTCTTCAAATTCCAATGTACAAATAGAGTGGGTAATGCCCTCGATGGCATCCTCGATCGGATGCGCAAAGTCATACATGGGATAAATACACCATGTATCACCTGTATTATGATGCCTGATATGCGCCACACGGTAAAGAACCGGGTCACGCATATTGATATTGGGAGATGCCATATCAATGCGTGCACGAAGCACCTTTTCTCCGTCCGCATACTTTCCGTCTTTCATTTCGGCAAAAAGCTTCAGGTTTTCTTCCACACTCCTGCTATCGGCATAAGGGTCTTCCCTTCCCGGCTCGGTCAGTGTACCTCTGTATTGTCTTATTTCTTCAGCGGTTAAATCCGATACATAAGCTTTTTTCTTTTTTATTAGCTTAACGGCACATTCATACATTTCTCCAAAATAATCGGATGCAAAGAACAGTCTGTCCTCCCAATCCGCGCCCAGCCACTTGATATCTTCTAAGATGGAATCTACAAACTCTTCTTTTTCCTTTGTGGGATTGGTATCATCAAAACGCATATTAAACTTACCGCTATATTTTTGTGCCAATCCATAATTGATCAGAATACTTTTAGCGTGTCCGATATGCAGATAACCGTTCGGTTCAGGGGGAAAACGGGTATGAACGCTTTCATATGTGCCTTCTGCCAGATCCTTATCAATAATCTGTTCAATAAAATTCCTGCTTTCTGCTTCACTCATCATCTTCTACCCTTTCACGCACTATCTGATTTCTATCACTTTATACTATATGTGATGTATATTATATATTATTTTAGCACATATGCCTCTGCCATAGCAAGCAGTTCTTCCACCGTGTAAATGGGAACCGTATAGAATGTTTGGTAGGTATGATTTATCACCAGGCAGTTTTTTTCCCTGTCTACCATAACCAATCCTTCTATCATACCAAGCAATTCATAATCACTGCTTATCATATAGCCATAAGAACTGCCGGCTATATATAGATTACCCTGCTCATCCGTACCCAGATATTGTTGTACTTCTCCTGTAAGCCCTGATAAGCTGCACAGCAGGCTCATATCCGAGGTATTATAAATCTCCAGTGTATTATCTGTATAATAAACGAATAATTTGCTTTTATCGGTATCATAAAATATGCACCTTGCCAGTTCGGCTTTTACAAATCCCTTTTCCCGAGCAAGATCCACCGCTTCGGTGTAACGCAAGATTTCTTCGGGCGGGCTCATATTCACTTCTTGGCTGCTCTCTGTAAGTCCGATTCCGTTACTATATTCGTAAATGGTAACCCTATTGTCTTGATAAGGCAGTATCAAATAGCCGGTTGCCATCACCTGAAACTCTTTTACATTCTGGGAATGACTTTGAAATCGATCGGTTACGGTATAGTTTTGAGCACGCTCAACCACTATGGTATGATATTCACCGTTTCTAGTAAACGCCAGATATACGTCCTGATTCGTAAAAACAGCACCTCCCACAATAACATTGCCCAGAGGAAATTCCGCATATACAGAACCGTTCGTCATGCTGATCAGCCTTGCCTCATACATAGATGCATAAAGCAGCTTGTCGGCTCCTTCCACATATGGTCCGGATAGATAGTTTGCATATTCATCTTCAAAAACCTGTTTCCACAAAACCTGTTCCTTGCTGAGAGAATAGGCTAAAAGAGTAGCCCGGAAAGTTTCAAAATCATCTCCGATATAATTTAATAATATATATGCAATATCATTTACATATCGAATGTCTTCCAATCTGTTAACACCCACATCCAGAGGCTTTGATACCTTATTATCGGTCAGATTCCAAAAGTACAAATTATCTTTCTGTGTAGTAGTACTAATAATATCTTCACTATTTTTAATTTCTTCAAAAACTAAAATCGTTCCCTCTTGATTCAGTAACATTTCTCCTGATATGCTATAGCCGTCTGAGGCTTCATATACAGCAATTTCTTCCAGTAATTCCCCATCCAGCAATATGATATTATCATCGTTTTTAATAACCAGATATTTTCCTTCTTCATCCCCGCACAAGCCACCGGAATAGAGTATTTCAATCGTATCCGTTACTTTCTTTTGGGAGATACTATAAATACTGATACTGTTTTCACTGTTTAAATAAGCAAATCTATCATTTCCTAAAAATGTACAATTATTTTTTCTAAATACATTGGCACCCAAATCCTTGATTTCATCCAAAGCGCTGCCTGACTCAATATCCCATATGGTAAGAGTATTAGAATTATCGTAAGTTAGCAATATCTCCCAATTCGGTGATAAGAGCATGAAATCAATTATTCCTGCAGTCTCCAGCTGATACTGTGCTTTTATATAGCTTCCGTTATCATATACATGCAGACTCTGTGTCAGAGCGTATTGGGCCTTGCAGGTATAGGGCATATCAATACCATCATATTGTGTCAAAGCTGACACCGCAACTTGAATCGCTCCCACCCGGTCACCGGCTTCGAGCAGTCTCATAGATTCGTCTGCTAAATTGACGGCTTGATTTTTTAAAAGCGATTGGTTCTGAAACTTTATTTCCACCGTTTTTGCTATGATTTCATCATTTTGCTTTTCTATTTGTTCCTTTTGAGATTGTATACGGAGTGCCATTGTGGTGCTGACCGCTCCAAAAGCAAGACATATAAGCATACCCATCAGAGATGCCGTCAATATCCTTTTAAATCTTCTTTCCCTATGTCTTTGACGCAGATCATCATAACTTAATGAAAACATAGGTGCCATCAGACGAAGGATTTCCACACGGAGATTTTTTAACATGGCTTTCTTATTTTTCCCCCGTATATCCGCCGCCAGAGGCTCTAATTCTTTACGTACCGTTTCGGTGGTTCCGTCCTCATTTTGTATCACTTCTTCCGCATACAGAAGCGCCTCCGGAAAAGCATCCTCCGGCTCCCCTTCTATCAGTACCGCCAGGACCTTTTCCCGTCCATGTATCCCGATAAAGGTCTCGATTTCTTTTTTACACCACAAGGATTCTCTCAGTCTTGGGGAACAGATTACGATCAAATACTCCGAACTGTGTAATGCTTTCATAAGAGGGTCTTCTAAATTACTTGTAAGAGGTAATTCGTCTTTATCACGGAACACTCTTTCTATTTTGGTACGGCCTTTTTTATTCTTTGAAATATTTCCGGGCAGGCGGAAAGCCTCTAATTGTTTATGAAGATTTTCTGCTACAAATTTATCCAATTCCGTATGCCTATAGCTGATAAAGGCATCATACATATACTTTTTCATATTTCGCCCAACTATTTTCCTATTGCTTCTTCATATGATTTTCCGAATATATCATTTTCGATTACATATACATCATGTAAATCATCGCCTCTAACAGCCAGATAGTCTCCGGGTCTGCCCAGCAAATATTTTTCCTTATCCCATTCCGTAAACACCTTAACTCCCTTTTCAAGGGGTTTGGCATAAATAGTGCCCTCACCGGTAGGAACACAAACCCTGGCATACTCCTGAAGTTCCAAATCCTTACCGTTTGTACCGTTCTTTATTACAGGTGTATATTCTGCTTGTATACAGCATTCTTCATAATTGTATTTCTGATCCAGCTTAAGATAGGATTGTTCGAACTTATGCTTTCTATTGGGATATACCTCGCCCTTAATACCGATAATAATATAGAGATCCTCCTCTATAGTCATCTCCACATCACCCTCTAAGGTCCTTATGGTAATAGGGGTACCGATCGGTAGCAATTCATCCGCCTTTACATAACCGATAGGCACTCGTTTTTTCTTGTATCTTTTCATGCCGTCCATATCCACTTCATAGTCCTTAGTATAGATCAGTTCAAAGCTATCGAAATACTCTGTCATCCTATTGTTAAAATATCCTTCCGAATGAAGCGTGGGATAATGCTCCTCATACTGCTTCATACTGATAAAACCACCGGCTTTTTCGTAATGGCCGCCGCCCGAGCCGATTTTTTCTGCAAGAAATGCAGCCAGCTCACTGGCATTCACCTCTTTTATACAGCTTCTGACAGAATATTTATAACCATCCGGTGTTTCATTGTATACCACACAGGTTTTGATGATATCCACTTGTAACAAAAAATCACTGATCAGCCCCAAAATATTAGGGTTACAGGGCTGTGCTTTAATAACGGCAAATTCATAATCATCATTGTAGCTGTAGCGAATCAGGGCAATTCCGGCAATTTCAAGCTCCTTTAAGGAGAGATTGGAATTTTTAAATAAAGTAATTAGATTTTTTTCATAAGGCACGGCTTCCCGCATATCCATGTCCAAAGGATTATGCAGCTCCGAGAACTGATTGGTATCCGAATACAAACCATAATACAATGCCGTACCCAAACCGTTTTCATCGTCAACAGAAAATCCTGCCTCCGTTAACAGCTTCCACACCAATGTAGAACAGCTCCCCAGACCCGTATGGATAATGCTCAGGGGTATATGATCCACTTCCGGCTGATGATGGTCTATTATGGCAATTTCATCTCCGGTCAGACCGGTGACATTGCCCGCACCATACTGACAGTCAACCGTAATAAGAAGCCCGTTCCTATGTATTGCTTTATTTCCCTGAGGCTTCAAATAAACGACCGGTAAATTCAGCTTTTCTATCATAAGACAGAGATTGGATTTGTCTATTTCATACTTGCCGCTGTATACCAGAGATACGTTCTTCCCTTTGCTCTTAAAATAGCAGTATAATCCATATCCCGAAGCTAATGCATCCGCATCGGGATTATCATGGCATTGAATGGTTATTTCTTCGAATTTTTCTAATTGCTTTAATGACATTGCCTTCGCCCTTTTTTAATGATGAAATAATCTGATTCCGGTAAATGCCATAGCCATATCGTATTTATCACAGCATGCAATTACCAAGTCGTCTCTTACAGAACCTCCCGGCTGCGCAATATATTTCACGCCGCTCTTATATGCACGTTCCACATTATCGGAAAACGGAAAGAAGGCATCGGAGCCGAGGGTAACATCCTGCATCTTGTTCAGCCACTCACGCTTCTCTTCTCTTGTAAAAACAGATGGTTTTATTTTAAAAACTCTCTGCCATGCTCCTTCTGCCAATACATCCTCATACTCGTCACCGATATAATTATCAATGGCATTGTCTCTATCCGCCCTTCCCAGACTGTCTATAAACTGTAAAGAGAGCACTTGGGGAGACTGGCGTAAAAACCAGTTATCCGCCTTCTGACCTGCAAGCCTTGTACAATGTACCCGGGATTGCTGACCTGCACCAATACCGATTGCCTGACCGTCCTTTACATAGCATACGGAGTTCGACTGGGTATATTTCAAGGTAATCAGGGCGATTTTCATATCTATGAGCGCCTGACGGGGAATATTCTTATTCTTTGTCACAACCTTATCAAGAAGCTCTTCATTGATCGCAAGCTCGTTTCTTCCTTGCTCAAAGGTAATGCCATAAACCTGTTTTTTCTCGATAGGCTCCGGCATATAATTTTCATCGATTTGAATAATATTATAAGAGCCTTTTTTCTTTGCCAGCAGAAGCTCCATTGCTTCGGGAGTATAACCGGGCGCAATCACACCATCGGATACTTCTCTTTTAATCAGTCTTGCAGTATCCCCATCGCAAACATGGGAAAGTGCAATAAAATCACCGAAGGAGGACATTCTGTCGGCGCCTCTGGCTCTTGCATATGCGCATGCCAGAGGAGACAGCTCACCCAAATCATCCACCCAGTATATCTTGGAAAGAGTTTCTGTTAAAGGAAGGCCCACAGCCGCACCTGCCGGTGATACATGCTTAAAAGAAGCCGCTGCCGGAATACCTGTGGCTTCTTTTAACTCCTTAACAAGCTGCCAGCCGTTTAAAGCATCCAAAAAGTTAATGTATCCCGGCTTTCCGTTTAAAACGGTAACAGGGAGATCACTTTTGTTCTCCATATAAATCCGGGAAGGTTTTTGATTGGGGTTACATCCGTATTTTAATTCAATTTCGTTCATGATTTTCTCCTCTTATCAACTGTTCTTATAGGTATTTGCAAAACTTGTTTTTTAGGTGGCTTTACTCTCATATTACTTTGGAATGCCATCTTTTTCTATGGAAATGAGACCATAAGGGATTCCTAAAAGCAGGGAAGCCTTTGCTGAACATGCTTTTACACTTAGGGGCTCATTGGAATGGTTAGAAAAACCGGCTGACAAAGTATTATGGAGAGTAGAGCCACTAGAAATAAGTTTCGCAACTTCCTAACTGTTCTTATTTATAATTTTGGTTTGGTACTCACCTGTTTTAATATCGATATATCTGACAAAAAGTGATACCTTATTATCTTCATTTAAACTGTTCCAAAGCATATCCGTGAAACCATCCATATCATCCGATATAGAAATCAGCTTAGGCTCCCCTTCAAAGCTTGGAAGCGGATTCCCATCATGCATATAGGTATGGATAAAATGTCCTTCTCCCGCCTTGGGATTCTCATAGGCAAAAGTATATCTGTGACAAGAGTCCGGATCTCCGTTATTGCTCTTCAATATAGACATGGCATAATGAAAGGTATTATTTTCGATATGCATGATACCAGAAATGCGGGGTGTGTAGTTGGGTCCGTCAGGTTCAAATTCCCTGCACCTTAATGTTTGCTCAAAAGTTAGCTGCTTATCCATGCCCTCATAAATCGTATCGGTCTGGTCCCCATTTGTCACAATGGTCTTATTTCCTAAAACCCTTACCGGTGCATAGATAATCAAACTGGGGTCCTCTAATTTGGATGGATCATATGCCTCTGTGCGGATTCCCTTACCTTCTTGAACGAAAATACGATTCCTGCTGTTTACGCTGCGGCCCATAATAAAATATGCCGTAACCGCAAATCTGCCTGACAAAGATTTACCGATTACAATTCCTCTTCCGGGATAGCTGTTGTTTTTGAGTTCTTCTTCCAATGATAAAAGATTCATCTTCTTTCCTCCTGGCATCCTGCCGTCAATAATTAGTGACAAAAACCGCCTGAGCGGCACATTAATGTGGTCGCCCAGGCGGTCGGCATTCTTACTATTACTACACTTCCTGTGGGTACTCCCACAACAGCTTTCGCTGTCTTCCGCCAGTTGTGCAGTTGCATGTTTTTATACTACATGATTCTGCCGTGTATTTCAAGCTATTTCTACATATTTAGTCTCGAACTCCATCCTGGTCATAGGTCTGTCAAAGTAATATCCCTGCACCATTTTTACCTTCATACCTTCCAATACCTTGTACTGCTCCTCGGTCTCTATCCCCTCAACGCAGATACTTACCCCGATGGTCTCAGCCAACTCCGCTACCAGTTTAATGAAGGATTGGGAATAAGTATCCTCTGCCAAATCCTTAACAAAGCTTTGGTCCACCTTGATTACATCAAAAGGAATTTCCCTAATATGATTCAAAGAGGAATAACCGGTACCGAAATCATCCAAGGCAATGCGGACTCCCAATGCCTTAATTTCATTTAAAATTTCCTTCATACGCTTCATATCGTTAATCGCCAGGCTTTCAGTTACTTCTAACGTAAGATTATCAGGCTTTATTCCGGTTTCCTGGATGGCACGTTCTATGGTATCCAAAATATCCATCTGCAAAAGCTGAACCACGGACAGATTTACATTGACCTTGTAGTTGGGATATCCGTTTTCATTCCATTTCTTACATTCCTTACATGCCTGCAGCAGTACATGGTTCCCGATGGGATTGATGAGTCCCAAATATTCCGCCAGAGGAATAAACTCCGCAGGTGAAATAAAGCCAAGCACCCCGCTGTTCCAGCGAATCAATGCTTCCGCACCGGTACACGGCGTATCGGGCAGGGAAATATCTATAATCGGCTGGTAATAAACTTCAAACTCCTTATAGCCCTCCACGGTGGCATCACGCATATTTTTCTCCATATCGAGACGCCTGCCGGAAGAGGATTCCAAGGAATCCGAGTATCTTGCATAACGGTTTTTACCTGTTTTCTTTGCCTCATACATGGCGATATCAGCCTTTTTAATGAGATCCTGGACATTACTGCCGTCATCAGGGAATGTAACAATACCCATACTCATGGTACAGTAATAATCCGCATCCTTTAAAAACCAGGGCTTTGCAAAAATAAGCCGTATCTCCTCCACAATCCGTTCAAACTCCTTATAACTCTCGGGAGGTATTACAACTACGAACTCATCGCCTCCCATTCGGTAACAGGTTGTCCTGATACCTTCAATCCGGGAAATGGCACCGGAAATAGATTTCAGCAGAACATCTCCATACTGATGCCCCAGCCCATCATTGATATGTTTAAAATCATCCAAATCAATATAAAGAAGACCGCCCTTAACATTCCGTTTCCTGGCATCATCCAAATACCATGCCAAATCTCTTTCACAGCACATACGATTATAAAGTCCCGTTAAAAAGTCTGTATAGGCCTGTTGTTCTATTTTTTCCTGATATATCTTTTTATCCGTTATATCATATAAAGAATAAAGAGAAGCCTTTTTTCCGTCGACCCATGTTATTTCGGTATATAATAAATCATACCAACGTTCCCGCGCAATATAATTTATCTCATAGGCTCCGCTGCTTCTATGAACCGGAATCCCCTGCTCCAGTAAAAGCTCAAAGGTTCCGTCCTTCAATTCATTATTAAAAGTATTTTTTAATTTTCTGTTTACAAATAATACTTTTCTGCTTTCGGCATCCCTTACATAGATGCCGCAACCCACATTGTCCAAAACCGCTTCCAAAGAAGCATAGGAGCTGGCTAAAGAATTCTTTTGGATGCGCTTTGTTAAAATACTTTGAAGTACCTTTACGGCATCCGCAATAAATCTTAATTTCTCAACGGTCCAATAATAATCCCGCTCCGACTGATTAAAGCTAATACACATGCCTCTGCCTGTGCTCTTCATAAGGGGAAAAATAGCAAATGCCCGTACATTTAATGCGGTCCAATCCTTCGCCTCTTCGTTGGAATCAATGGTATCCGAAGATATAAAAATAGGCTTTTCTGCAAAAAACATATCGGGTGCTGCCAGATTCTTAGATTTATCAAAGGGTGATACATTACCCTTTTTATGCCATTCCGTGACAATATCCAAGGTTTTCTCTTTTGGGTGAAGCTGGCAAAGATAACCGCTTGTCACCTGCAGATGCTCCCCCACTATTTGTAAAACCTTTTCCATAATGGCTTCAATGACATCATCGCTGTCCAATAGCTGTACTACTTCCGTCATTGCTTCCACTCTGCCAAGGGAATCACGCATTTCCTTAGCTGAATAGCGGCTCCGCATACTTTCTGCTTCCGCACTGACACAGGATACTTTATTTTGCAGCAAGGTCCGACTGCTCTCTCTCAATAAGTCCAGCACCTGATAAAATGCTTCCTCCTCAAGAGGCTGGCTATAGCCTGAAATCCTGCTTTTATAATCTGTTTCCACAAAGGATAACACTCCGAATACCACCCAATTAATCACAGTTTTCCCATGTACTCTGATTGACATGGCGGCCATTTTCAAATTATCCGCTTCCGTATCCTCTATCGCAAGTTCTTCCAAGGATCCTTCTCTAACTCTGGATAGTAAATGTGCTGCTCTTTGTTTTCCTAGATAGGGCTGTAATAATCTAATATCTTCATTTCTGCCTGAAATAACAGTCTGCTCTTCCCCGAAAGCATTTACACAGTATGCACACACACCGGTTACATTACAAAATCCATCCTGCAAGCGCTGCAATTCTTCCCGCTCTATCAGGCTTTCATAAGAAAAGTCTTGTGTGTCTCCTTTGCTGTCATATATAGCACTCCGCACTCTTTTCCTCCTTGTGTACCCTATACTATTTTTATAAATTATGTAATCTAAATCTTTTCCCCAATTTCAACATTTTACCATATTACTAACCTAATATGCAAATCATTTGCTAGCCAACTTATTGTTAATTTGTAACATTAGTTGTCATTATGCTAATCAAACCGTTTCCATTCTCTAAAGCTAAATATTTAAGATTTATCAAGTCTTTCAACGGTGATATATCATCAATATCTTTTTTACATAGATTTTGCCAATCCGTACCAGTATCAATGGTCTGTCAAATATGCACAACCCACCCGAAAGTCAATTCAGCTACCCCATATTCCATGTTTTATCAGACAGCTTATTAGAGATGGCATTTACAAAACTTGTTTCCAAGAATAAGCATAAAACTAAATACCAAGGGACACTTCCTAATGTGAAGTGTCCCTTACCTGCCTTTTTTATTTGATTATTCGTCCACGCTGTAATTGGGTGCTTCTTTGGTAATGTGTATATCATGGGGGTGGCTTTCCTTTAAAGAAGCCGCAGAAATCTTAATAAACCGTCCGTTCTGCTTTAAATCCTCTACTGTCTTAGTACCGCAATAGCCCATACCCGATCGCAGACCGCCCATTAGCTGGAATACGGTATCTTCCACCGTTCCCTTGTAAGCAACACGGCCTTCTACGCCTTCCGGTACCAGCTTCTTGGCATCCGACTGGAAATAACGATCCTTGCTTCCGTTTTCCATGGCTGCAATGGAGCCCATTCCACGATATACTTTATACTTTCTTCCCTGGAATAGCTCAAAGGTTCCGGGACTTTCATCACATCCTGCAAATATAGAGCCCATCATACAAACATTTCCGCCCGCTGCCAATGCTTTCGTCATATCTCCGGAATACTTAATACCGCCGTCTGCAATGATAGGAATCCCATATTCCTTAGCCACTGCATAGGCATTCATGATTGCGGTAATCTGGGGCACACCGATACCTGCCACAATACGGGTTGTACAGATAGAACCGGGACCGATACCTACCTTAACCGCATCCGCACCGGCTTCAATCAATGCCCTCGTGCCTTCGCCCGTTGCCACATTACCAGCTATTACCTGTAAATCAGGATATTTTTCCTTAATCATCCGCAGGCTGCGAAGAACATTTTCGGAATGTCCATGTGCGGAATCCAACACCACCACATCCACCTTTGCATCAACAAGGGCACTTACTCGCTCCAGTACATTTGCTGTAATACCTACACCGGCACCGCATAAAAGCCTTCCCTGCTCATCCTTGGCAGAAAGAGGATATTTAATGGTTTTCTCAATATCCTTGATTGTAATAAGTCCTTTTAAATTATAATCCTTGTCCACAATAGGAAGCTTTTCTTTTCTTGCTTTTGCCAGAATCTTCTTTGCTTCATCTAATGTAATACCTTCAAGAGCAGTAATCAGGCCCTCGCTGGTCATGGATTCTTTTATCTTTTTGGAAAAATCAGTTTCAAATTTAAGATCACGATTGGTGATGATACCGACTAATTTCTTGCCATCTACAATCGGTACACCTGAGATTCTGAACTTAGCCATCAATGCATCCGCATCCGCCAGTGTATGTTCAGCTGTTAAAGAAAAAGGATCTGTGATAACGCCATTTTCTGAACGTTTTACTTTGTCTACTTCCTCTGCCTGTTCCTCAATAGACATATTTTTGTGGATAATACCGATTCCTCCCTGACGGGCCATAGCAATAGCCATGCGGTGTTGTGTAACCGTATCCATGCCGGCGCTCATCATTGGGATATTCAGCTTTATCTTCTTTGTCAACCATGTTGTCAGGTCAATCTGATTGGGAATCACCTGTGAATAACCCGGTACTAAAAGCACATCATCAAAAGTAATTCCTTCGCCTATAATCTGTCCCATTTTCTCCTCCTTATGTGTGATTAACTGCTAGGCGTTTGCGAAATTTGTTTTCAAGGGGGCTCTACTCTCCATAGTACTTTGTCAGCTGGTTTTTCTAACCATTCCAAAGTAATAAGATGAGTAGAGCCAATAAAAATAAATTTCGTATTTACCTATGTGAATAACTACCCTAAAACTATAAATTGTTGTTGAGTTTAGCAGAGTTAAATCTCATTGTCAATATGCAATTCCACTAATTTAATGCTTAATCCAGAAATACTTTTCTGGGTGCCACACTTCTGATTGCTTTCACCAATTCCTCACTGGGACTTAAAATAACCTTGTGATTACCGTTATAAAACATCAAATAGCGCTTATCCGGTTTTTCTTCCTTCCTAATACTATAATCCGACTCTTTACCCGTACGTTTACGGTAATTGTCCAGATGATATGAATGAATGGGTGCTAATATTTCCAATCTCTCAATTTCATAAGTTGCGATTTTTTTTCTTTTTGTCTTTGCCATAATTTTGTCAACAGTCAATTGCTTGTCTACATATAAATATTCAAATTCGATATCCGTATTCAGATAAACAAAATATGCTCCCACACCTGCCGGAACCGCTACCAAAATTGCCATGATAACACCCATAAACGTAAGCAGTCCAAAAACAACGGTCAGCATGACCAGTACTATCCTTGCTAATTTCCCCACAAAGGAGGATTCTGTTTTTACCAAACATTCCACATAAGTATCACTCATTCAATTTTCCTATCCTTATCCGTATTTCTACCCCATTAGGTTAACAAGGCAGATTATAAAATTATGATATTACATCCGGTTAGAGAAATCAAGGCAATCCCACCCGCTTTTGGTCATTTTATTATTATTTAATAAACTGCTAACATTCCTACTTGAGTTTCCGCAAAATGTAATTTCAAAAGAGATAACATCTCCTAAAGTAC
>CAZJAS010000032.1:0-22516 GCA_964544135.1 uncultured Clostridium sp. | reverse complement strand
AGGGTATTGTCCGTATTCACAAGTCGGTTATTAAAAAATCCCACCTCCACATTGGAGGCACTTACTGTGGAAATCACTGCCACCGCATGATACTGCGGGGGGTAAATTAAAACTGCCGGCAAATCTGCATTGTATACAAAATGCGCCTGCATTCCCTTGTACAGAGTTGCAAAATCTGCAATATAGGTGGAGGGAGTTACCGTAAAATTAGTTATATTTCCGGAAGCATCCTCCACAGTCACGAATTGACTGCATTCATTACCACCCCTGCCTCTGAGAGGACTGATTTGTGTAATCGTGCCCGTAATCGTTTCGTAATTGGTTCTTTTGAAGGAATTCCAGACATTGAAATTATCCATCGTAACTGACCCTTTTTCTGTTTATTTTATTTTATGCGCTCGTAAAAGAAGGGTTCATGGATGCCCATTGTGTACCGCCGTTTAGGAACCCGGAGTGTTACACAATGGTACCGCCTCCCAATACATATTCTCCTTCATAAAATACCGCTGCCTGTCCCGGTGTTGCCGCCCTTACCGGCTCGTCAAAGGTACATTTTACCCTTCCGTCCGACATTTTCTCAAGTAAACAGGGACTTCCCTGATGGGCATACCTTATTTTACAGATTGCTCTTCTGGGGGTGGGTAAATCAGCCATTGCCATGTAATTAACACTTTCACAATACACTTCTCTTGTATAGAGTTCTTCCTGTTCTCCGATTACCACTTCATTTGTTTCGGGCCTCAATCCCACCACAAAAACAGGATGACCCATTGCAAGGTTCAACCCCTTGCGCTGACCGATCGTATAATGGGTAATTCCTTTATGCCTGCCTAATATATTTCCCTCCGAGCTCACAAAATTACCTGCTCCGGGCAGCTTGTCCGGGATTTCTCTCTCCAGGAAGGCACCATAATTCCCGTCCGGAATAAAGCAGATATCCTGGCTGTCCGGTTTTGCTGCTACAGGCAGTAACAAATCTGCCGCCATCTGTCTTATTTCTTCTTTTTTATAGTCACCGATAGGCATCAGTGTACGGGAAAGCTGCTCCTGCGTTAGATTATATAGGGCATAGGTTTGATCCTTCATTGCGGTAACGGAATTTCGGATTGCATATCTGCCATCAGGCAACCGGTCAATTCGGGCATAATGCCCCGTTGCAATATAGTCCGCACCGATTTGTAAGCTTCGCATCAGTAGGGCGTCCCATTTGACATGGCGGTTGCAGGCATTACAGGGATTTGGTGTTCTGCCGTTTACATATTCATCGGTAAAATAATCAATTACCTTAGTTTTAAATTCCTTTTTAAAGTTCATAACGTAGTAAGGGATATCTAACATAGCCGCTACCCTTCTGGCATCCTCCACTGCACTCAAACCACAGCAGCCGCCGTTTTCGGCCTTACTTATTTCTTCTTCCTCCTGCCATATCTGCATGGTTACACCGATTACTTCATAACCTTGTTTTTTTAAAAGATATGCAGCAACGGAGGAATCAACACCTCCCGACATACCTACTACCACTTTCCTGCTCATCTGTACTCCTTTTAGTATTCTACTTCTTCCTGCCCTTCACTTTCATGGATATCCGACTTGGGGCGGCTTAAACCCTCTATTATAATTTCATTTTTCTCCGCATAATCCCATAATGCGGCATGAATGGCTTCCTCTGCAAGCAAGGAGCAGTGTACCTTTACGGGAGGCAGACCGTCAAGGGCTTCCATAACAGCCTTGTTGGTTACCTGCAATGCCTCCTGTATGCTCTTTCCCTTTACCAGCTCAGTAGCCATGCTGCTGGTGGCAACCGCGGCACCGCAACCGAAGGTTTTAAACTTACAGTCATGAATCACGCCGTCCTTACCGATATCCAAATAAATCCGCATGATATCTCCGCATTTGGCATTTCCTACCGTGCCGACACCGCTGGGATTCTCTATTTCCCCTACATTACGGGGATGGTTAAAATGGTCCATTACCTTTTCACTATACATTATTTATCCTCCTACTTTATCATGTTTCACACTGTACGTCCATTTTGTTTTTTCATAAAATCTTCATACAGAGGAGACATATCCCGAATGGATTGCACAATGAGTTTTAATTGATCCACTACATAATCCATCTCTTCTATCGTATTTTCTTCGGAAAGTGTCAGCCGCAAGGATCCGTGAGCAATTTCATGAGGCAGCCCGATTGCCAAAAGTACATGGGAGGGATCCAGGGAACCGGAAGTGCAGGCACTGCCGCTGGAGGCACAAATGCCCTTTTGGTCCAGATGAATCAACAGGGATTCTCCTTCAATGAACCTGAAACTGATATTCACATTACCCGGCAATCTTCGTTTTGCATCTCCGTTCAGCATGCAATATGGAATTTCACTACAGATACGGCCTATGAGATAGTCCCTGAGCTCTGTTTCCTTCTTTATTTTATCTTCCATTATGAAAAATGCTCTTTTAACCGCAGCGCCCAGCCCTGCAATGCCGGGTACATTCTCCGTTCCCGCCCTTCTGGACCTCTCCTGTGCTCCGCCATGTACATAGGAACGAATTTTTATTCCTTTTCTAATATAGAGAAAGCCGCAGCCCTTCGGCCCTCCGAATTTATGTGCGCTGCCGGAGAGCATATCAATATGGTCTTTATTTACATCAATGGGCAGTTGTCCGTATGCCTGTACCGCATCGGTATGAAATAAAACACCATGCTTCCGTGCTATTTCACCGATTGCCTCTATGGGCTGCAGGGTGCCGATTTCGTTATTGGCATACATCACGGATATCAATATAGTATCTTTCCTTATGGCTGATTCTAATTCCTGCAAATCCACAATACCGTTTTCATCCACACCGATATAGCTGATTTCATATCCTTCTTTTTCCAGATAGGAGCAGGTATGCAAAACAGCATGATGCTCTATTTTTGTAGTGATAATATGTCTGCCCTTTTGCGCATATGCTTCTGCCGTAGCCTTTATCGCCCAATTATCCGACTCGCTTCCTCCTGCGGTAAAATAAATTTCCTCGGATTTAGCGTGCAGGCTTCCCGCCACAAAATCCCTGCTCTCTCTGATGACTGCCCTGCTCTTTTCAGAAAAAGAGTAAATAGAGCTTGGATTGCCATAATACTCCGTAAAATAAGGCAGCATTGCCTCTGTTACCTGGGGTGACATTCTTGTGGTTGCCGCATTATCTAAATATATCATAAAAAAACCTCCTTTTATTTGCTTTTATAATCCCACTAACTCTATAGGGTTTATATACATAATATACCCCGACTTTACCGTTCTGTCAACAATTCAATTTGAATATACTTATTTAAAAGTACTTCATGCGCACGCAGCAGGAAGGTTATTTTTCATGAAACGAAACAATCCTTTTATCACCGGTACCATTATCCTGACTCTCACCGGTCTTGTCAGCCGCGTTATCGGCTTTTTCTACCGTATCTATCTGTCACGCCTGTTCGGAGAAGAGGGCATGGGCGTATACCAGCTTATCAGTCCCGTTCTGGCACTGACCTTTTCTATCACAGCTGCAGGCCTGCAAACAGCAATCTCCAAATACGTTGCCAGCGAGACCTCTACCAAGGATTATCGGTCCTCCTTTCGTGTACTGGCCGTAGGACTGGCACTCTCCCTATCACTCTCTTTTCTCTGCATGGGAATAACCATACATTTTTCCGAACTGATTGCCGTCAAATTTTTACTTGAGGAACGTACCGCCTCCATGCTCCGCATTATTGCCCTATCCATTCCCTTAGGTGCGGTCCATTCCTGTATAAACGGATATTTTTATGGTATAAAAAAGACCGGCATCCCTGCCGCAACACAGCTTTTGGAACAATTTTTCCGGGTATTCTGCGTTTTTCTGGCAAGCCATATTGCAGGATTACATAATACTACCCCAACTATTAATGCGGCTGTTGTAGGACTTGTGGTGGGTGAGTTTTGTGCTATGCTTGTTTCTATTGTTGCCATTTATATGCGTTTTTACCGGTTTACCGCAAAAAGATCCCTGGTTGAAAATGCAGTGAGGGCATTTACCCCTCTTTCCTCCTATTCTTCAGTAATCGGTAAGCTACTTGCACTTTCAGCCCCTTTGTCACTGAACCGTATCATTATTAACCTTCTTCATAGTGTGGAAGCTGTTCAGATACCCAATAGACTACAAATCTATGGGTATGATACCGCAACCGCTCTGAGTGTTTACGGAGTCCTCACCGGTATGGCTATGCCTCTTATTTTCTTTCCCAATGCCCTCACCAGTTCCATGTCCGTACTTCTTTTGCCCATTGTTTCGGAAGCCGATGCTTCGGGAAATACCCAAGCCATAAAAAGAACCACCGGAAAAACCATTTACACCTGCCTGTTTATCGGAGCTGTCTGCAATCTGGGCTTTTTGCTCTTGGGACGCCCGGTGGGCATTCTATTATTTAACAGTGAGCTGGCCGGCAAATTTATCTGCTCCCTAAGCTTCCTCTGCCCTTTTTTATATCTTTGCACCACTCTGACCAGTATCTTGCATGGTCTGGGAAAAGCAGGCAGTGTGTTTGTCATTAATGTGAGTTCCCTGCTGATTAGGCTGGCCTTTGTATTTTTCCTCCTGCCTAAATACGGCATTAACATTTACATAGCAGGCATGCTGATCAGTCAGATTTATTCAACGGGCTGTTTGCTTTTCACGCTTAAGAGAATCCGAATATAACTTGCGCACTTCCCTATTATCTTATATAATGACAGTCAGTTTCGACAGACGATAAAGTGAGGTGCAAGATGAGTTTTGAATTTATAAAAAAACTGCCCACACCGGCAGAAATCAAAGAGCAATTTCCTATCCCGGAAGAGTTGGTGCAGATTAAAAAGGATAGAGATGCCGAAATCCGAAAGGTTTTTACCGGTGAGAGCAATAAATTTTTGGTGATTATAGGCCCATGCTCCGCAGACAATGAAGCTTCCGTCTGCGATTATGTAAATAGACTGGCCAAGGTAAATGATAAAGTTAAGGACAAGCTGATATTGATTCCCCGTATCTATACCAATAAACCCCGTACCACGGGTGAAGGATATAAGGGAATTGTTTCTCAGCCGGATCCCGAAAAAAAACCCGACTTTTTAGGCGGACTGATTGCCATGAGGAAAATGCATATCCGAGCGATTGCAGAGAGCGGCCTTACGGCAGCGGATGAAATGCTCTATCCCGAAAATTGGCGTTATGTATCCGATATCCTCTCCTATGTGGCAATCGGTGCCCGTTCGGTGGAGGATCAGCAGCACCGTCTTGCCTGCAGCGGTTTTGATGTACCGGCGGGTATGAAAAATCCCACCAGCGGTGACTTTTCGGTTATGCTCAACTCTGTGTATGCGGCGCAGCATCCCCATTCCTTTATCTATAGAGGGTGGGAAGTGAAAACCACGGGCAATGATTTGGCACATACCGTACTGCGTGGTGCAACCGATAAATATGAGCATAATATACCCAACTATCATTATGAGGATCTGAATACGCTTCTTAATCTATATAATGAAAGGGATTTAAAATATCCGGCTTGTATTATTGATTCTAACCACAGTAACTCTAATAAACAGTACAAACAACAGATACGTATTGTAAAAGAGGTTATGCATAGCAGAAAGCTAAGCTCCGATATTCATGAACTGGTAAAGGGTGTTATGGTGGAAAGCTATATTGAAGAGGGTTGCCAGAAAATCGGTGACGGCATCTACGGTAAATCCATTACAGATCCCTGTCTCGGTTGGGAAGATACTGAAAAACTAATTTATGATATAGCAGATTATGAATAATTATAAAAAATTAAACCCCTATGGTCAGATTGAAAGATCCGGACTAAAGGGGTTGTTTTCTATTTTTGGTTTTTAATCTTTGGGGTCTAATATCCCATGGTATCCACTGGGGGATTAACCTCTGGGATGTGATTTTGCATATACCTCCCGAATTCTATTACGATTCATATTGGCATAAATCTGGGTGGTTGAGATATCGGAATGCCCCAGCATTTCTTGAACACTATGTAAATCCGCTCCGTTACCGACCAAATGTGCCGCAAAGGAATGCCGCAAGGTATGGGGTGTGATCTCGGAAGTAATACCGGCCTTTGCCGTATAGGACTTAATCAGCTTCCAAAACCCCTGCCTGCTCATCGGTTTACCGGAACAGTTTACAAACAAAGCATCTTCCTCCGGGGACAAAATCATGGCGTCCCTGACATGCTCTAAATATATGATAATAGCGCTTCTTGCCTTATTACCGAAGGGAATCACTCTTTCCCTGTCATTGTCCTTACATATTACAAAACTCATCTTGAGATTTAAATCGGATACCTTTAATGAGATTAATTCGGAAACCCTTATGCCTGTAGCATATAATAGCTCCAGCATTGCCTTATCCCGACGCTCCTTTAAGGAATCGCCGCAGGGCTGGGCCAAAAGCCTGTCCACCTCGGAAACAGTCATGATCTCGGGTACTTTTTTTTCTACTTTAGGTGCCTTTAGCATTTCGGATATATCCTCCCGCACCAAATGCTCCTTAAAAAGGAAATGATAAAAGGCTTTGATGGAAGCAATATTTCTGGAAATAGTAGCCGGTGCAAACCTTTTTTTCTCCAAATCCAAGATAAAAGAATGCAAATTCGTTTGTGTAACAGCTTCTATCTCCGTAATTCCAAGGTCTCCTAAAAAAGTCTGCAATTTATGCAAATCTCTACCATAAGACAGTCTTGTGTTCTCTGATGTTTTTTTAACATTATGTAAATAAGTCATAAAAGCTTCTATTGCTTTTTCCATGAAACCCTAATCCCCTTCTCAAAACAGTATTTCCCCGTTTTTATGGCTAGGATTCTATTATAATCATTAAAACTTTGAAAAGCAATTATTATTTTAAAAAATCTTTAATAAATTCAAAATCAACTTAGGGTTTACATAACTTTCCAATAAACATCCCATTATGACAACTCCTAAAAGCGCTAAAAATTGCAATGCTTTTTTCCGAATCATAATATTCTTACCCAAGGATTCGCCGACGCTAAAACCCCCTTGTGGAATCCTGTTCGGAAAGTAGATTACCGTGCAAAATTCATAACTCCATTGCAATAAGAGCAGGCTAACGGGAAAATATATCAGTATCTGTGGGAATACTCCGGTTAAAATCAAAAGAATTCCTTTTAAACCATATCTTAAAATTGATGCCATCACCAGCATTCCAAAGGAAACACCAAGCCAGGCCGCACAAGTAAAGGTTGCCGCAAGCCCAAGCCAGGTAGTGGACAGGACAGCTAACACCAGTGCTGCTCCCGCCCTTTTTTGCAGGACATATAAAAAAAAGGCATTGCTGTCCACCACGGTATATTTCATTTCATACAAAGTGTATTCACTCAATAAGCCCGTTTTTTCAAGAAAAGCCTTTTTCCCTATATTCATGAGTATCAGTCCCAAAACAAAGCCTGCCATGACAATTATCACAAGCAAAGGCCTTTGCTTATCTTCTGATCTTTTTTTCATCCATCGCACCATATCATTCCCCCGCCGTCAGTCTTTATTACGGTCTATTGTATGCGGGGACAAGTGCTTTTATGTCTTAACCAAGCCCGGATTACCGGAGGTATTTATGGACATAGGTCATGATTGCGCAAATGGTTTTAGAATCCTGAATGATCCCGTTAAAAATCATATCAATCAATTCTTCTGCTGTAAAAGCCTCTACCCTAATAAACTCATCCTCGTCAAGATGCTGATGGCTTTTTATCAGATTCTTTGCTATATAGATATCTATCTTTTCATTGGTAAAAGCCACCGTGGTACGGATACTGATTAAAAACTCCAGATCCTCGCTGCGATAACCGGTTTCCTCCTCCAACTCCCTGGCTGCCGCATCTTTTGTTTTTTCATCCTCCCCGTTTAATCCGCCGGCAGGTATCTCTAAGGTTTCACGGTCCAAAGCATTTCTGTACTGACGCACCATCAAAATCTTCCCGTCTTCTCTCACCGGAACCACTGCCGCTGCTCCTTTATGCCCGATGAAATCCCATTTTACAATATTGCCGTTGGGCACCTGCACCGTATCCTTATAATAATCAATTATACTGCCATGATAAACCAAATCCCTGGCAAGTCTTTTAAATTCATCCGCCATTTTTATTACCGACCTTCTCTATTTCTGACCTTCTCTATTTCTAATCAGTTCCTTTATGCCTCTAAAAGTTTCTCTACAGTTACAAGCTTCACACAGAGTACAAACAGCTTCGCTGCCTGCTCCAACTCTTCCGGGGTGGGAAAGGATGGTGCAATACGGATATTAGTATCCTTAGGATCCCTACCATAAGGATAGGCGGCACCTGCACCGGTCAATACCACATGGGCTTCTTTGCATTTCATAATAATTTTTTTAGCACAGCCTTCCAACGCCTCAAAGGAAATAAAGTAACCGCCTCTGGGCTTTGTCCATTCGGCAATCCCTAAACCTCCCAGTTCTTGTTCTAATACCTCTAAAACCATCTCAAATTTGGGACGCATAATCTCAGCTTGTTTTTTCATATGAGCATTAATTCCACGAAGATTTTTAAAATACCGCACATGACGAAGCTGATTGATTTTATCATGACCGATTGTTTGAATCGACATGGACTTTCTCATAAAATCTAAATTCTTTTTAGATGCTGCTACAGCAGCTATTCCGGCACCCGCTAAGCTTATTTTAGAAGTGGAAGCAAATTCATATACCATATCCTCATTTCCTGCCTGCTTACATTCACCGAAAATTTCCAACAGTTTATCATGTTCCTCATACAGATGATGAACCATATAGGCATTATCCCAATAAATCCTAAAGTCTTCTGCTGCAGGCTTTAATGCCGCAAATCTCCTAACTGTTTCGTCAGAATAGGTGAGGCCCTGCGGATTGGAATACTGGGGCACACACCAGATTCCCTTTACCGACTCGTCATTATTAACATACTCTTCCACCATATCCATATCAGGGCCGGTAGAAGTCATGGGAATGTTTATCATCTCTATTCCAAAATACTCTGTAATGGAAAAATGTCTGTCATATCCCGGTACGGGACAGAGAAATTTAACCTGATCCAGCTTACACCAGGGGGTGCTGCCGCATACACCATGTGTCATGGAGCGGGATACCGTATCAAACATAATGGATAAGCTGGCATTGCCGCAAACGATTACTTGCTCGGCAGTAACTCCCATCATCTCACCCATAAGGGCCTTTGCCTCATCAATACCGTCTAAAACACCGTAATTTCTGCAGTCCACACCTGTATCTGTTTTCAGATTACTTTCTTTATTTAAAACATCCATTATAGGCATAATAAGGTCGAGCTGCTTGGGTGCCGGCTTTCCTCTTGACATATCAAGGTTTAGTCCCTTCCCTTTTGCATCCTCATATTCCTGCACTAATTCGGACCTAAGGGCCTCCAATTCACTTTTACTCATTTCACTGTATGACTTCATTTTGCCACCATCCTCTATGTATTTTTACTCAATTTTTTGATTGGATAATCGTATACAATCATACACACCTTGTTTATTCTACTATAAGGTTTCCCCTAACACAAGAGAAAATTATTATTATCACAAGAAAAGCGCGCGTAAGAGAACTTTTCTATAAAATAAAAAAGGTTATCCTTATAGCAGACCCGGCATTGATTGGTCTGTTATAAGGATAACCCATACTTACCCCTTATACTCTTTTTCCGAATAGGAGTTATCCTTCTACAATTAAATACCTGCCGTCACCGACTTCAAATACTTCAGATGCTTCTAATATCTCATCTTCCCCCGCACCTTCCATATCAATACCGGTTTCTTCAAAGTACTCGATTACCTCTTCAACGGAATTTACGACAACTGCCATACATTCCTCCAGAAAAGCTTCCGCATCCTCCAAATTGACCGCTACGTCCTCAGGAAAAAGTTGTGACTGTTTTTTTAAAAAACAGGTTAATACAGCATCATCAAATTCATGCATTTCATACCCTCTCGTTTTCATTAACTTTTTTATGCATACCTATAATATGCGCTACACTATAAATAGTCAAGTAGTTGTAAAGGATTTTTAATAATTTTATCGGCACCGTGTTCTATCAGCTCTTTTTCTTTTCTAAATCCCCATAATGCTCCCAGGGTGAATGCACCCGAAGCTTTTCCTGTCTGCATATCCGTTCCCGTATCACCCAAATACAAAATATCCGTAGCTGATAACTGAAGTTCATTTAAAATTAAGAATAATCCTTCCGGACTTGGCTTTTTTTCAACTCCCTCTAATTGCCCTCGTACCGCATCAAAATATCCTTCTCCAAAAACGGTATTTATCACATCCTTTGTTCTCTCATGTGGCTTATTACTAAGAACTCCGATTTTTACCTTTTTTTCTTTCAGTGAAGTAAGTAATTCGGTAATGCCATCATAGGGCCTTACTTGGTACATACAGTATTTTTCAAATACTTCCTGATACTCTGTATATGCCTTTTCAAAATAAGTATGCTCTTTATCGCCTCCTGTCTCTAAACATCTTTCTATTAAAACCGCTGCTCCGTCTCCTACAAAATATTTGTACTGCTCTTCCGTATAGGGACCGAATCCGAATTTCCCCATTGCCATATCGCAGCTCTTTTTAATAGAAGCAAGAGTATCCGTTAATGTACCGTCCAGATCAAAAATAACTGCCTTTTTCATTTGCAAAGCACTCCTTCCATTCCTGATAAAGCCTTCCTACGGGTAATCCTACCACATTATTATAATCTCCGTGAATTTCTTTAATATATGCGGCAAATCTACCCTGTATCCCATATGCCCCAGCTTTATCCATGGGCTCCTTTGTGGCAATATAATCTATAATTTCCTGTTTACTCATGGAAAATAGTACCACATCGGTTTTTTCGTAAAAGGTATGAATCTTCATTTTACCCTTCTTACCATAACAAAAGGTCACTCCCGTATAAACCTCATGACTGTGCCCGGACAATGCTTTCAGCATCTCATAGGCCTGCTCTTCATGCTCCGGCTTCCCCAGTATTTTTCCTTCATAATACACTATGGTATCCGCTCCGATGACTAAAAATTCCCCGTCTTCAATGCCGGCAATCCTTTCATCATGAGAAACTTCCGTAAGCTTTTTCCAAACATCCTCTGCCTTTTGTTCGGATAATTCACAAACAACCCGTTCTGGTAAACTATTATTTATTTTTTCCTCACAAGTGCTTGTCACTACCGTAAAGGGAATTCCAATCTGTGAAAGAAGCTCCCGTCTTCTTGGGGAAGCGCTTGCTAAAATTACTCTAATCATGATACATCTCCGGAATAAAAACTCTGTTATTTCCTTCTTCTTTTTTTTCTGCAGCCCGCTTCATTGCCTCTAAGCAGAACTCTTTCTGTGAATCAAATTTCTCTTTTCCCCTTCTGTCCACCTTTTCATAATTGCCCTCCGGGGTTAACAGATGTGCCTTCATGGTATCCCGAAGCTGCATTTGCAGAATATGGAAAAGTTCTTCCTTTAACTCTTTTTTCTCAACCGGAAATAATAATTCCACTCGACGCTCCAGATTTCTGGGCATCCAGTCCGCACTGGAACAGTAAATTTCAGAGTTACCGCCATTTTCAAAATAGTAAATCCTGCTGTGTTCCAAAAAATTTCCTACGATAGAACGTACCGTAATATGTTCACTGACTTCCTTGATCCCCACCTTCAGGCAGCAAATGCCTCTTACTATCAGTTCAATCATCACACCTGCCGCACTTGCTTCATAAAGAGCGGCTATGACATCCACATCACAGAGAGAATTCATCTTTGCTATAATATGAGCGGGTTTTCCCGATAGTGCCGCATCCTTCTCCCGATGAATCAGAGATAGAAACCTGTTTTTCAGCCATAGTGGAGCCAGCACAAGCTTATTCCAATGCAAGGGCTCCGAATATCCCGACAGCATATTAAATACCGCCGTTGCATCCTCTCCCATTGCCTCTGCGCAGGTAAAAAGCCCCATATCCGTATACTGCTTTGCAGTGGCATCATTATAATTGCCTGTTCCCAGATGTACATATCTTCTGATGCCGTCCTCTTCCCTCCTGACCACCAAAGTAATCTTGCAGTGGGTTTTTAAACCAAGCAGACCATATATCACATGACAGCCTGCCTTTTCCAGCATTCTTGCCCATACAATATTATTCTCCTCATCAAATCTTGCCTTCAGCTCCACAAGCACGGTTACCTGTTTCCCGTTTTCTGCCGCCTGAGCAAGTGCTGCTATTATGGGAGAATTACCGCTCACACGGTATAAGGTCTGTTTGATGGCGAGTACATTTTCATCCTTTGCCGCCTGTTTGATAAAATCCACTACCGGTGAAAAGGTATGATAGGGATGATGCAATAAAATATCTCCCTCCCTGATTGCCTCAAACATATCTTCCCCTGCCTGTAATCCGGGAACCTGCTGAGGGATATAGGATTTTATCTTTAGGTTCTCAAAGCCCTGCATCCCATAGAGCTTCATTAAAAAAGTCAAATCCAAAGGACCGTCTATGGCATATATTGTCTCGGGACCGATAGTCAATTCTTTTTTTAACACCCTTAATAGGCGTTTATCGATTCCCTCTTCCACTTCCAAACGGATGGCTTCGCCCCATTGTCGTTTTTTAAGCTGTTTTTCTATCTCCTTCAGCAAATCCGCCGCTTCATCCTCTTCTATGGTCAAATCAGCATTTCTCATAATACGGAAGGGATGAACGCAAACAATATCATAGTTTAAAAACAGCTTATGAATATTACGCTCTATGATTTCTTCCAATAAAATGATACTTCTTTTCCCGTTATCGGTAGGAATTTCTACAACCCTGGGTAACACACTGGGTACCTGCACGGTAGCAAATTCCAATTCCCCCCCTTCTCCTTTTTTGGTTACAAGCGCACCCAAGTTCAAGGATTTATTCCTAATCAGAGGAAAGGGCCTTGATGAATCCACTGCCATGGGAGTCAATACGGGATAAACATTTCTTTCAAAGTATTGATCTGCAAAAGCACCCTCCTTTTCGTTAAGCTGCTCCTGTTTTTTAATGATATGAAGGCCATTCTGCTCTAATTGGGGAATCAAGGAACGGTTATAGGTGGAATATTGTAAATTTACCAAACCACGAATCTCCATGTCAAGCCCTATAAGCTGTTCCTGAGGGGTCAGCCCCGCAATATCCTGCTTATTATAGCCCGCATGCACCATATCCTTTAGGGATGCAATCCGGATCATAAAAAATTCGTCCAAATTAGAGGCTGTAATACTTAGAAATTTTAAACGTTCAAACAGAGGAATGCTTTTATCTCTGGCTTCCGATAAAACTCTGTGATTAAAGGACACCCAGCTCATTTCCCTATTGGTATAATACTGTGGGGCTCTATAGTCTTTCTTTTTATCTCCCATTTTGCTTCCTCTCCGTATGAATTACTAATTAAAACTTCTCTTTAGTCTTATTACGGGTTTCACATTAAATACTTCCTCAAAAAATTCTGCCCTATCTCCAAAAAGCCCTATTTCCAGAGTGATATCCTCACGGGAGTCTACTGTAAGTATCAGCTCCCTATCCTTTAGCACTGCCTTCACATCTTTGAATTTCTGCTTGTGGCTTCTGTCCAGCCCATTTGCGATTCGCAGTATTGCCGTAAGCTTTGCCACCGTTAAAAAGGCCTGTTTATCCAGTAAAGTAGCGTGACTAAGCTCCTCATAATATAAGAAATCCTCATGATTGAATCTAACTACATTTGCTACGATTTCTCTCTCCATATGGGAGAGACCTATTATTTCCGTAGCCATAATAATTTGATAGGAGCATTCTCCTAGATTTATCAAGCTGATATACTTACCGCAATCATGTAAAATAGCGGCTATTTTTAAATAAAGCTTTTCTCTTCTTCCCAATCCATGCAGCTTTTTTGTACTGTTAAAAATGGTGGTAGTCAAGTTCTCCAAGGTTTCTGCACGTTTACGGCTGCCCATATACCGCTTGCTGATATTGAGCGCACAATCTACGATATCTTTCTCAAAATCATGCCCGCTGATCACCATTTTTTGCTGCTGTGCATATTCGTATGCAATGCCGTCGCAGAGCGTCACACCGGGTGCCCAAATCAGTCCTGCTCCTGTCATGGCAAGGATTCGGTTTAAGAGTACAGCCGATATAAAGATCAGTCCGGCATTTTCCTCCGATACACCCAGCCTTGCTCCGATTTCACCATAGCTTTTATTTCTTAATAAGTTCATAAACCGGCTGTACTGTGCACTTGTGACATAACCTGTTTTTTCTTTTGCTTCCTTTTCTTCCTCCAGTCTTCCTGAGAGATAATCATCCACCAGTATAATATTCTCCACTACCTTATCCTTGATATAAAATTTCCCAAGCACAGAAAGCTGTGCATCGTCTATCTCACCCAAGAGTTCTTCTACCTGAGCGGTTCTGACATTAATCCGCCCCAGCTTCTCACGCAGCCGCAAAACACCCAGCTTCATATTCTGCGTTGTGGTAAGCGTACCTTTGTCAAATAAGGATACCTGGATGCTACCGCCTCCGATGTCTACCACAGCCGTTCCTTTTTCCAACATAAGGTCAAATTCTTCTCCCCGTAAGGCTATGGATTTATAATCCAAATAACGTTGCTCCGAATTGCTTAATACTTCTACTAAAATACCTGTCCTCTGGGTAATCTGATCCAATACAATATCATTGTTTTCCATTTCCCGGATGGCGCTTGTTGCATATGCCTTATAATCATTTGCCCCATAGGTTTTCATGATTTCCTTATATTTGCGCAATACCCCGCAGAGTTCGTTTACTTTATCATAGCTCAGCTTGCCTGTTGAATAGGTTTCCGTACCCAGATCGATTCTATGCCTGATATGATCAATTTCCCGCATCTTATTTTTATCGGATAATTCAAATATCTTCATGGAAAGCTCATACGAGCCCACATCAATCGCCGCAAAAGTCTTCATTCCTGCTCCTATCCGCGCACAATATGCATCACTTAAGCCTGACCTGCCAGATAATCTATAAACTGCTGCGCTGTTCTTCCTGACAAACCACCGTGGTTTAATTCCCACCTGCTTGCCTCCATCAGTAATTCTTCTTCCTCCATATTGATTTGATAACGCTCTGCCAATACTTTTACGATTTCCTGAAACTGCTTTCTGTCCGGGGTACCAAAGTAAATCGTAACTCCGAATCTGGATACCAGTGAAAGTTTTTCTGCCACCGTATCCCCTCTGTGCAGATCATCCACCCGTTCTTCCTTATCACTGAATTTTTCACGTACAAGATGTCTTCTGTTTGAGGTTGCATAAATTAAAACATTTTCAGGCTTTTTCTCCAAGCCACCCTCTATGACTGCTTTTAAATATTTATATTCTATTTCAAAGTCTTCAAAACTTAAATCGTCCATATAGATGATAAATTTATAATTACGATTCTTAATTTGACTGATAATATCGTTCAAATCCTGAAACTGATGCTTATATACTTCGATAATACGCAGTCCCCTGTCATAATATTCATTGACAATACCTTTGATGCTGGAAGATTTACCGGTTCCTGCATCACCATATAAAAGACAGTTATTTGCTTTTTTCCCATTTACAAAGGCTTCCGTATTGTCAATCAGCTTTTTCTTTGCCAATTCATACCCAACTAAATCGGATAGCTTTACATGGGCGATATTTAATATAGGCTCAATATGCACACCGCTTTCATTATGCAGAACCCTAAAAGACTTATGCAGACCAAACTTTCCCACCCCATATTCCTTGTAAAATTCCGTTAAAGTTGCTTTCATTTCTTCCGGTGTATGGTCCTTTTGAAAGCGGACGGCAAGATCACAGATGCGGGCGCAGATACGCCTGTTATAAACCCTGCTTTCCTGAAGGCTTCCCTGATAATGCAGAATCATATCAAATTCAGGTACCTTTAATGTTTCCATTACCGGAGTAAAGTCAAAATCATAAAACTCCTTAAATATAATGATATCATGTAAGGCCGCCTGATTGATTGTGCCCTCTACTTCACCCCTTATCTCGCAGGATTTACTATAGCTGTTTTCATTGTTGACCAAAAGATTGGTCAGATAGCAATGCCAGAGATTACCGTGAAAACCATATGTCCCCGCAAGCTCAATCAGCCTGTAGATGCAGTCATAAAAAAGAGCTGCCATATTTTGCTTATTATAGCTTTCATCCTTGTAGTATCCCATGAGGAAAACCATATCATGCAGTAATTTTCCATCTTCCATTTTCTTGTATACAATTAATTCTTGTTCTCTCATCGCAAATGATTCCTCCGCAATCCTGAGTCTCATATATTTTGTTTGTATTATGTATCCTATTATTGTTAATAATTACCCAATATTTTCATATTTCGGGTTTCTTCCCGAAGTCCGCGCAGTGCATTCTTAACCGCACTGTCAACCAGATTTCCTTCAAAATCTATAAAAAAACGGTATTCCCAATTTCTGTCTTCAATGGGACGGCTTTCAATCTTTGTCATATTTAAATTATTATAAATAAAATGAGAAAGCATATGGTAGAGGGAACCGCTTCTATGAGGAACCTCAAAGCAAATGCTGACCTTACCGGCATCCTTTCTGAATATCTTTTGATTCGTTACAATAATGAATCTGGTGGAGTTGGTATCGGAATGATTAATACCCTTTTGCAAAATCTGCAGACCATATAAATCTGCGGCATGGGCACCAGCAATAGCTGCCTGTGAATCATCCTTATCCTCCGCTATTTTCCTTGCCGCAAAGGCATTGTTTTTCATACCGATCTGCTGCCAGTCATAGTTTTGCAAAAATTTTGCGCACTGCATAAGGGACTGGGGATGAGAATATACTCTTTTGATTTGTTCTTTCTTTGTACCCTCCACTGCCATCAAACAGTGTTCAATGGTAATAATCTGCTCACCTACTATATAATTTTCAAATTCTACCAGTAAATCATATATTTCACTCACAATACCGGCAGTAGAGTTCTCAATGGGTAATACCGCAAAATCAGCACTGCCCTCTTCAATGGCAGTCATAGCGTCCTTAAAGGTATCTACATGAAAGCTATTGACATCCTCCCCAAAATAACGGAACATGGCTGCCTGAGAATAAGAACCGTCACTTCCCTGAAATACCACTCTCGCATTCTTTGTATCCAACCGATCCACACCGATAAAGGGTAATTTTCCTATACTTCCGCTTTCTGAAAGCATCCCATATTGCAGTTTGCGGCTCATTGACATAAGCTGTTCAAATAATTCCTCCACACCATGGCTGTTAAAATCACTATGGGTAAGCGATTTGACCTTTTCCAGCTTTTCTAATTCCCTTTGTCTGTCAAAAACCTTTTTTCCGCTGTCTATTTTATACTTTGCCACTTCTTTGGACACATCCATCCGCAACTCATATAATTCTACAATCCGGGCATCTATTTCATCTATTTTATTACGCAAGTTTGTTAATTCCATGATGTCTCCTTTTGCCTGCAGGCACGCTTTTATTTACAATTATCTTATACCAAAAGCTACTTGATAGCAAGTAGAATAGACGCTATAATAGTAGAAAGCAGATGTGAAATAAGCTTTACGGAAAGGGGCTGTTCCTATGAAAAACAAGTTAAAAAAGGTTCTCGGAAGCATGCTGGCCATACTGGCATTTTCCTTGCTGATTATTCTCTCCATCCTACAAAACAGGGTGAAGCAAATTCCCGAAGGCAGTGTTGGCAACACCGCCGGCAATGCGAATAACGGAGGCTATTTCTGTGAATATAACGAAACGGTGTACTTCTCAAACCCCTATGACGGCGGTGCACTCTATTCCATGTCACCCGATGAAACGAATATTAAAAAAATCATATCCGTAAATGCCTCTCATATTAACGCAGGGGGAAATTATCTTTTTTACTGCCAGAGGGGAAGCTCTGACAACGGTACCGGACTTGGATATTTAAGTACTTCCCATGGCTTATACCGTTCTGATTTAAAAGGCAGGAATATTATGAGTCTTGCAAGAATGCCGGTTTTTAATTTACAGCTTATTGATAACTATTTATATTGTCTTTCCTCCGGAGATAAGGGAGAAGAATTTTATAAGATTAAAATTGATAAAACAGAAAAAATTATGCTGACCGATACCGGATGGAACTTTGCCTGTGCAATGCCGGACGGCACGGTATACCATAATGGTACAGGGAGTAATCACTATCTCTACCGCTACAATACCAAAACCGACTCCTCTTCAGTCGTTTGGGAGGGCAATCTATGGAATCCGGTCTACGATAACGGTTATATTTATTATCTGGATGTAGCTGATGAATATAAATTATGCAGATATTCCTTAAATAACGATGTGGTGGAAATACTCACACATGACAGAGTGGACTGCTTTAACCTTGCAGGAGGGTATCTCTACTATCAGAAAAATTCCGTGGACGAACCGGCCCTAAAGCGTATGACATTGGATGGTAAGGAGCCCGAAATCATAGCGGAAGGAAATTATACCCATATCAATGTCACTTCAAAATATGTTTATTTTTCAGCTTTTGGCAATGATATCCCTCTCTATCGCACCCCTATAAACGGACCTGTGTCGGTAAATACCTTTACTGCAGCTATGGAGGCAGCTGTGGATCATATAAAATAGTATTATTTATGCTATATGACTCGTTTACGGCTCCATCTGCCTGTTTTATACCAAATATAAGAAATAAAAGCATTCACTCCCCATCCTATGGGTACTGCCCACCATACGGCCTGAACACCTGCTACGGGTGCTAAAAGATTGGCTACTAAAACCCTTATGGTTAGATTAATCAGGTTCGCTGCCATATACATATTAACATCTCCTGCGCCCCTTAAAACACCGTCTGTGATTGCTTTTATACCTATTAACAGGAAAAACCAACCGATAAAAGTCAAATAGCTGTTTCCTGTTTGATAGGCTTTAAGACCGCTGTCTTCCTTTAGAAAAGCTTGCATGATGTTACCATGAAAGAGCTGCAATGCCAAACATATTACAATCGCAAACCCTGCTATCATGATAAATCCCGCATGATAGCCTTTTTTTACCCTCTCTACCTGTCTCGCACCCAGATTATGGGCCGTAAAAGTAGAGACTGCATTTCCTGTAGCAATCATAGGCACGATACAGATTGATTCAACTCGCATGCCGGCTGAATATCCTGCTAAAACAGAGGAGCCAAAGCCATTGACTACCGACTGCACAAGCAACATACCGATACTCACTATGGACTGCTGTATAATGGAAGGTATCGCAATCTTAGTACCTCTGAGCAGCATATCAAAGTCAAATATCTTGACAGTCTCTTCCTCATGGGTCTCAAACCTTTTTAAATACCACCATAAAATACCAAAGGAAAGCAGGGCTGATAATCCTTGGGCAATTACGGTTGCAATTGCTACACCTGCCACACCCATGCCCAAGCTTCTTACCATATATAAATCCAATCCCACATTGAGAATGGATGAAAAAATCAAAAGAAATAAAGGGATTTTTGACTTGCCCAATGCATTAAACATTGCGGATAATATATTATACATAAATAGGAAGGGCAGTCCGTAAAAATAAATTTCCAGATAGACTATCGCATCTTCTAAAATATTAACCGGGGTATTTAATGCAAGTAAGATTTTTCTATTTAGCATATAGCCAACCAATGCTAAAATAATGCTGATAATCAGAAAGCTGATGCATGCTGTATAAATACTGGTTTTCATTTTACCATATGATTTTGCGCCTAAATATTGGCTGGTAATGACGGATGCACCGATTCCGCCGCCGATGGCAATCATAATGAATACTGTAGTCAAAGAATAGGATGCACCTACTGCCGCTAACGCGTCTTCCCCTACATACCGTCCCACTATGATGGAATCTGCCATATTATAAAATTGTTGAAACAGATTACCGAGTATCATCGGCAATGCAAAGAAAAATAATGTTTTTCCGGGTTTTCCGGTAAGCATATCTTGTTTTTTAGTTTGATTCATCCTGTTTTTACCCTTTCATTACGCTCCGCATCAGTATATTATATTCTTACCAATTTTTCAAATATTTTTCTATTGACATTATATACTTTTTATGATTATATATACCCATGAACATCTATTCATATGTTCATGGGTTTATTAAAAAATAGAAAGAAAGGATATTCATATGAACCAAAACCCTATTACTTCAGAAAAAGAAATGAAAAACAAAATATGCTGTCAGCCGGAACATCCTGAGCATAGCCATGATGAGCGAGAGCATCATCACGAGCATAATGGAGGCTGCTGCCAAGTACAGGAAGAGCACAGCGGAGAATGCTGTCAAGTACTTGAAGAGCCTAAAGCTGCTCCTATTAAAAAAACGAATGCACCCATGCGTACTTATATGGTGGATCATATTGATTGCGCAAACTGTGCTGCAAAGATAGAGAAAAAGATACAGGAACTTCCCGGCGTAGAATATGCTTCCCTCGCTTTTGCTACAAAACAGTTAAAGGTTGCGGCAAAAAATCAAGATACATTACTTCCACTGATGCAAAAGGCATGTGATGCAATCGAACCCGGTGTTACCCTTATACCCAGAGAGGATGTTAAAATAACAAATAAGCAGGACGAAAAGGCAGAAAGCAGGAAGGATTTGATTATAATTGTATCAGGTGCCGTTTTGCTTCTGGCAGGAATCTTATTACGTTCCCGCCTCCCTCTTATTGCAATGGCTTTTTATGTAATTGCTTATTTGGCATTGGGACTTGAAATTATACTGACCGCCATCCGCAATCTCTTCAGAGGCAATGTCTTTGACGAAAACTTTCTAATGAGTATTGCCACAATAGGTGCTTTTATCATCGGGGAGTATCCGGAGGCTGTGGGTGTTATGCTCTTCTACAGGGTCGGTGAGTGGTTCGAGCATAGGGCCGTTGCCAAAAGCCGCAGTCAGATTATGGATGCCCTTGACCTTCGTCCCGAAACGGTGGCTCTGATACAGGGCAGTGAGGTAAAAACAATTCCTGCAGCAGAAGCAAAAGTAGGGGATATTATACTGGTCCGTCCCGGTGATCGCATTCCTCTGGATGGTTCTATTCTAGAAGGTGAAAGCCGGCTGGATACTTCTTCCCTGACCGGGGAGCCTGTACCCGTACGTGTATTTCCCGGAAGCAATGTTTTATCAGGCTGTATGAATACTTCGGGTGTATTAAAGTTAAAGGTGGAAAAACCTCTTTCAGAGTCCATGGTGACCCGCATTTTAGATTCTGTGGAAAATGCTGTGGCAAGTAAACCTAAAATTGACCGCTTTATTACACGCTTTTCAAGAGTATATACCCCACTTGTTGTACTTTTGGCAATCGGTACCGCCATTATACCCTCTCTGATTACCGGAGACTGGAATAAATGGATATATACGGCATTGACCTTCCTGGTAATCAGTTGTCCCTGTGCATTGGTGCTCAGTGTTCCGCTTGCTTTCTTTTCCGGGATCGGAGCCGGATCCAAACAAGGTATTTTGTTTAAAGGAGGCATGGCACTGGAGGCCCTTAAGAATGTAAAAGCAATTGTTATGGATAAAACCGGAACCATTACAAAAGGAAATTTCACGGTGCAAAGTATTGTACCCGCCAAATCCGGTGATAGGAATGAAAAAGAGCTGTTAGAGCTTGCCGCTTCCTGCGAATCGGCCTCTACACATCCGATTGCCTTAAGTATCTGCGAAGCTGCCATAGCACAGGATATCATCATTCAAAAGGAAGGCTCCATCACCGAGCTGCCCGGTCACGGCATTAAATTACAAACAACCTCCGGCAGTATCGTGCTTTGCGGTAATAAAAAGCTGTTGCATGCGGAAGGTGTGGATCTATCCTCCTACCGTTCATCCCAAAAGGGAACCGAGGTATTGCTTGCTGAGGATGGCATTTATCTCGGAAGTATCAATATTGCGGATACCATAAAGGACGATGCAGCCTCCGCTATCGGCGCATTAAAAAAAGAAGGACTGATTACTGCAATGCTCACCGGTGATGCGGTAGAGAGCGCGAACTTAGTTGCTGCCCAAACCGGTATTGATGAAGTACATGCAAAGCTTCTTCCTGAGGATAAATTAAAGAAATTAAAGGAAATAAGAGAAGAACATGGTGCTGTTATGTTTGTTGGTGATGGTATTAATGACGCTCCGGTACTTGCCGGTGCAGATGTGGGGGCAGCCATGGGAAACGGCGCGGATGCCGCTATTGAAGCTGCCGATGTGGTGTTTATGACATCTAACATGAATGCCATTCCCAAATCCATCAGAATAGCCATATCCACTGCCCGTATTGCAAAACAAAATGTAATCTTTGCCCTTGCCGTAAAGGTATTTGTCATGATCTTAGGCCTTGCGGGCATTGCTTCCATGTGGCTGGCAGTGATTGCCGATACAGGTGTTGCTGCGCTTTGCATCTTAAACTCAGTTCGGATTTTATATAAAAAATAGTG
>CAZJAS010000031.1:0-24144 GCA_964544135.1 uncultured Clostridium sp. | reverse complement strand
GAAGACTTAGAATTTCTTTCCACACTACTCCCATCTGTCCGCTTCAGTGGACATAAAATCAAATACTTTCCATAGCCTTGGCTACACTCTCCTCACAGGAACGCATGGCTAAAATCGTTCTTTCAAATAACAGGTTTAATTCCCAGCCTAATCTATCGGCACCTGTTTCTATGATATCTCTGGAACAGCCTGCCGCGAATTTTTTATCCTTAAACTTCTTTTTCACACTGGAAGCCTCCATATCCATTACGCTTTTGGAGGGACGCATCAATGCAGCAGCCCCAATCAATCCGGTTAGTTCATCAGCAGCAAACAATACCTTCTCCATCTCATGTACCGGCTCCACATCACTGCAAATACCATATCCATGAGAGCAGATGGCATGTATCATTTCCTCCGATACACCGCCTTCACGTAAAAGCTCCGGTGCTTTCTTGCAATGCTCCTGCGGATAATTTTCAAAATCTATATCATGTAAAAGTCCGGTTATTGCCCAAAAATCAGCATCTTTTTCATAACCCAGCTCATTTGCATACCATCGTATTACGCCTTCAACCGTCAATGCGTGTAAAATATGAAATTTCTCCTTATTGTGCTTTTGGAGTAGTGCAAGTGCCTCTTCTCTGGAAATAGTACAATTCATTTTATTTTCTCCTTTTCAACCTAAAAAATGAACAAGTAACTGTAAAACTTATTTCCAAGGGGCTCTACTCTTCATAATACTTTGTCAGCCGGTTTTTCTAACCATTCCAAAGTAATATGATGAGTAGAGCCATTAGTAATAAGTTTTACAACTACCAAATATAATGAAGTTTTTATCTATTTATAGTGCTTTTCATTTTCTTCTCCTTATAAAGCAAGTAAATAGGAATTCCTACAAATACCATACCTCCCACCATATTACCGAGTGCTACGGGAAACAAATTATCCAAAAATATGCTCCCAATATCTAAAGAGGAAAGCCGATTGCTTGTAATGCCGAACTGCTCCGCTGCTCTTTCTGTATAATCATCGTTTTGTGCCGCAAATAATCCAATAAATAAATAGTACATATTGGCAACACAATGTTCAAACCCACAAATAACAAATACGAAAATAGGAAAGAAAACGCTCCAGATTTTACCTGCTGCATCTTTGGCACTCACTGCCATAACGACTGCCAGACAAACCAGAATATTACATAGAATACCCGAAATAAATGCTGTGAAAAAAGAAATTTCTACTTTCGAGACCGCTGTATTAATCACAAAAGCTCCCAACTCATTTTCTGAAAAATTCAACTGTCCGCTGTAAACGATGAGTCCTGCGATAATAATAGCTCCAATCAGATTACTTACAAATACCAGCAATAGATTTTTAATTAATTTGAAAACCGTATATCTTTTGTCCATCACGCCCATGATTAACAAACAATTACCGGTAAAAAGTTCTCCTCCTACCAGTACAATCAACATCAGGCCTATGGGAAACACAACTCCCCCAATTGTTCTTGCAATTCCTGTATTATGGATGCCATACATGGAGATGCTACTGGCTGCGGCTCCGAAACTGATAAAAGCACCTGCCATCACACCGAGTATCACGGTACGCCAAATGGTATGGTTCGTCTTCTCCACACTGCTTTCCACATATTTGTTCAGTATTTGTTTAGGAGTATATAGGTTTTCCTTTTCTGCCATACGCTTTATTCCTCTCTGCTATTAGATTAACTTGTTTCAATTTCACCCACCAATAGGTGGTTACATCGTTTTACGGTATCCGGTTGTATTTACTACAGCAACAAGGTTATCAAGCTCATCGCTGATATCAATCTTGTAAAAGCATGTATGTCTTCCCTCCTTGATACAACTTGCTTCTGCAATCAATTCATTCCCTCTTACAGCACCCAGATATGCAATATTTGAATTTAAAGAAACAACACCCATATTCTGCCTGTTTGATGCGATTGCAAAGGCAAAATCAGCTAGGGTAAAATAAACACCTCCCATAACGGCACCTACCGCATTTTTATGCCTCTCACCTAATTTCATACTACATTTTGCATAATGATCTCCGATTTCATCAATTACAGCCCCGTTATCCATTGCAAATTTATCTTTCGCAAAAAATATCCTTACTTCCTCCAATGTTTCTAAACTCATCTGTCTTTTATTTCCCTTCCTCTATTTATAATGGCATAGTATACTAAAGTATCACTTCCATTCCTATCTTCTGTTGTTGTAATCCACAGGATTTATAAAATTTCATGGCACTTTCATTGCAGCTCCATACATTTAAGGTAACATTATAGCATCCCTGCTCCTTTGCAAAGGCAAGTACCGCTTCATAAAGCTGTTTACCGATATGATGTCCTCTGATAGCTTCATCAACACATAAATCATCTATGTATAATGTATTCATATCCATAAAAAAATTATTGTTTTGATACCTTTGGAATATACAAAATGCATACCCCAATACATGATCCTGTTCATTCACTGCCACAAAAATGGGTGTTTCCGGATCATGCATAATTCTCTCAAGCTGTTCCTTTGTATATTTTTTAGTATAACATATTTTATTTCTTTTTTTAAATATTTTTTATATACAATTAATTAAATTCTGAAAAATCATTGAACATAAGTGGATTTTCTTGTAAATAAGCTGAAGTAATTTCATACATTGGAACACATTTGGCAACCGTACAGGAAGCATCACCGATTTTACCCTCCCATGCTATGTTTCGACGAATAAATTCGGGCATTATTTTTGCATAATGAATGGAAACATCCCCGTTCTCAGCAAATTCTGAATGATGCCGTCTATGGAGTTTCTCTACAATACTTCCGTCTCTTAGCACAATACGATAGGGCTTTTGATACATTGTCAGACGATCAGGAATATCATTCCATTCTTCCACTCCATGAAGGTAGGTATTACATGCAACACCGGAGCCTAAAAATAAAATTTTAGCGTTTCTGTCAAGTAATTTTCCCCAGCATCCTTCTCTTGCACATGGCGAACCCACTTTTTCCTCTCCGGAAACATATTCCACTGCATCTTTACCTGCTGCCGCCACCGAGTGAGTGGGATGCAGGGAGCGAATCACACCTTCTCTTTTTATAAAAAGATTGGATAAAAGACCCACACAGGAGGGTTCTGTTTTATAATCATACATATTATTTTCAAAGGTGATGTTTTTCCATGTGTGGGTGGGGAATATAAGCAATCCTTCCTGCATGTATTCCATAAATGCATCCAATATAGTATCCGTTCCCCCCTCCACCGGACCAACGGCCTTTCTGGAGGAATGCACAAGCACTGTATCAGTATGGGCAATTCCCATTTTTTCAATCTGTTTCATTAATTGTTCCTTACTATACATTCTTCTTTTCTCTTTTCTGTTATTATTGTATACCTTAAAAAGCCTTACCGATTCATAATTAATCCGGAAGGCTTTAATCTACGGTCAAAACTCGACTCAGAAAAATCCATTTCTATTCATTTATTTTGCTTAAGCGTATGGCCTGATCAGCTGCTATACAGGCATCTATAATATCCTGTATATCACCGTCCATAATTTTATCAAGCTTATACAAAGTAAGTCCAATCCTATGATCCGTCATTCTCCCCTGGGGAAAATTATAAGTTCTGATTTTTTCTGAACGGTCACCGGTTCCTACCTGACTGCGGCGCATTTCGGCTTCCGCATCATGGGCCTTCTGTTGCTCTATATCATATAGCTTTGTGCGAAGAAGGGCAAAAGCCTTTACCTTATTTTGCAACTGTGATTTTTCCGTCTGGTTATAAATCACGATTCCCGAAGGATAATGTGTCAGACGCACTGCGGAGTCGGTGGTATTGACACACTGTCCTCCGTTGCCGGAAGCACGCATAACATCAATACGGATATCTTTATCGTCGATTACGATATCCACATCCTCCGCTTCAGGCATTACCGCTACGGTAATCGTAGATGTATGGATACGGCCGGATGATTCCGTTTCCGGTACACGCTGTACCCGGTGTACACCGCTTTCATATTTTAATTTGGAGTAAGCCCCCTGTCCGCTTACCATAAAGGTAACTTCTTTCATGCCGCCGATTCCGATTTCATCCACATTCATGGTTTCAACCTTCCACCGTTGACTCTCCGCATAATGTACATACATTCTATAAATTTGAGCTGCAAATAATGCGGATTCATCACCTCCCGCACCTGCACGTATTTCTACAATTACGTTTTTATCATCATTAGGATCCTTGGGCAAAAGCAATATTTTTAATTCTTGTTCGAGCTCTTCTATCCGCGCTCTGCCCAGAGCAAGTTCTTCCTTGAGCATTTCACGCATCTCTTCATCACGCTCAGCCTCCAGCATTAAGAGAGAATCCTCTACATCTTGCTTACACTTTTTATATTCAGTATATGCTTCCACCAAAGGAGTCAGATCGCTCTGTTCCTTCATCAGCTTTCTAAAACGATTTTGATCATTCACCACATCCGGCTCATTGATTTCATTCATTATTTCTTCATAACGTCTCAGTAAATCTTCTAACTTATTAAACATCCTTTACCTCATTGATTCTTCCGGTTACGACCCGGTCAAGTCCCGCATAATCCTTTATCACTTTAATATCCGCAAATCCGGCAGCCTCCATCATCTCACTTACTGCCCTACCCTGATCATATCCGATTTCAAACAATAAATATCCGTTTTCATTCAAAAACCAAATACTTTCCTTTATTATCTTTCTATAAAACATAAGTCCGTCATCACTGCCGTCCAACGCTTGCCTTGGCTCAAAATCCCTCACCTCAGGCATTAATGTATCAATCACATCACTGGAAATATAGGGTGGATTGGATACAATCATATCATATTTGCAAAACTGCTCCTCCGATCCTTTATCCCTGTTTTGTAAAAAGGCAGAAAACAAATCACTTAATATCCAATCCGGTCTCTTATCTTTTTGTAAAAGCCACCTGCCGTTTTCTCCGGCTACCCTCAGAGCCTCTCCCGAACTATCCGCTCCCGTACCTCTTACTCCCTCTGTCATAGCAAGGATGCTGATTAAAATACAGCCGGAGCCGGTACACATATCCAAAATCCTCATGCCCGGTTTTATTATTTTTAAAGCAGCTTCCACTAAAATTTCAGTATCTCCCCTGGGAATCAATACATGCTCATTTACAATAAAATCAAGTCCGCAAAAATTCTGCTTACCCGTTAATAATTGTAAAGGAATCCGCTTTTTTCTTTTTTCGATTAGGTTAAAATATTGCTCCTGCATTTTTTTTAAGACGGGCATATCCCCATGTGCCAACAGGGTATTTCTATCGGTACCACAGACAAATTCCAGTAAATAACGGGCATCTGTTTCCCAATCGGGCACACCTGCCTTTTGCAGGTCCGTACTGCCAATTCGATAACATTCCCGATATGTCATACTAACTCCCATCCGTCCACATCAGCGGACTTTACCGGTAAAGCTTTTGCATCGCTAGCCTTTTGCTTCCACCGCCTCTTCCGATACAGCCTCTTCTTCATAACCAAACTCGTCTGCCAGATATTTTTTCCAATCAAATACATTCTCCACTGCGGCAATGGCAACCTCAACCATTGACCGATCGGGCTCCTTGGTTGTCAGCCTTTGTATCAGCATACCCGGTGCGGATATAAGCTTTGTAAAAATATTATCAGCCCTGCCTGCAAGGCGGATTAACTCATAGGATATACCGGCAATCAAAGGAATCAATAAAATACGCAGTACTACCTTATATACCGGATTATTCACCTGTATGAAGAAAAATAGGATAATGCTCACAAACATTACCAAAAACATAAAACTGGTCCCGCAACGTTTATGCAATCTCGAGCTGCGCATTACATTTTTTACGGTAAGAGGCCTGCCTCTTTCAATACAGTTGATACATTTATGTTCCGCTCCATGATACATATAGAGTCGTTTAATATCCTTCATTGCCGTAATGGCAACCACATACAGTACAAAAATGAAAATACGAATCGCTCCTTCAATCACCGTCATAAGCGTATTGCTTCGAATATATTCCTTAAAAAATGATGTTATAAAATAAGGTAGTACGATAAAAATACCCACTGCCAAAATAATGGAAAAGGCAGTTACGAGTACAGTGAATATTTTTTCTGCATTTCCCTTTGTTACTTTATTTAAGACTCTGTCTACTTTGGACTCTCTTGCATCCTCATCCTCATAAAAGCTTGCGGAATAATTTAAGCATTTTGTACCTAACATCATAGAATCCACAAAGTTAAAGATACCTCTGATAAAGGGAATCTCTTTTATTTTACTGCCATGCAATACACCTTGATGATTTTCCAGCTCTACTTCAATCTCTCCGTCCGGTTTGCGTACTGCAACCGCATATTTCTCATCGTTCTTCATCATAATGCCTTCCAGCACGGCTTGCCCGCCGATACCGGAATAATGGCCGCTTCTCTTCTTCGCCATAGTATTGCCTTCCTTCCAGCTTGTTGTAACATAAAAGGTTGAGATCTGCACCTCAACCTTTTAGAAATCTTATTGGCAAAAAACTAATTGTTTTCCACACCATATTTCTTATTGAACTTATCAATACGTCCATCGGCTCTGACAGTCTTCTGCTGGCCTGTGTAGAATGAATGGCATTTTGAGCATACTTCTACGTGGATTTCAGGTTTGGTTGAACCGGTAGTAAATGTGTTTCCACAGTTACAGGTAACATTCGCCTGATAATACTTGGGATGGATTCCTTCTTTCATCTCTTTCACCTCTCTATAATAAAATAACTTGATATTGTTCTCATCCGTACTGCTTATGTCTACACAAACAGCGTTATTATTGTATCATGCAATTTTTTATTATGCAAGGTGTTTTCTAAATAATTTTCATCTTTTTTACCATATTTACAAACTCTAAATTATTACGTGTTTTGGAGAACAAATCCAAGATACGATCGGCAGCTTCTTCCGCTTTCATTCCGTTTAATGCCCTGCGCATAATATTAATGGCCTCCAGCTCATCTGCATGCAGAAGCAAGTCCTCTCTTCTGGTGCTGGATTTTTGTAAATCGATAGCCGGGAAGATTCTCTTTTCGGAAAGCTTTCTGTCCAGAACTATTTCCATATTGCCGGTACCCTTAAATTCCTCATACACCACATCATCCATCTTAGATCCGGTCTCTACAAGAGCCGTTGCCAGAATGGTAAGGCTTCCGCCGCCGCGCAGATTCCTTGCGGCACCGAAAAATCTCTTGGGCATATGTAATGCTGAGGGATCCAGACCACCGGACAGAGTTCTTCCGCTGGGCGGAATCACCTGATTATAGGCACGGGTCAAACGGGTAATGCTGTCAAGCAAAATAACCACATCCATACCATGCTCCACCAAACGCTTTGCTCTTTCGATTACCATTTCGGATACTCTTTTATGATGCTCGGGAAGCTCGTCAAAAGTAGAGTGAATCACCTCCACATTAGGACCTTCTATCGCCTCCTTGATATCCGTTACCTCTTCGGGACGCTCGTCAATCAATAGAATCAGCATATGCATATCGGCTTCATTTCTCTGTATTGACTTTGCCACCTGCTTCAGCAGGGTTGTCTTACCCGCTTTGGGGGGAGAAACAATCATACCGCGTTGTCCCTTGCCGATTGGACTTACCAAATCCATAACCCGCATGGCAATATTGCTTCCTGCACTTTCCAGTTTAATTCTTTCATCCGGAAATATAGGAGTCATATCTTCAAAATTACTTCTTCTTAATGCTTCTTCCGTAGTATAACCGTTAATGGTCTTAATAAATAATAATGCGCTGAATTTTTCAGACTGTGTTTTGGTTCGCTTATTCCCTTCCAGGATATCTCCCGTTTTAAGACCGAATCTGCGTATTTGGCTGGGCGCCACATATACATCATTCTCTCCCGGCATATAATTATCAGAGCGGATAAATCCATAGCCATCAGGCATAACCTCCAAAATACCGTATGCCGTCTGACCGCTGTCCAATTCGGGCGGATAGGAGCTAATATCATAAACCGCATTCCTATCAAAAGAAACCGGAGCCGGACGGCTTACTTCCTGCCTAACCGCTCTCTTTTCTGTATTCCTCGTAACCTGAGCGGCTGCTTTGTCCTTTTCATCCTGCAAAAGCATCGCTTCCACAATTTCTGCTTTTTTCATCGTGGAAATACCTTTGATGCCTCTGGTTTTTGCAATTTCCTTTAAATTGATTAACGCCAGCGACTCATACTTTTCTCTCATTCACTTAACCTCTCGCTTTTCTATTTTGCTATACAACTGTTCTTATGGGGTAATTACAAGATTTGTATTTGAAATTTCAGATCATCACCAGATCATATATCTGCATTATATTACAAATCCTGCCGCTTGGGAAGTCTTTTTTAAAATACAGACCGCGTAAAACTCACAGATTGCCTAAATTCTATTCCTTTTGTATAATTAGTTTATAATTTGGTAATTGCTAAACTCATTACCAATGGCTCTACTCATCATATTACTTTGGAATGGTTAGAAAAACCGGCTGACAAAGTATTATGAAGAGTAGAGCCCCCTTGGAAACAAGTTTAGCAATTACTGTTTACTGGAAGGATTGAAATTCAAATGAAAGAAAACCTAATTGCTGTTCCATGCACCAAAATGCCGGTACTCTCGGAAACTAATTTTGAACTCGCTGCTAAACCATTCATTCATTGCGACAGAACTGTCGATTTTCATGTAATGATATATTTAAAAAGCGGTAAAATGGAAATTATCGAAGAAAATACCACATATTGCTTATTACCCCATACTCTGTTTTTTTTAAAGAGCGGTCTGCATCATTATGGAATAACACCCTGTGAAAGCGGCACAACATGGTATTATGCACATTTTTACTGTGATTTGCCTGCTGCCCATGATACTCCCTATACACGTCCCGTCAACCGGGAGATATACACACATCTTTCCTATGATGATTGCCGCAAATTTTATACTCTACCCAAATTACTGACTCTTCCTGAGGGAAATGACATCAAAACCCGTTTTAGCCAAATGATTGCCCTACATAATTCGGGAGATATGCTGCGTTCCAATACCGCACTTTCGGATATTCTTATTTCCTGCACAGAAATACTTGATGGAAGGACAAGCATGGATGATCCCCTCATTCAAACAGTTTTGCAATTTATAGAAAATAATTTCTGCCGTAATTTTACCGGTGAAGAGATTGCCCACTATGTAGGACTATCTTATAAGTATATGGGATTATTATTTAAACAGAAAACAGGTATGACAATTAAAGAATATCAGCTTATGAAAAGGTTACAGAAAGCTGAAATGCTCCTATGCACCACCAATCTTTCCGTATCTGAAATCTCCTCCCAAACAGGATTTTATGACCAATTTTATTTCAGCAAGGTATTCCGCCGCCAAAAAGGAGTATCTCCAACTGCATACAGGAACAGTTATATACCCAGAATATAATAAATAGGAATAAAATACATATTAAAACGAAGAATATATATTCCATATCGGTTAAAAACCGGTCATAATACATATATAAACTAGGTAATTGCGAAACTCATTTCTAATGGCTCTACTCATTATATTACTTTGGAATGCCATTTTTTTCTATGGAAATGAGACCATAAGGGGTTTCTAAAAGCATGAAAGCCTTTTCTGAACATGCTTTTACACTTAGGGGCTCATTGGAATGGTTAGAAAAACCGGCTGACAAAGTATTATAATGAGTAGAGCCCCCTTGGAAGCAAGTTTCGCAAATGCCTAACATATATAAACTATTATAAGGAGGTATTTTAATGGATATGATAAAGCGTTTTACTGCAAACGACAATTTTATGGGACGGTATGAGAAACTCATAAAAGATGTGGTAATCCCTTACCAGGAAAAGGTTCTGCATGATAATATGCCCGATATACCCAAAAGCCACTGTATTGAAAATTTTGAAATGGCAGCAAGGCTGTTGGAAACCGGCAACTCCGGAGGAGATTTTTATGGAATGGTATTTCAGGACAGCGATTTAGCCAAATGGCTTGAAGGGGCAGCTTATTCCCTGCTTATGTATCCGGATAAGGAGCTTGAAAGCCGTTGTGATGAGGTAATCGATATCATTGGCAGAGCACAGCATGAGGATGGTTATCTAAACACTTATTTTACTCTTGCTAAACCGGAAAAACGTTGGACAAATCTTGCTGAGGGTCATGAGCTTTATTGCGCGGGCCATATGATAGAAGCTGCGGTAGCTTATGCAATGTGTACCGGTAAAACCAAGCTGCTTTCAATTATGTGTAAAATGGCTGACCATATTTACAATCGCTTTATTACGGAAAAGACGGAGGGCTATCCCGGTCATCCTGAAATTGAGCTTGCATTAATGCGGTTGTACCGATTCACAAATAACGAGAAATATTTGGAACTGGCACTCCATTTTATTAACATCCGCGGTGTTGACAGTGACTATTATATAAAAGAACGTGAAAAATCAAGCTGGACCGTATGGGGCTCTAATCCCCATGATAAAGAATATACTCAATCCCATATACCCGTTCGGGAACAAACAAAAGCAACGGGACACGCTGTCCGTGCGGTATATTTATATGCGGGGATGGCGGATGCCGCTAAACAAACAGGAGATCAAACACTGGTGGAGGCTTGCCGCAGGCTTTGGGATAATATCACCGAATCCAGAATGTATGTAACAGGTGCTATCGGCTCCTCTTATGAAGGTGAGGCATTTACAAAAGATTACCATTTACCCAATGATACCGCCTATGGGGAAACCTGTGCAGCAATCGGGCTTATCTTCTTTGCCCAAAAGATGCTGAGGCTAGAAAAAGCCGGACGCTATGCCGATGTTATGGAACGTGCACTATATAACTGCGTTCTTGCAGGCATGGAACTGGATGGGACTAAATTTTTCTATGTAAATCCCTTAGAAGTCATTCCCGGCATATCCGGTGAAGCCAAAACCCATGTGCACACCCTTCCCCAGCGTCCGGGATGGTTTACTTGTTCATGCTGCCCTCCCAATGTTGCAAGACTTCTACCCTCTATTGCAGAATATGCATGGGAAATTGCCGGTAACACATTGTATTCTCATTTATATATCGGCGGAATTCTTGATGCCTCCGATATATATGGGGGTAAAATTATTGTAGAAACAGCCTATCCCTATGAAGGCAGTATAGCTTACCGCTTTGTACCTGAAGGTGAATCAATGGATATGACACTGGCAATCAGGCTTCCCGCATGGAGTAAGAAAACCGATATACAAAAGAACGGACTGCCTGTATCCTATGAGATTCGAGACGGTTATGCTTATATCAGCGGCTCTTTTGTATCAACAGACATAGTAACGGCTGAATTTGATATGTCCGTACAGAAAATATATGCAGATACAAGAGTTAGCGATGATAACGGTAAAATAGCCTTATCGAGAGGCCCTCTGATTTATTGTGCGGAGGGAATGGATAATGATGGTGACGTACTGAGCCTAAGAGTAAAAAGAGACGGAAACATTGACATATGTGAGTATGATGAAGATAAATTAATGGGAATATGCGAGCTTAAGGCAGATGGAGTTAGGATTCAAAAGAGCAGCAATCTGTATTCTTATGAAAAACCAAAGGAAGAAGCCTATACCATTACATTCATTCCTTATTATGCATGGTGCAACAGAGGACTAAATGAAATGCGCGTCTGGTTACCGGAACAGTACTAATAATTATGTAATTGTAATTAAATCATAATGATCTAAAAAGTAAAAAAGCGCTGCAGGTGAGTTACTACCCGCAGCGTTTTCTATATTCCGGCAAGATATAAATACAACAAGTGATTTTTTGTCCTACTTCATCCGAATTCATGCCCTGGAATAGAATTATTAACATAGGTATTCCCCTCAAAGAGAGTAGAACCCGATATTTCTATGTCAGTCACTACCGGATAGGATCCGTGATAATCTGGGAATACAAAAATAAGGTTATAATCATCTCCGCTATATATGGCCTCCGTGCCGTCTTCCGAAAAATCTGCTGTCAGTCTGGAGGAAATAAGCACACTCTCTCCCGTAAGTAAAGTTATTTCATATACAGCAAAATCAAAGGTCGAATCCGTCACATTCGAAATCACAATTTCATAAGTGGTACTCGGATAATCCTCCCGATCGGAGTCGCCAAATAGCCGGTTATCAAAATAAACTCCCTCATAGAGCTGGGCTCTTTCACCGGATCCTGTAGTAATAGGCTCCTTTTCATTCAGATCACGGGATGCTTCAAAGAAAGCACCGTTGTAACTGATAACCAGTGTATTCTCATCTTTTACATAAAAATAGTTTCCCAATGCATCGCAATCAACCGTAACGACAGTGGCTTCGCTTTCGGTCAACCCCAGGTCCGTGAAGGTCAGAGCATTATTATAGCTCAATGCAAAGTCCTCGCTTGTTTCGATATTTTCCTGATAAGCAGGAGCATCGTATATCCTTCCTTTCCATACGAAACGATCTTCATCATACGCTATGACCGTTCCCAGCAGCTCCTCGATTTCCTCCGGCGTAAGTGCGGAAACCGGAGCAAAACCGACACAAGAGGTCACATTCCAAGATCCATAATATAGTTTGGATGCTTCAGAGGCATCGTTATCCGTACCTGTGTCTGTCGCATCATCCTCATTACCCGTATCTGAAATATTGTCCTCATTATTGCCCTGCATATTACTTGTATTTTCATCCACTGGATTTTCCGGTGTATTATCCCGTTGCCGGCAAGCGGTTATAAGAAGCGCCGGTCATAAGATTAATAAGAGAAATAGCTTTTTCATAGTTCATTTGTCCTTCCAAGAAAATATTTTTAGTCATTTTTAATTATAGTGAAGACACACTGTTAATTGCATAAATAAGGAATCCTGTTTTCTCAAATTCCGAGAACCAAACCTTCCCTGTTCCCAACATAGTTCCATATTGATTTGATTCTTTCCTCAGCCATGTTTCTGCTAAAACCGCTGGAAAGCGAAGCTAACCTGCTTCTCTGTTCCGCCATGCAAATCAAAGAATAGGCATAGGCCGTTTTAGCTTCTGCACCAAAATGATGTATCACCATTTCATCACAGATCATTTCCAAATCACGATTTACCAGTAGGAACATGATCCATATCATAGGGTTAAACCAATGGATACAGAGCACAATGGCTGAAAGCATTTTCCATAAGATATCAACTTGCCTGATATGATAGTATTCATGTATCAGGACATACTGCAAAATTTGTTTATCTTCCATATCCAAAGACTTAGGCAAAATAATGCGGGGTCTAATCAAACCAATGGCAACCGGAGTTGTAATTCTATCCGATTGCATGATCCGAATGGGGCGGAACAGTTTATGTTCCTTAAGCCATTGATCGAAAAACGAATTGTCGGAGATAATCAATGCAAAACGCAACTCCCTATAGTTTTTGAAATATACAAATACAAAGAAAATAATCATTGCAAACATACCGACAAAATAAATAATTGTTGTCGGAGCGATGTTATAAACTTGCTTTTGCACCGTTGGGATAATCTGCTTGGATACTTCCGCTATCGGGCTATCCGTAGGCATTATATGATTTATTACGTTTTGAGCGGCCGTTTTAGGGAATAGAAGCTTAAAAATCTCACCAATCATACTATAAACGCTAAACCGCGAAGGAATAGAGACAGGTAAAAGCAATCGGCAAAGTGAAATACCCCAGAGATATCGGAACATTGTTTTGGGAAGCCGATTTAAAGCCACCGCCCTAATCACAATAACCACCATCACTAAAATACCGCCCGATATACTCATTTGTGGGATACTCATGCATAACACCTCATTTTGCACCTTCTACAATTTGCTTCAGACGCTCTATTTCATCCTCTGATAATTCTTTGCCACCTAAAAACGCTGATAAAAAAACTTCTGCAGAGCCATCAAATAGTTTGCTAATCAATTCCGTCGACTCATATTGCTGCACCTGTTCCTTTGTAATAGCCGCCCTGCAAGTGAAATTGGGTTCGAGGCGCTTAATCGCGCCCTTGTCTATCAGTTTTTTAATAACGGTATATGTAGTATTGCGGTTCCAGCCTGTTTGCTTATTTAAGATTTTTGCTAGCTGTCCCGCAGTTAAGTCACCTTCTTTCCATAGCTGTGTTTTTAGGATTATTGTATATCCTGGAAAATAAAATATTCCGCTTCTAAGTATCCTTCCTGATTATTATTCTCATTCATAATAAATAATCCTGCCTTGACACCCACCCAGCGGCCCGGAGTTGCCATTATCGCTTTACCCGCTTTTATAAACTCTTTTCCGTCTGTACTATAATCAAAGGAAACCCATTTTTCCTCTTTTACATACATACGAAGGTATATGACCTCATCCTCTAACTCTCCTAATACCTCTTCTGTCTCATTATCCTTTTGCCACTCGCCAATCCGCTGTACCAATTGCCTTTCTCTGTTTTCAACCTTTACGGCTAAATCGGTATAAATACCGCCCAGGGATACCATACCGGCAAGATCGCCTTCCTTTAATCCACCGAGTAACAGCTTTGTTGTAATCATAAATTCAGGTGCCGGCCATTTCTGCAAGAGCAGATTGCTGATATCGCAAGACTGCGTACCTTTCTCTACATTTTGTGCATATAAGATAAGATGACCTTTCTTTAAATCATACCATTCCTTTTTATAATTGGCATTCCACTGCCACTGCAGTCCCAAACTGCCTTGATTAAAATAATCGGAATCCTCCGGGGCACATATGGGAAAATATCTACCGGTATCCGGTTTTTTATACTGCATGACCGGTTCACCGCAACCGTTTTCATCCGCATTTACGCCAATGACCGGCCAATCATCCTCCCAACGCATGGGTTGCAGATGTGTGATTCTTCCGGCATTTCCCACATCCTGAAAATGTATAAACCAATCCTCTCCCGACGGGGTATCCACCCACGCTCCTTGATGGGGTCCGTTCACCGGGCTGTTTCCTTGATGCAATACTATTTTTTCTTCATAGGGTCCCCAAATATTACGGGAGCGAAGTACCGTTTGCCAGCCCTGTTTTACACCGCCTGCGGGAGCAAAAATATAATAATATCCGTTTCTTTTATAGAGCTTGGGTCCTTCTATGGTAGGCTGCGTCTCACTGCCGTCATATATATGTTTTCCGTCTCCCAATACCTGCGTACAATCCGGTGCTAAAGGTGACAGATGAAGGATGCTCTTAAAGCCAATCCTGCTTCTGGCAAATGCAGATACCATATATGCTTGTCCGTCATCATCCCAAAACGGGCAGGGATCGATCCAACCGGTTACTTTTCGGACACATACCGGCTCTTCCCAGCCCGCAAAGGGATCCTTGCTCCTAACCATAAAAATGCCTTCATCCGGCATAGGTATAAATATATAAAAAACACCTTCATGATACCGGATGGCAGGTGCCCAAGTACCGCAGCCGTGCAACGGCTTATCATATTCGGCAAACGGCAATTTGTCCATTGCATAGCCGATTACCTTCCAATTAACCAAATCCTTTGAGTGCAGCACGGGAACAGCCGGCGCATTACAAAAGGAAGAAGCGACTAAGAAATAATCCTCTCCCACTCTGATTACATCCGGATCGGAATAATCCGTATATAAAATAGGATTTTTATACATCCCGTCCCCTTGATCCGCTACCCACATTTTTTTAAGTTTATTTGTTTTCATCTTACCATCCTTTCATAGGGTTTTAAAAATTACATATTTTCATGGGGCTCTACTCTCCATATTACTTTGGAAAGCCATCTTTTTCTATGGAAATGAGACCGTAAGGGATTCCTAAAAGCATGGAAGCCTATGCTGAACATGCTTTTACACTTAGGGGCTCATTGGAATGGTTAGAAAAACCGGCTGACAAAGTATTATGGAGAGTAGAGCCACTAGAAATGAGTTTTTCAATTTACAAGGTTATAAATTTTATTTGCTGTTATTGTCTTTTTTATTATTGCCTTATCTATGATATCTCATTTAAAATTAATGCCCCCTTGACAAACATATTGCCTTCTCCTATAATACACATTACACGTTATTACCAATCATAGTTTAATTCGAATCCCTGAGGGAGTAGTTTATAGTCAGAAATGACTGTGGTAATGTCAACACAATGATGCATAGCATCTGGTATTATCTTAAAAAACGAGACTCATGGACAGCCCTATTTGGGGGTTGTTCATGGGTCTTTTAGGTGTAACTCACCAAAGAGGAGAAATTATGAGTTTACTGAGTTTATTTATTCTTGCCATCGGTCTTTCCATGGATGCCTTTTCCGTTGCTGTTTGTAAAGGTCTAGCCACTTCAAAAGTCACCGTTAAAAAAGCTGCCACGGTAGGTTTATGGTTTGGCGGCTTTCAGGCACTCATGCCGGCAATCGGATATTTGGTAGGCTATCGATTCCAAGATAGTATAACAGCCATAGATCATTGGATTGCTTTTATCCTGCTTTTAATCATCGGTGGGAATATGATTAGGGAAGCCTTTTCTAAAAAGAATGAGCCCGCAGACTGTTCCCTTGCCTTTAAGGAAATGTTTCTGATGGCGGTTGCTACCAGCATAGACGCACTTGCGGTAGGCGTTACCTTTGCTTTTTTACCGGATATACCCATTGTCCCGGCAGTAGCCTTCATTGGAATCATCACTTTCTTCCTTTCCGCTCTGGGAATGAAGATCGGTAATATTTTCGGTAACAAATACAAATCAAGGGCAGAGTTGGCCGGCGGTATCATCCTGATTCTGATCGGAGCCAAAATCCTGATTGAACATCTCTTCTTTTAGATTGAAAACCCCTGCACATAATCCTGCAGGGGCTTATCTTTTATAGTCTTCTTAATTCCGTATATGCCAGCAGGAGCGGACCTACACCTTTAGCATCGTCCTCGACAATGGGTTCGGACATATAATATTCAAAAGTACCGTCTCTCCTGGTATTGTCTGCCGGGCCAAGTCCCGCCACCAAACAGATACCGCCTAAATGAAGCTCTCCATTCTCGGTTTTCATATAGCGGTCCTTAATGCCGTTAAATGCTTTGATTCCGTATTCCCTGTAAGTTTCCGGCAAGAAACCAAGCCTCGCACCACGCAGGATAGAAAATGCAAGAATAGCACTGCCGCTTGTCTCCAAATAATTTTCACCCTTACCAGGAAGTGCCGGTAACTGATACCACATACCGCTCTCATCCTGATAGTTCAGGAGTGCGTCAATTAATTCTTTAAAAGCGGTTTTCAACTGCTCATACTCTGTTTCAAAACCTGCAGAATCCGTCTTGCTTAAAGTATCAAGAAGTGCCATGGAATACCAGCCCATTGCACGCAGCCAAAAATTCTTGGAAAGTCCTGTTTCCTTATCACACCAGAAAACAGATTTTGAAGAGTCATATCCATGATAATACAGTCCCGTCTCCTCATCCCTCATATACTTTATTACATTTGCAAACTGACTGAAAATATCGGCATAATTTTTTTTGTCATTAAATCTGGTCTCATATTCCATGTAAAAAGGCTGTCCCATATAAAGTCCATCCAACCACACCTGATGGGGATAGATCTTCTTATGCCAGAAATTACCTTCCTCGGTTCTGGGCTGATTTTTAATCTGGCTATAGATCAAATCAATGGCTCTTCTGTATTTCTCTTTTCCGGTAATATCATATAATTGAAATAAGGTTTTTCCCGCATTTACATTATCAATATTATATTCTTCCACGGAGTAACCGGCTATGGTACCGTCCTCCTGCACTCTATGATCAATAAAAGCATCAGCAAAGTCCAAATATTTTTTATTTCCCGTTGTATTATAGGTCTCCAGCAATGCCAGAATCATACAGCCGTCTATGTAATTCCAACCGGCCTTCAATCCACTCTTAGATTTTTCAATATTCCAAACGGGAACATCGAGAGTGCTTTTCTCAATTAATTCATCAATGTACTGTTCAATTTCCTTTATCTGCATCTTTTCCCTCCAATATTTTGTACTATGTAAGCACTTTCATACGCTTATCATTCTACCCAAAAATCAGTATAACGTCAATGCATTTTAAAGATTATTTATATCTATGCCGTTTCCATCTTATCAAAAGCAAATGCTGCGATTGCCATAAATACGATTACGCAGGCGAATAGTATAAGACTCATAAAAATATATGCCACCTCTACAGAATTCGTAAGTACTCCAAAAATTGCTCCGATAGCCGCCAGTACCATGGGTATTGATTGCAATAACATATGAAAAAACTGCTTTCCTACTTTGCCTATTTTACTGCCTACAAAGGCTTCCATGACCACTAAGGAGTAAACCTTAACTGCCTGCAGCATCATATAAAGCAACACACATAGCAGGGTCTGCAGGACCGGCACCTTTAAGATTATCGAGCTGGGAAGGGCAAGTAATATTCCGTACACTAAATTTTTCCCATGTTCTATCAGGGTCGCATACCATAATTTACTGACCGGGCTGTCCGGAATCAGGAAGGTATAAGGATTATTGATTTCCTTCGCCCATTTGCCGTTCATGGCAGAGCTGCAAAGCGCCAGATACGCCATAACCACAGGTAATATAAATAATTTCTTCATGGCACTTTCGGAGTCATCCGTGCCTATCATGTAAACCATTACATTTCCTATGAGAATCAAAAATAAGGTTGTTTTATCTAAAAAGAAGGTTTTTGATTTTTTATATTCTAAAATCTGCTTATAGAAAATGGATTTAGCGCCGCCGCCCTTATAGACAATCGCAGCCCTTCTGAATTTCTCTTTTTTTCCAAACTGTGTAGCAATGCCTTCCTGGCTTTTTGCCCTCATTTCCTCATAATCATCGGCAAATTTCTCTGCGTCTTCATAATAACCACCGGTACAAGGCATTTTATAAGCCCATATAAAGAATGCTGCTACACACAATAAATACAATCCGCTGCATACCAGATTAAAGGAGGTGGGACCTACAAATATAAAATGCATCAGGGCAATATACCACCCCACCACAGGCACTGCCTGCACGGCTTTACTATGCATAAAAATTTGTACGCTTGCCATGCTGAATCCATGTTCCCTATAAATAAGTAACCCAATCAGAAAAAAGCAGGCAATCAGTGCATAGGCAAAAATAACTATATATTTTTTCTGTTTATCCTTAATTTTTTCCGAACCATAACATAATATCATGATAGAAGCTTCTAACACATTTTCTAATAGTACACTGGCTATAAAATATAAAAATACCTGCATGAGGGAAAGATGAAATATAAAATAACCTCCCACTATGATAAAGGCACTCATTAGCAAAGAAAACACTAAAGTATGTGCATGGATATAAAGCAGAATCATTTTGGGTCCCAGGGGAGCGGGAAACAGAAAATGTATATCTGATTTTTTAAATAACAGGCCTCTTCTTTTTGTATATGCAATCAGGTTAGCCGGCAGCATCCAAAAACAGAAGACGATTACCAGTATCAGCATACTCTCCGGTGTATCTAATTTATATTGTACTAGTACCTTATACAAACCCACAGGAATGAATATGGCATAGAAAATAATAAATAATAAAAAGACATAGGTAATAGGCCTTTTAATGGCTCTTTTAAGCTTATTTTTAACACTTCTCTTCCACAAAAAAATCAGTGAATCCATTCTGCCACCTACTTTCCTTCTGCGTTATTTTTGCCAACTTCTTTATGTTCGGATGCAGAGGTGAGCTTAAAATACAGCTCCTCAAGATTTTGGGATCCTACCTCTTTCTTACTATAAGTACCGATAATATGTCCTTTTTCCATAACAAAAGTTATATCCCAAAGCTCCTTTACCATTTCCAGCATATGGGTACTGATCAGCACGGTAACGCCCTTTGCTTTTAACTCCAGCACTATATTTTTTAATTCCTTAATCGCCGCAGGATCCAAACCAACCATCGGTTCATCCAATAATATCACCTGCGGATGAACTATGAGCGCACAGCAAATACTTACCTTCTGCATCATGCCCTTTGACAGCTCATTTCCCAGCTTCTCTTGCTTGTCAAATAGTTCAAAACGTTTCAGCAGAACCTCTATTTCCTCTTGAGAGATTTCAATTTGATATGCTTTTATGATGAATTCAATATGCTCTCTTACCGTAAGTGCATCATACATAGCAGGAATTTCCGGCACATAGGCAAATATACGCTTGGCTTCAACGGTTTTTGCCGGTATCCCCTTGATTCTGACCATTCCGCTATATCTTACCAATCCTGCAATACTTTTTATAATAGTTGTCTTACCGGCACCGTTAGGTCCCAGTAAAATTCCTACCTGCCCATCGGATACCTTGAAGCTCACATTATCAACTGCCAGTGTTTTACCATATTTTTTTGATAATTCCATTACTTCCAGCATTTTTCTCTCTCCTCATAATGTTGTTGTATTATAGGCAATTAAGATTTTCCAAGAGGGCTCTACTCATCATAATACTTTGTCAGCCGGTTTTTCTAATCATTCCAATGAGCCCCTAAGTGTAAAAGCATGTTCAGCAAAAGCTTCCATGCTTTTAGAAATCCCTTATGGTCTCATCTCCATAGAAAAAGATGGCTTTCCAAAGTAATATGATGAGTAGACCCACAAGATAAAATTGTAATTACCTTTGTTGTATTACTTTATTAATACAATAATCCACAACAATATAAATGTCAATTGGTTTTTGCTTTTTTTACTAAATAGTGATAAAATAAAATACAAATATTGACTAAAATTAATTAGGTGACTTTATGAAAGTATTGATTTTATCATCCGCAACAGGGGGCGGACATAATGCTGCAGGTGCTGCCATAGTAGAAACCTTGCAAAATACAGGGCATGAAGCTGTTATGATGGATATTTTCCTCTTAGCGAGCACAAGAACAGCTAATTTCGTAGGGCAGTGCTATATTAAGATGGCACGAGGTTTTCCTCGTCTCTTTGGCTTTCTCTACCGCATCGGAGGACTGATCAGTTCTACCCGCAGAAAGTCCCCCGTATATTATGCAAACGGGCTTATGGCAAAGAGATTGCAAAAGTATCTTGATGAAAATGATTTTGATGCCATCGTTATGCCCCATTTATTTCCTGCAGAAACCATTACCTATATGAAGCGCCACAATATGCAGGTTCCTCTTTCTGTAGTGGTTACTACCGACTATACCTGTATTCCTTTTTGGGAAGAAACAGAATGTGATTATTATATTCTGCCTCATGCCGATTTGGTGGAGGAATATATTAAGAAGGGAATTCCGGCAGATAAACTTCTGCCCTTGGGGATACCGGTTAATGAAGCTTTTTGCATGAAACCCGATAAAGTACTTGCAAAGAGAAAGCTGCATCTTCCGGAAGATAAACCCGTCTACCTGATTATGTGCGGCAGTATGGGATTCGGTAAAATTCATCTCTTTGCCTATGAATTGGTACGAAATTTAAAAGACGGCGAACAAGTGATTATAATCTGCGGAAACAATGATAAACTGAGACGCACTTTAAAAACACAATTTACCCGTTCTTCCAATGTACATATTATCGGTTATACCAGCCATGTGGCAGATTATATGGCCGCCTGCGATGTTATTTATACGAAGCCGGGTGGACTTACTTCAACCGAAGCGCTCAATATGAATATACCGATTGTGCATACTGCACCGATTCCCGGCTGCGAAAACAGGAATCTTGAGTTTTTCTCTTCCAGGGGTATTTCCATTGCCGCTGAGCGTATTCACACACAAGTAAAGCAAGGGAAGCTTTTGGTGGAGAATTCCGCTATCAGGAAAGGCATGCAATCCGCAGCTCTTTCCAATGCACTACCGGATGCCGCAAAAAACATATGTAAACTTTTAGAAGAAAAAACAGCCGATAGGCGGCTGTAGTTTATAAGGGGGCGAAACTTATGATAAACTATATTTTCTTTATAATAATAGGATATTTATCGGGAAGCATTATGTATGCACATTTGCTTCCTCATATGACAAAGCATATTGATATACGCAAATTCTCAGAAGACGGCAATCCGGGGGCAGCCAATGTCTTTATGCACGCAGGTATTCCCATGGGTGTCTTGGTCCTCATCTGTGAACTCCTAAAGGGCGCTCTGCCGGTTTGGTTTGCAGCCCGCAATACGGATATTTCTAGTCTTCTATTCGCATTTGTTATGGCAGCACCGGTTTTAGGACATGCCTTTCCTTTGTTTTGGATGTTTAAAAACGGAGGAAAATCCATTGCAGTATCCTTCGGAGTACTCTTGGGGCTATATCCCAATCTTACACCGGTATACATACTTGCTGCACTCTATATCCTATTTTCATTGGTTATTGTAATTCGGCCGCATTTTTTCCGTTCTGTAATCACCTTTTTGGTTTTTACATTTTGCTGTTTATTTATTAAAAGCCTTCCCGTTTCTATTTCCTTGGGTTGTCTTGCTCTTTCCCTGACCGTGATCCTGAAACATTACTTTCGTTATCAGGGAGAGCAAATCCGTTTTAAATTTTTGTACAAGAGGCTGATAAAGGACCGATAAGGGCTTTATCAGCCCACTTTATATCCTGTTCCCCACACCACCTTTAAATACTGGGGCTCCTTAGGGTTTCGTTCGATTTTTTTACGGATATGCCTGATATGTACCGCAATGGTATTTTCCGTCCCATAGGCTTTCATATGCCAAATGGATTCATAGATTTGATTAATGGAAAATACCCTGCCCTTTTCCTGTACCAATAGTTTTAAAATCTTATATTCAATGGGCGTTAACCGGACTTCTCTGCCCTCTACCAATACTCTTCTGCAAGTATCATCTATTATTAAATCATTCACCTGATAAATCTGCTCTATATTATCCGAGATATTGGATAATCTTGTATATCTTCTGATCTGGGCTTTTACTCTGGCCAGCAGCTCTAAGGGATTGCAGGGGTAGGTTACATAATCGTCTGCACCCATGTTCAGTGCTTCTATTTTTTTCATATCACTGCCGTTAACGGACAGGATAATAATAGGCATAGTGCTTAATTTACGGATTTCATTTATAATTTCAATACCGTCTTCGTTTTTTACTTCCACATCCATAATTAACAGCTGGCCCTGACGCATTTTCGTTAAACTATATAAATCAGGTAAATTACTAACTTCATAAATCTCATAGCCTTCGCTTGCAAGCAAAGGTCGCATCACATCCGCAACTCCTGTAGTATTATTAAACACCAGTATATTTTTCATATGAATTCTCCCTTTCCCTTTATTTTCCCCTTTCAGTCTATTCCCGTTTTACTCTAAACATTATTCATTAAGATACACAGACAAATCAATATTATCCAATATGACATACGCTTCCTCCTGCGTATAACCTGTAAAATTAGCAATCAGTTCATAGTCCCCGATGGATATGGCGGCATGAATATCGGGGCATTCACCCTGTTCACAAACAGAATCTATGATCGTATAGGTATATCCCTTTATAGTGGTATAGCTTCTTTCATTACACACACCTTCGGGATACACGGTAGACGAAACATGCCCATCGGTATTTCCAAAATACACCTGATCCAACATGAAAAATCGGCCTTCCGTCTCTATCCTTGCCTTCAAATAATGATCTCCCAATACAACATAATATTCCGAAATAACCTGTTCGCCTAATAAATCAGTTTCCGGCAGGGCAATCGGGATCTGCTCCGCTTCCTTAAATTCTTCTAAAGAACTGTACTCAGTTTGTGACATAACCTTTGCTTCAAGCTGTTCTATCTCATCATATGTGGTCTGTTGCATCTGTTTTTGTTCATTCTCAGGATAGATTTCATGATCTGTTGTGTTTATATTATCATTTAAATATGCTGTTTTTGCATCAGCGGTATTAAATCCGTATTCATCTGTCTTAATCACACTTCTGGCACAATATCCTCGGCATCTGCCTCGCTTTTTAATTGCAAAAAAGCTATCTTATATAAGGTGGGCAAATAGGACGCTATCTTTTGTTCAAGCAGCGCCTCCTGTTGTTTCTTCTGATTGCTCTGCAAGTCACTCATTTTGTTTCCCTACTTTATACATCACACTAACCTACATGCCACATCAGCAGCATAAACAACATATGGGAAGAATG
>CAZJAS010000030.1:0-24228 GCA_964544135.1 uncultured Clostridium sp. | reverse complement strand
CAATTTTATCAGCAGTAAGTAGATGATGCGGCCACTTGCTGGTCGCATTTTCATTGAATTGACTTTTAGCAATACATTTGCTACAATTTCTTGGACAATTATTATATAAACAGATACTTTTTTGCCGCCGGGTAAAGAAGTTAAGCGCAGGTTTTCTATCATTAGGCCATTGAAGATAGGATACCGGCTTTTTTTATGTAAAAACCTAAGAAGGAGATTTCTATGATGCTACCTCAAATCAAGAAACCGTATTTAAAAGAATTTATTCGCTATACCTCTCTCAATGTAATAGGAATGCTGGGCTTATCCTGCTATATCCTGGCAGATACATTCTTTGTGGCAAAAGGCTTGGGAGCAAACGGTCTTGCTGCATTAAATTTGGCAATTCCCATATACAGTCTGATTCATGGGAGCGGTCTGATGCTAGGTATGGGCGGAGCCACAAGATATTCTATTCTAAAAAGCCAAAGCCTGCAAAAAGAAGCAAATACCGTATTTACACATACATTGCTGTTGGGGATATTACTTTCCGCCATCTTTTTCTTGGTGGGTGTATTTGGGTCGGAATCCATTACAACCTTGCTTGGTGCGGATGAAGCCGTATTTAAAATGAGTAAAACATATCTGCAAGTGATTCTATTATTTTCGCCCGCATTTATTTTGAATGATATAATACTGTGCTTTGTGCGCAATGACGGCAGCCCAAGGCTTTCCATGATTGCAATGGTAAGCGGCAGCCTTTCTAATATGGTTTTAGATTATATCTTTATTTTCCCTCTTGGAATGGGAATATTCGGAGCCGTTTTTGCCACAGGACTGGCACCCATTATCAGTTTAAGCATATTATCGGCCTTCTTTTTTAGAAAGCAAAATCAGTTCCATCCAGTCAGATGTAAAATATCAGGTAAAATATGGGGGCATATTGCGGCCCTGGGTACATCCTCTTTAATTGCGGAAGTGTCCTCGGGCATTGTAATGATTGTATTTAACACCATTATTTTAGGTCTGGAGGGTAATGCCGGAGTGGCGGCATATGGTGTAATTGCCAATTTATCCCTTGTTGTGATTGCCGTTTATACAGGGATTGCACAGGGCATCCAGCCTCTCTTAAGTAAAAATTACGGCAAAGGAAATAAACAAAATGTACAATCTGTTTTCAGGTATGCCATGGTCACCGTGATAATTGTGTCGGCTGCGGTTTATCTGGCTGTATATTTTGGAGCGGATGCCATTACCTCTGTTTTTAACAGTGAGAATAATAGACAATTACAGGAAATTGCGGTTTGGGGATTGAAGCTATATTTTACCGCTTGCCTATTTGTTGGTTGCAATATTATCTTATCCATTTATTTTACCTCTGTAGACTATGTAAAGCCCGCTCATATAATTTCCGTGCTTCGCGGATTTCTGCTGATTATTCCTTTGGCCTTCCTATTACCCAGGTTAGGCGGAATGACCGGTTTATGGTTGGCATTTCCTGTAACGGAATGTATCGTTGCCATCATAGGGGCGCTGCTGTATTTACAATACATAAGAAGGATAAAACGGCCAAGGCCCATAGAATTTGAAGATTAGAGATAAGTAAAATATTTGTTTTATCATCCAAATACGCTATAATAAGATGAATATTGCAAGGTTGGTGATATTTACAGGAGGTTATGATGCGGCTTGCCCTTATCAGTGATATACATGGAAATTACAAAGCATTTGAGGCTTTTTTAGCTTATATAGGAAAAAGGAAGATTGACGGCGTTTTATGTCTGGGTGATTATGTGACGGATAGTCCCTATCCGGAGAAAACGCTCTCCCTCCTATATGAAATGAGGGAGAAATATCCCTGCGTGATGGTACGGGGAAACAGGGAAGACTATTTGATTGACCATTTTTATCATTCTCAGGCTTGGAAGATCTCCAGCGCAACAGGTTCCCTTTATTATACCTTTCAGCGTTTAAAAGAGACGGATATACGCTTTTTTGAAAGCCTGCCCCATGTAAGGCAATTTATAAAAGACGGTTGCCCGTCTACGCTCATATGCCATGGATCTCCTACAGAAATCAGGGGGAATTTTGTACATGACCCTAAAGGGAAGGACGTGGCATTGCAGCATTTGAAAGAACGATATTTATTTGGCGGGCATACCCATCATCAGGAAGTCTATAATAAATTCGGCAAAACTTATGTAAACCCCGGTTCTCTCGGGTTGGCCATAGACGGAGTGGGCAGGCATGCTCAATTTTCCGTGCTCCATACAAAAGAGGAGCAAAAGGAAATATCCTGGCAGGTGGAACAAATCAGTATTCCCTATGATACGGACAGTTTTATACAGGATTTTACAGTGTCAGGTCTCGATGAGTATGGTATGATATTAACAAAAGCAATTAAGAAGACCTTAATAACGGGTATTAACTATTTCTATAAAACAATAAAAGAGGTCACCGATACGGTTGATCAACCCCTATGGGAGATTCCGGAGTTGTTTTGGCAGCAAGCAGCAGAAAAGTTTGATTTATAGAGGGAAAAAGATGCGGTTTTTATTGACAGCTCTGAATGCAAAGTATATACATTCCAATCCCGCCGTATACAGTTTGCGGCGCTATGCGGGAAAATATTCTAAATATGTGCAAATAGCAGAGTATACCATTAACAATTCCATGGAAGATATATTGGCGGATATTTATGGGAAGCAGCCTGATGTAATCGCATTTTCCTGCTATATCTGGAATTGGAATATGATACAGGATATTATAGTGGAGCTTCATAAGCTGCTGCCTGAACTTCCCATTTGGCTGGGGGGACCGGAGGTTTCCTATGGGGGAGAATCAATTCTCATGCAATATCCCCAGATTACAGGCATAATGGCAGGTGAAGGAGAGGAGACCTTTGCCTGGTTGCTCCAATATTATGTAAACGGGGGAATGGAATTAAAGGATATTGCGGGATTGGTTTTAAGGGATTGCATCACAAGGCAGAGAAAATTGCTTCCCATGTCTGAGATTCCTTTTTTATACGACGATCTGACAGACTTTACTAATAGGATTATTTATTATGAATCTCAGAGAGGCTGCCCCTTTGAATGCAGCTATTGCCTTTCCTCTATTGATAAAACAGTCAGATTACGCGACATTAATATCGTTCAAAAAGAGTTACAGTTTTTCCTGGATAGCCGTGTAAAGCAGGTTAAGTTTGTGGACCGTACCTTTAACTGCAACCATCGGCATGCAATGGCGGTTTGGCGGTATATTCATGAGAATGACAATGGTGTCACTAATTTTCACTTTGAAATTGCAGGCGATATTATTAACGAAGAGGAATTAAATATCCTGAGACGTATGCGGCCCGGGCTGGTTCAGTTAGAAATCGGGGTGCAGTCTACGAATGAAAAGACCTTGAAAGAAATTCGCAGGTTTATGGATATAGAAAAATTAAAACTGGTAACGGGTGCAATCCGCAGAGCAGGCAATATTCATCAGCATTTGGATTTGATTGCAGGGCTGCCATATGAAGGCTATGAGAGTTTTTCTCATTCCTTTAACGAAGTATATGAATTAAAGCCGAATCAGCTGCAGCTTGGTTTTTTAAAGGTGCTGAAGGGTTCTTATATGCATGATATGGCAGAGGAATATGGTATTGTATATACCAAGAAGCCGCCCTATGAGGTGCTATATACAAAATGGCTCTCCTATCAGGAGCTGCGGAGGCTTAAAAAAATAGAGGAAGTGCTGGAGCTGTATTATAACAGCAACCAGTTTACCCATACACTGCCGGTTCTGGAAAAGGCATTTACAAGTCCTTTTGCTATGTATGAGGCATTGGCGGATTATTATGAAAAGGAAGGTTACTTTAAGGAGGCGCCTTCTCGTATCTACCGGTATCAGGTTCTGCTCTCCTTTGCAGAGAGTTATGATAATCATTATATTTCTTTTTATAAAGAGCTTTTGACCTTTGATTTATATCTGCGGGAAAATGCAAAAAGCCGGCCCGATTTTGCCTGTGACCTTACCCCCTATAAAAAAGAAATTGCATTATTTTATAAGCGGGAAGAAGAAAATAAAACATATTTACCGGACTACAGTGCATATGACAGTAAACAGCTTGCAAGAATGACGCATTTAGAACCCTTTACCCATCCTGTATGGGGAGTCGGACATGAGCCGGCAGATGGGTGTAAAAAAGGCTATATATTGTTTGATTATAAAAACCGCAGTCCTCTAACCCATGAAGCAAGGTATATCGTAATCGAAGAGGAACCGCAAAACGAAGAGGAACCGCAAAACGAAGAGGAGCCACAAATCGAAGAGGAACCGCTAATCGAAGAAGGGTGAGTAAACAAGAGATAAAGTAAAGCCGGGAGGATAAAATGGCAGCAAAGCATACTTTAGAGATATTAGAGGCATTGAATAACCGTTACGGAACAGAATACAGATGTTTTTTGCATCATAAGACACCTTGGCAGCTTTTGATTGCAACTATGTTAAGTGCGCAGTGTACCGATGCCAGAGTCAATATAGTGACGGCGGACCTGTTTGTGAAATATCCATCCGTGGAGGCATTTGCCAATGCGGATATCAGGGAATTGGAGCAGGATATTTATTCCACGGGTTTTTACCGTAATAAGGCAAAAAATATTATAGCCTGTTGCAAGGATTTGATGACAAAATTCGGTGGCGAGGTGCCCTCGGGAATAGATGAGCTTACAAGTCTGGCAGGTGTAGGAAGAAAAACAGCCAATGTAATACGGGGGAATATTTTCCATGAACCAAGTATAGTAGTAGATACCCATGTTAAGAGAATATCTAAAAAACTGGGTCTGAGCAAATCGGATGACCCTGAAAAGGCCGAGCTGGAATTGATGAAGGTCCTGCCAAAGGATCATTGGATTCTATATAATATCCAAATCATTACCTTTGGCCGGGAAATCTGCAAAGCTCCCACCCCCAAATGCGATATTTGCTTTATGACAGATCTTTGTCCTGATTATGCAAAAAGAATGAGAGCGCAAAAAAATGGAAAAGTATGAAAAACCGGATAGCTTTGTGTCTATTGATTTGGAAACTACCGGATTAAATCCGAAAATGGATAAGATAATCGAGATCGGTGCCATAAAGGTGGAAAAGGGCAAGAAAACAGGCTGCTTTTCCGCTTTTATCAATCCGGGCAGGCCATTGGGAGACAATATCATTGAACTTACCGGAATTTGCGACAGTCAACTGAAAAATGCACCTGATATTCAGGAAGTTTTGCCGGAGCTGATGGATTTTTTGGATGACAAGGTTCTTTTAGGACATAGAGTATTATTTGATTTTTCTTTTCTTAAAAAAGCGGCAGTCAATCATAAGATAAAATTTGAAAGACAAGGGATTGATACCTTAAAGATAGCCAGACAATATCTGCCGGAATTAGAAAGCAGGAGCCTGCATTTTTTATGCGAATATTACCGGATTCCACACAGGGCGCACAGAGCACTTGAAGATGCGAAAGCCACCTGTGTACTTTTTGACAGGCTGTGGATGGATTTTGGCAAGGGGAAGGAAGAAAAATTATTTCTGCCCGAAAGACTGAATTATCAGGTGAAACGGGAGGTTCCCATTACCGCCGCTCAAAAGGAAAGGTTATATAAATTAATTGTGAAGCATAAACTGAGTAAGGAGTATAATTTGGATAAACTTACGAGGAATGAAGCCAGCCGCTATACGGACCGGATTCTTTCAAAGTACGGGCGATAACTTTTCTCATGGAGGAACGGAGGTTTTCGGCTGCTTCAATCAGAGCGGCCTTTTTTGCGGATTCCCCCCTGCTGTCATATATATCTGCCAAAATATAGTAGCTGTGGCTCATATCCGTTCCGGTTGAAACAGCAAATTCCAAAACAATCCGGGTCTCCTCTTCAAAACCGCCAAGATACAGGGCTTCTGCCCATGTCTGCAAAGCACGGACCATATAGGTATAATTCTGATCATATTGGGACAGCTCTGTAATATTGGCCGTACCGTATTTCAGCTTTAAATCCGTATTGGTATAGCCGGTAAAGTTAACGATTTTCTGTGTAGAAAGCTCGTGAAGGATAGTGTGAGATTCCTGTACCGATGAATTCTCCCTCATGGTATCCATGGGAAGATCCTCAAAAGGAATGGTGATATAGTGCAGATAATCAAGGGATTTTTTACGGGTATTATTGGCTCTTGCCTCCCGGGTCCAGAAATCCTCCGTCCATCTGTCCTGCATCTTTCTATGCTTTCTGCTTTCATAGGCAATCAATGCCCCAAGCACGATTATACTGGACAAAAACAGCGTTTTCATATATAATATCCTTTCAGTGGTTTTATAGAAAAAGGCTTAACACCACAATTTTTATATTGATAAGGAGAGATACTATGTTTAATATACATAATAAAAAAACACAGAGAATCATTTCAGGTATTATAATCTTATTTTTAGTTTTAGCAATGGTAATTCCCATGATAATGGGGATGTAAATATATGTAAGAATACCATATTTTAATGTATATTACAATGAAGCTATTTGTTAATTGGTATTTTTCAAAGGGCTCTACGCATCATAATACTTTGTCAGCCGGTTTTTCTAAACATTCCAATGAGCCCCTAAGTGTAAAAACATGTTCAGCAAAGGCTTCCATGCTTTTAGAAGCCCCTTATGGTCTCATTTCCATAGAAAAAGATGGCCTTCCAAAGTAATATGATGCGTAGAGCCATAAGAAATGAATTTCCCAATTAGCAAATGAAACTATAGATTAAAGGAGAGCGATTGCAATATGAAAAAATTCATAATAAAATCAACTTTATTTATGGGTCTGGCAGCAATGCTTTTCCTATATCCCTACATTGCCACAGAGGCAAAGGGAAAGGATACAATTAAAAAAGGCGTATATGCGGGAGATATTTCACTGGGGGATATGACCACAAAGGAAGCGGAAGCGGCCGTTGAAGATTATATCGAATCGCTGAGAGATAAAGAGATCATTCTGGTTGCTGCCGAAAACCAGCAGGTTGCCGTGACAGCGGGAGAGCTTGGCATAAGCTGGAGCAACCCCGAAATTTTGGAAGAAGCGGTGATGCTGGGAACACAGGGTAATATTGTGCAGCGGTACAAGGAACTAAAGGATTTGGAGTATGAAAACAAGGTTTACCCCATAGAGCTTGATTTTGATATCAGGGCTATTGATAGTATATTGGTAGAAGAATGCAGTAAGTTTGACAGGGAAACCATTGATATGGGTCTTGTCCGTGAAAACGGTGTTTTCAGAACAATAGAAGGACAGGCGGGTTATTTTTTAGATGTGGAGAATTCCATCGATACCATATACTATTATCTCATTGAGGATTGGAACCGCGAATACTGTGAGATTTTACTTGATATTGAAGTGAGTGAACCAAGAGGAACCAATGAAGAATTGTCGAAGGTAAAGGATGTACTGGGCAGCTTTACCACATCTTATTCCACTTCCGGTTTTAACCGCTGTGAGAATATAATAAACGGTTGTAAATTGATCAATGGGACAATACTCTACCCCGGTGAAGAGTTTTCTACTGTTGATGCGGTTACGCCTTTTACCGCAAAAAACGGTTATTATATGGCGGGCTCCTATTTAAACGGTAAGGTTGTGGATTCCTTGGGCGGCGGTATTTGTCAGGTTTCCACCACATTATATAATGTGGTACTATTGTCAGAGTTGGATGTGACGGAACGTTATAATCACTCTATGATTGTGACCTACACGGATCCCTCAAAGGATGCGGCCGTTACCGAATCCGCAGGCAAGGATTTAAAATTTGTAAACAGTACGGATTATCCCATATATATCGAAGGGTATACTACCTCAGATAAAAGTATCACTTTTACCATATATGGAGTGGAAACCAGAGACCCCGGTCGTACGGTAGAGTATATCAGCGAAGTGCTTGAGACAATCAATCCCACTACGGAAGATATTTATGCGGATGCGTCTCAGCCGATCGGATATATCAGTGTGACGGGTGCTCATATCGGATATAAAGCAAGGCTTTGGAAGGTAGTAAGGGAAAACGGCGTGGAAGTGAGCCGTGAAGTGATTAACAGCAGCAGCTACAAGATGGTACCAAGAAGTGCGGTAGTGGGTGTGGCTACGGAAGACCCCAATGCGCATAATGAAATGATGGCGGCTATCGGTACAAACAGTATTGACCATGTAAGAAATGTAATAGCGATTTTACTGACTCCGCCGGCGGCACCTCCGGAGGCTGCTGATGTACCTGTACAATAAGGGAAAAGGATATTAAAATGAAGGTCGGAAAAATATCGGAACGTGTGCTGACCCGTTCCGTGTTAAAACAGATAAAGGGAATAAATGAAAATGTATTAAGTGGCGCAGGCATTGGGGGAGACTGCGCCGTTTTTGCACATAAATCCGTTTATTTTACCGGGTCCGCACAGGCCTCGGTGTTATCCGCTCCGGCTGACATCAGATATACGATTATAAAAGCGGTCAACAGTGCGGCATGCTGCGGCGCGATGCCCGTTATGATTTTACTGACTATATTGCTTCCGGAGACTGCTGAGGAAAGTGAACTTAGGCAGATTATGAAGGAAGCCGAGAGTACGGCGAAGCAGTTAAAGATACAGATAGCCGGAGGACATACGGAAGTATCTGCAGCAGTTTTAAAACCCTGTGTTTCAGTCACGGCTTGCGCGGCGGCCGATGATTTGGCTGTTTTACCCGGACGGGCAGCACCCGGTCAGGATGTGGTAATCAGTAAATGGATCGGTTTGGAGGGAACTGCGATGTTGGCCGGAAGCCAGGGTGATAGGCTGGCAGAAAGATATCCTCTGAGTATGATCGAAGAGGCAGCAGCTTTTGATCGATATTTATCCATTATACCGGAGGCTGCCACCGCCGTGAAGTCCAATGTGAGCGCGATACATGATGTTTCGGGAGGCGGTATATTTGCGGCACTCTGGGAACTGGCAGAAAGTGCTGGCGTTGGACTGGCCATAGACCTAAAAAAGATCCCCATAAAGCAGGAGACTATAGAGATATGCGAGTTTTTTGGCTTAAATCCCTATGAACTGCTTTCCGGAGGATGTCTGCTCATGACTGCAGAGGATGGAGTAGGATTGACAGAAGCTTTGCAGGCAGTACATATTCCGGCTGTAATAATCGGAAAGATAACCGATGATAATGATCGGGTTATCATAAATGAAGAAGAAAGACGCTTTTTAGAACGTCCTAATAAGGATGAAATAATAAAAAATAGGAAGGAAAACTGATAATGAGAGAAGAATTATTACATATTATTGAAAAAGACAGTCGTATAGATTTAAAAGAATTGGCAGTAATCTTAGGAGTAGATGAATTGGCGGTTGTAAATGAAATTGCTTCGCTGGAAAAAGAAGGGATTATCTGCGGTTATCATACCTTAATTAACTGGGAATTGACTCATATGGAAAAAGTGAATGCATTAATTGAGGTGAGGATTACTCCGCAAAGGGGACAGGGCTTTGATAATATTGCAGAGCGTATTTATAAATATCCCGAGGTTCATTCGGTATACTTGATTTCTGGCGGTTATGACCTTTTGGTATCCTTAGAAGGAAAGTCACTAAAGGAAGTAGCTAATTTTGTATCCGATAAATTATCTACCTTGGATGGTGTGCTCAGCACAGCGACTCATTTTGTATTAAAAAAATATAAAGACCATGGTACCATCCTTACAAAAAAATATGAAGATGAAAGAGAGTTGATTACACCATGAGAAATCTGCTTGCGAAACAAGTCGTTGAACTCAAACCCTCCGGCATCCGTAAATTTTTTGACGTTGTAAGTGAAATGAAGGATGCGATATCCTTAGGTGTGGGTGAACCCGATTTTGATACCCCTTGGCATATTCGTGATGAAGGCATATATTCACTGGAAAAAGGACATACGAAATACACATCCAATGCGGGCTTACGAGCATTAAGGGAAGAAATCTGCCATTATCTATACCGTACCCAGGGAGTCCGTTATCATTGCGATAAGGAAGTGCTGGTAACGGTAGGAGGCTCGGAGGCGATTGACATCGGGCTTCGTGCACTCATCAATCCCGGCATGGGAGAAGAAGTCGTGATACCACAGCCCAGCTATGTTTCCTATGAGCCTTGTGCGATTTTAGCCGGAGCAAAACCGGTCATTATAGATTTAAAGGCGGAAAATGAATTTCGCTTGACCGCAGAGGAACTTTTGGATGCTATTACAGACAAGACCAAGCTGCTTATTTTACCTTTTCCCAACAATCCCACCGGAGCCATTATGGAAAAAGAGGATTTGGAGGCCATTGCAAAGGTTGTGATTGAAAAGGATATTTTAGTGATGTCCGATGAAATATACGGTGAACTCACCTATAAAGGAAAACATGTTTCCATAGCCAGCCTGCCGGGTATGCAGGAGAGGACTCTGTTGATCAATGGATTTTCCAAGGCATATGCCATGACGGGGTGGAGGATGGGCTATGTCTCCGGGCCAGAGCCCATCATTGAGCAGATGACCAAGATTCACCAGTTTGCTATCATGTGTGCTCCCACAACCAGTCAGTATGCAGCGATTGAAGCACTGAAAAACGGAGATGAATGTGTTGCGGATATGCGTACCTCCTATAATCAAAGAAGACGTTATCTCATGCATGCTTTTAAAGAAATGAACCTGGAATGTTTTGAGCCCTTCGGTGCTTTTTATGTATTTCCATGTATCAAGGAGTTTGGGATGACAAGTGAAGAATTTGCAAATCGCTTTCTGGAGGAGGAAAAAGTGGCAGCGGTACCGGGTACTGCATTCGGAGACAGCGGAGAGGGATATTTACGTATCTCCTATGCTTATTCCCTTGAAAAATTACGAGTTGCAATGGGGCGGCTTTCCGCATTTATTACAAAGCTGCGGGAAGAACAGAAAATATAGAGAGGTAGACAAAAGAGGCTATGCATATTGTTTTATATCAGCCGGAAATCCCGGCAAATACAGGGAATATCGGCAGAACCTGCGTGGCCACAGGCACTTTTTTGCATTTGATAGAGCCTTTGGGATTTCATTTGGATGAAAAATCCATTAAAAGAGCCGGAATGGATTACTGGGATCATCTTTCGGTTCATCGCTATATGAATTTTAAAGAATTTTTAGAAATTCATCCCGATGCTACAATCTGGATGGCAACCACAAAAGCAAAATACAATTATACGGAGGTTGCATACGGAGAAAATGATTTCATTATGTTCGGTAAGGAGAGTGCAGGCATTCCGGAGGAAATCTTAGTGGAACATGAAAAGAATTGCATCAGGATCCCTATGCTGCCTGATACACGCTCTTTAAACCTATCCAATGCTGCTGCCGTTGTATTGTATGAAGCACTGAGACAGAATTCCTTTCGGGGCATGCAGATAAAAGGGGCTCTGCACCGTCTTAATTGGGAATAGAGGTCCAAATTAATAAAAATCTAAGAAAGTCTTAAAAATTAGAAGGATGTACTTTGATATAATAAAGCCGGACGTTGTCCGGCTTTATTTACTATTAAAACATTTACATAAGACTTTGGAGATAAGATTGTTATGAATGAGGGACGCAAGAGAAAAGAATTATCATTAGAGCTTGCCGAGCTTAGGAATCCGTATTTGCAGGAGGAGTTTACTACCCGCAGAAGGAGACCGGCGGTGGAGGATAGGGAGCAGCCCGAGCAAAGACAGCCCAACCGGCAAAGACAGCCCAACCGGCAAAGACAGCCCAATCAGCAAAGACAGTTCAATCTGCAAAGACAGCTCAATCAACAAAACCAACCCAGCCAGCCCCGGAACTCGGTGCATAACCGGTCCGGGCAAGTTAATCCCGAACGGGCAAACAGAGTAAACTATAGTAGGGAACAGATGAGGCTTGTGCAGAAAAGAAAAGCATTGAGAAGGAAAAGGACCTTTCTGACAGGGCTTATTCTCTTTGTGGTGATTTTCTTCTTTTTCTGGATCAAAGGTCTGTTTTTTGATAAAACAATAGAAGAAGATTTACCTGTGGATAATCCCGTAAAACAAAGCAAGTCGGTGGAAAAGCCGGATTGGGTCATTGACTATTTGACTGAGAATAAGTATTCCCGGCCGGGTGAGGCAATTGAAAAGGTAAGTAATATATTTGTGCATTATACCGCAAACCCCGGGACCAGTGCGGCGCAGAACAGAAGCTATTTTGAATCCTTAAAGGATACGCATGAGCGCTATGCCAGTGCACATTTTATAATCGGATTTGACGGTGAAATCATCCAATGCATCCCCTTTGATGAAATTGCTTATGCCGTGCAGACCAGAAACTATGATTCCATTTCCATAGAATGCTGTTATATTAACGAGGACGGCTCTTTTACAGATAAGACTAAAGAATCCTTAGAGAAACTTCTGGCCTATTTGCTTGTGACCTATGGGCTTGAAACGGATGATATTTTAAGGCATTATGATAGCGGCGGCAAGCAATGTCCCCTATATTATGTAGAAAACGAAGGAGAATGGGAAGAATTAAAGGAAAAAGTGGACAGACTGCTTTCAGATGGATTATAATATGATAAAGTTGTTATATAACACAGGATCATAGATATGGGGCATAACAGTGCCCTGCGAATGAAGGAGCGGTCTATGGAGATTTTTAAGGAAGCAAAATGGAAGTCCGTAATGTACGCAATTTTATATGTCTTAATGGGGGTTATCTTAATTTTGTTTCCGGAGACTACAGCAAGCACATTATGCTATGCGGTAGGCGGCACGGCAATTGTTATAGGTGTGATTGTGGCAGGCATGTATCTGTTTCGTGATGCATCCCAAAACACTTACCGGAATGATTTTGTCAGCGGTTTGATTTTTATTTCTATCGGAATTTTAATTTTTTATAAAGTTGAGCTGTTCATCGCATTGGTTCCGTTTATTTTGGGAATTGCAGTCATAGTCAGCGGTTTTATCAAATTACAGGATTGTATTGATGTGCGTCGCATGGGATATGGAAACGGTCTCTTCTTACTTTTACTGGCTATTGTCAATGTGATATTGGGTATCATCCTCATTATTAATCCCTTTGCCACGGTTATCATACTGTTCATCGTTATGGGGGTAGGCTTAATATTCAGCGGGGTATCGGATTTGGTTACCACCCTGTACCTGTTTCAAAAGACAAATAAGTACAAAGAAGATGAGAGTAAGGTAAACAATTCTGCGGAGGTTATGGAGGATGAAGGCTCAAAAGATTAATTACATTAAATGGATAAAATTATGTATCGCGGTGCCCCTTGCAACAATAATAGCAGAGGTACTGGGACTTTCTTTTGCATATTCGGCAGGCATCATAACATTATTAACAGTATTTGATACCAGACAGGAGACTCTTTTTACAGCATTAAAAAGAGTGGCTGCTTTTGTGGTTATGATAGTGCTCTGTAAATTGATTTTCGGCATAGCCGGTTATAATATACCGGCGTATGCTGTTTTTATTTGCTTATTTTTACTTATCTGCTATCTATTTGATTTAGAAGCCGCTATCTCTATCAATGCGGTACTTGCCACTCATTTTTTATCGGAGCAAAATATTAGTATTTCCATGATCGGAAATGAGAGCCTTATTTTTATAGTGGGAACCGGGCTCGGAATATTGGTAAATCTGATTATGCCGGAGAATTTGCATAAAATACGAGAGAAACAGCGGCAGACGGATGCAAGGCTAAAGGAAATTTTGCTTAGAATGGAGGAATATCTTTGCAGATCGGACAGAAGTGATTATACGGATGCTTGCTTTGTGCAGGTAGAAGAATTACTGGAGGACCTGAAAAAAGAAGCTCTCATCCGTGTAGAAAATAAGATGGATAAAAGCGATCGATATTTTCTGAAATATATGCATATGCGGGAAGGGCAGTGTGAGACCTTAAAGGATATCTACAGCAGCATTAAGGAGCTGAATGGTGTACCCGTTCAGGCATATGATATCAGCGTATATATAGGTAAGATAGGTAAAAGCTTTCATGAGATGAACAATGCCAAATCACTTATAGCAGAGCTTGAAAAATTAGAAGCTTCGTACAAAAATCTAAAATTGCCGGAAAGCAGAGAGGAATTTGAGAATCGTGCCACTTTATTTTATATACTACGCAGTTTAAGGGTTTTATTAAATTTAAAAAGAGATTTTGTATTGGAGCTGACACCCGAAGAAAAGGCACAATACTGGACTTAAAAGTGGGTATCTGCTACAATTTGTGAGTGTGGTTACCCCACATTAATATGGAGCGAATGAAGAGGTAATTGCTAAACTCATTTCCAAAGGGGCTCTACTCTCCATATTACTTTGGAATGGTTAGAAAAACCGGCTGACAAAGTACTATGGAGAGTAGAGCCGCTAGAAATGAGTTTTGCCAATACCTATTGGAGTTAAATAAACGAAAGGAATTTGTACAAGTATGAATCTATTATCTCCTTCCATCTTATCGGCGGATTTCACCAGATTAGGTGAGCAAATACAAGAAATCGACCGTGCCGGTGCCCAGTATGTGCATATTGATGTAATGGACGGTATCTTTGTACCCACCATTTCCTACGGCATGCCTTTAATCAAATCGATTAGAAAGGCCACGGATAAAATATTTGATGTACATTTGATGATTCATAAACCGGAGCGATACATCGGAGATTTTGCAGCATGCGGTTCCGATATCATAACATTTCACATAGAATCCACTGACCGGGCAGATGAGATATTGGAGGATATCCATGGGAGGGGCCTCAAAGCCGGAATATCCATTAAGCCGGGCACTCCTGTAGAGGTATTGCGGCCTTATCTGGATAGATTGGATATGATACTTATTATGACGGTGGAGCCGGGATTCGGCGGACAGACCTATATGGATTCCTGTACACAAAAAATCAAAGATGCCCGAAGGATGGCTGAAAATTCCGGTAGAAAAATTGATATTCAGGTGGACGGCGGTGTAGATAAAGAAAATGTAAAAACCGTTTTAGATGCAGGCGCCAATGTAGTCGTGGCGGGTTCTGCGGTCTTTACAGGAGATATTTCAGAGAATATTAATTATTTTTTAAGACTTATGAAATAAATGGTTTTCTTTTTAACATACTTGCGTTATACTGTAAGCAAATGATTGTACATTTGGAGGGTATAAGAAATGGAAAAATTTTTTAAGCTTAAACAAAACGGTACTGATGTTTCAACAGAGGTAATAGCAGGTGTTACAACTTTCTTCGCAATGGCTTATATCATTGTGGTGAATCCTTCTATTTTAAGCGAGGCAGGAATGGAATGGGGCGCTGTATTTTTAGCAACCATCATCTCCTCTATTATCGGAACACTGATAATGGGCTTATTTGCCAATGTTCCCTATGCACAGGCACCGGGTATGGGCCTGAATGCATTCTTTACCTATACGGTATGCTTTGGTCTTGGCTTTTCTTGGCAGCAGGCTTTGAGCATGGTATTTATTTGCGGTCTTCTCAATGTGTTAATGACGGTAACCAAGATTCGTAAATACATTATTAAATCAATTCCGCTCAGCTTGCAGCACGCAATCGGCGGCGGTATCGGTATCTTTATTGCCTATATCGGATTTTTAAATGTAGGGTTTATTAATTTCGGAGCTGGCGTACCGGCTATGTCCTATCTCAACCAACCTGCGCTTATCTTATTTGTAGTAGGACTGGTTTTAATCATTGTATTACAGGTTCTTCGTGTAAAGGGTGCGATTTTGATCGGTATTGTTGTAACCACCATTTTAGGTATTCCCTTTGGTGTAACAACGACCGGTGATACAATCAGCTTTACAGAAGCATGTAAGGCTCTTCCCACTACATTCGGTGCCATATTTACAATGGAGGGTATTCCTTCTTTATTTACCGATTTATCGAAGCTGCCCCTTGCACTGATTACGATTTTCTCCTTCAGCCTGTCTGATACCTTTGATACAATCGGTACCTTTATCGGTACGGGTCGCCGCAGCGGTATTTTCAGTGAAGAGGATGAAAAGATGATGGCAACCAGCACCGGCTTTAAATCCAAGATGGACAAGGCTTTATTTGCGGATGCAACAGCTACCTCCATCGGTGCGATTTTTGGTACATCCAATACAACTACATATGTGGAAAGTGCAGCAGGAATCGGTGCCGGCGGACGTACCGGACTGACTAGTGTTGTTGTGGCAATCTGCTTTGCCCTCAGTGCATTTTTTGCAACCTTTATCAGTGCAATCCCCTCTGCGGCTACCGCTCCGGCTTTGGTGGTGGTAGGAGTTATGATGGTTTCTTCCTTTAAGGAAATTGCCTGGACAGAATTTGAGGATGCGGTACCGGCTTTCTTTGCCGCTATCTTTATGGCATTGTGCTATTCCATAAGTTACGGTATCGGAGCAGGATTTATCATGTACTGTATCGTTAAAATCGTGAAAGGAAAAATCAAGGATATACATCCGATTTTGGCAGTTGCAACTTGTTTATTCATCTTAAACTTTATTTTACTGGCGCTTCTTCCGGGCTGATAAAGGCGGGTTAAATGGAACTTGATATTTTACATGTAATACAGGGATGGCATTCTGCACCGTTTGATATGATAATGGTATTGTTATCTACTTTAGGCAATTTTGGTCTCATATGGATAGCATTAAGCCTTGTGTTGCTGATTTATCCAAAAACCAGATTAATGAGTTTAACCATTATGGGGGCTATGGCACTTTCCTATATTTTAGGTAATCTTGTCATGAAAAATCTTGTGGCAAGAGCCCGCCCCTGTATGGTGGATACTTCCGTAACACTCCTAATTCCCCATCCCGGAGAATACTCTTTTCCATCGGGACATACTTTGAATGGGTTTACGGCAGCTACAGTTATATTTTTATATTTTAAAAAAGCGGGTATTTTTGCGCTTATGTTAGCGGCAGCCATTGCATTTTCCAGACTATATCTGTTTGTACATTATCCGACGGATATTTTAGGCGGTATCTTGCTTGGCATAGCGGATGCATTGATTGCATTTATGATTGCAAAAAAAATTAGTAAGAGAAAAGAATCATGATTTGCGGCCGGGTTTGTAGAAAATCCGGCCGTTTTGTATTTACCAACATAATCTATACAAAATACCACATAAACTGTGCAAAATAGTAGGTTGTGTATCTTGCCTGCTGGCTTTAAAATGGTATTTAGTTGTGCACATTGTGCAAAATAAAAACAGTTGTATACGAGAACATTCTTCACCGGTAATATTATGCCGCAAATGAGGCATGAAGGAAAGGTTGGTTGAAAAAATAATGATGAAAATTAGTAGGAAAAGATTGTTTAATGATAATTGGAAATTCGTAAAGACACCTTACGGAACCGACTTAACAGAATTAGAGGCTTGGGAAGATGGGTTTGAAGCGGTTGATATTCCCCATGACTGGCTGATTTACGATACTAGAAAGCTGTATGAAACCGGTACAGGCTGGTATCAAAAGCATTTTGAAGCGGTGGGAACAGAAGGATTTCTTACCCTGCTTCGTTTTGACGGCGTTTATATGGATTCTAAGGTTTATGTAAATGGCAAGCTTGCCGGAGAATGGAAATACGGCTATTCTACCTTTGAATTTGATATTACCGGGCTTTTACAGGATGGTGATAATGTGATTATGGTGCGAGTGGATCATCATGAGCCGAATTCCCGCTGGTATTCGGGTGCCGGTATCTATCGGAATATCTGGTTGAAAACAGTACCGGAATGCCACCTTGCATCCGACGGTATTTATGTGTCTACCACAAGGCAGGGAGAGGATTTTACGGTAGAAATAGAGGCAGAACTTGCCATGAGTACAGAAAACGACGAAGAAGGCCGCTTTGCTAAGGCCAGAATTATATATGACAGAAGCGTCATAAAAGAAGGCATTTTGGAAAGGGAAGAAGGAAGTCTTTTACTAAAGGGCAGTATTTTAATAGAAAATCCGGACCTTTGGGATGCGGAGAACCCCAATTTGTATAAATTAGAAGTTGAATTAGACAATGGCGATAAGCAAAAGGTTCGCTTTGGCTTCAGGGAATTTGTCTTTGATCCCGATCAGGGCTTTTTAGCCAACGGAAAAAGAGTGAAATTACATGGTGTATGTGAGCACCATGATTTGGGTGCTCTGGGAGCTGCCTTTAATAAGGCGGCTATGAAGAGAAGGCTTAAGATGTTAAGAAAAATGGGTGTCAATGCAATTCGTACCTCCCATAATATGCCGGCTCCCGGATTGATGGAGTTAACGGATAAGATGGGATTTTATGTGGTTTCGGAAGCCTTTGATATGTGGGAAGAGCCTAAGACGGAATATGATTATGCCAGGTTTTTTAACGAATGGGCACAAAAAGATGTGGCAAGCTGGATCAGAAGGGACAGAAACCGTCCTTCCATTATTATGTGGAGCATCGGTAATGAAATCCATGATACCCATGGGCCCAAAGGTATTGAGCTGACAAAGAGGCTCATGGGATATGTATTGGATCATGATCCCAAGGAAAATGCAAAAGTGACCATCGGATCCAATTATATGCCCTGGCAGGGTGCACAGGATTGTGCGGATATTGTGAAATTAGCAGGTTATAACTATGCGGAAATCCATTATGACAATCATCATGAAAAGTATCCCGATTGGATGATTTACGGCAGTGAGACCTCATCCATCGTACAAAGCAGGGGCGTATATCATTTTCCTCTTTCCCAATCCATCCTCACGGAAGAGGATGAACAGTGTTCGGCTTTTGGAAACAGCAGACCCAGCTGGGCTGCAAAAAGTGTGGAATATTGTATTTGTGTAGATCGTGACAGGGATTTTGCTGCCGGACAATTTTTATGGACCGGTCATGATTATATCGGAGAACCCACACCTTACAAGACTAAAAATTCCTATTTCGGACAAATAGATACCGCGGGATTTCCCAAGGATACCTTTTATATGTATCAGGCCGAATGGACGGATTATAAAAAGGCACCCATGGTTCATTTAATGCCCTATTGGGATTTTAATCCGGGACAGCTTATAGATATACGGGTATGTACCAATGCACCCAAGGTTGAGGTATTTGTAAATGAGAAATCCTTAGGAGTAACTCAAATCGATCATGTACATGGTACGGAACTCTTTCCCAGCTTTCAGGTTCCTTATGAGCCCGGCAGTATCAGGGCGGCAGCTTATGATGAAAATGATGTGATAATAGCGGAGGACTGCCGCAAATCTTTTGGAGATTCTGCCAGGATTGTATTAAATGCGGATAAGAAATGGCTGAAGGCTAACGGTAAGGACCTGATCTATGTAGAAATCAGCATGGAGGACAAAGAAGGTAATCCGGTAGAAAATGCCATGGATTATGTCGAGGTCAGTGTAACCGGCGCGGGCAGGCTGATCGGCTTAGACAACGGGGACAGCACGGATTATGACCAATATAAGGGTACCTGCAGAAAGCTCTTTAACGGAAAATTACTTGCTATAATCGGTGCAACAACCAAAAGCGGCCCCATCGGCATAACGGTGAGGGATATCGGGTTAAAAGAGGATATTTCACCGGAAACATTGGTATTGCAAGCGATTGCTTCCCGTGCACAAGAGGGAATCAGCGCCACAATAGAAAATAAAAATCTACCCTTGGTAACGGGAAAGGATGATTTTATTCCCGTAAGAAAGATAGAAATAATCAGTGAGGACGGGCAGGCTTTTGATGAAGATAAGACGGAAATTATAGTAAAGGCTTATCTGCATCCTGCGGATGCAACGGACAGGGATATTGTATTTACAGCGGTAAATGATGCCGGAATCACATCTAATTTAGCGGATGTGGAGATGCTGCCCATGGATTCCATGGAGGAAGAGGACAGAGCGGCTGCCCGCTGCCGTATTCGTGCGAAAGGGGATGGCAGCTTCAAGATACGTGCTGCGACTAAGAACGGTACGGATAAGGTTAAGCTGTTCTCTCAACTGGAATTTTCCATAGAAGGATTGGGTGAGGCTTATTTAAATCCCTATGGTTTTATAGCAGGTGCATTGTATAACTGCCATAAAGGTGATGTGGGTGGATTCTCTGAAAAGAGTGTTGCCAGTGCCCAGGAGGGTGTCAGTGAAATCGGTTACAGAGGTGTTGATTTTGGGGACTATGGTTCCGATGAAATTACACTTCCTATCTTCACCATGAGCGGAGATCCCCACTACCTTCAGATATGGGAGGGTATGCCCGAGGATGAGGGCAGTGAAATGCTGGCGGATGTGGTATACCAAAAACCCAGTATTTGGGATGTTTATCAGCCTGAAACCTATAAGCTGAAGAGAAGGATAAAGGGCGTTACCACATTATGTTTTGTGATAAAGGATCAAAGGTATTTTATTAAGGGATTTTCTTTTAAGAAGCCGGAGAAAGCATTTGAAAAGTTATATGCAACGGAGTACAATAATTTATACGGAGATACCTTTACCCTAACTAAGGATGGAGTAGAGGGTATCGGAAATAATGTTTCTCTGGAGTATGAGAACATGGATTTTGGTGAAAAGGGCTTTACCCAAATTACAATTTGCGGACGGACTAAATTACCTGAAAATACAATCCATATCCGATTCTTTAATGAGGAGGGTGAGTCCGTAAATCAGCTGGCTGAATTTTCTTACAGTGAAGACTATACGGAGGTGAATTTTCCACTCAATTCTGTAAAAGGTAGGAACAAGGTTGTTTTTGTGTTTTTACCCGGATGTGATTTTGATTTTAAATGGTTTCGTTTTTCATAAAAAGGGAATGCTTTCCTTAGGATATGATATAGTTAGAAAGCGAAGACAGAAGGAAAAGGGAGCAGCTGTATGAAACTATTTGTTTATAGCCTGAGAGAGTATGATGAAAGGCAATACTTTGATACATGGTGTGAGCGTTACAAAATTACTTATCAAGCCGTCAAGGAAGGCCCCGGGAGCCATAATTTACATCTGGCAGAAGGTTATGATGCAGTGAGCATTATTACTACACCAATGGACAAGGATATACTTGCGGCATTAAGAGCGGGCGGTGTAAAATGTATTTCAACCAGAACCGTTGGGTATGACCATGTGGATCTAAAGGCAGCAAAGGAAGAGGGTCTTGTAATCTGCAATGCACCCTATCCACCAAACAGCGTGGCCAATTATACCATTATGCTGATGCTTATGTGTTGCAGACGCGTAACTCATATTCTGGACCGAAGTGCTTTGCAGGATTATAGCCTCATGGGTAAAATCGGGATAGATATTTCAGGCTGTACCGTGGGTATTATCGGTACTGGTAAAATAGGCCGTACAGTCATAGAGCATTTGAAAGGATTTGGCTGCCGGATTTTGGCATATGATTTACTGGAACAGGAAGGGATGGTTGAAGCAACATATACGGATCTCGATACCATATATAGAGAATGCGATATTATATCCCTGCATATGCCTTCCACAGAATCAAATTTTCATATGATAGATGAAAAAGCAATTGCAAAAATGAAAGACGGTGTTATTATAATTAATACTGCCAGAGGAAGTCTTATTGATTCAAAGGCAATGATTCGGGGCTTGGAAAGCGGTAAGATCGGAGCTGCGGGATTGGATGTGATAGAAGATGAAACAGAACTCTATTACTTTAATCTATGCGGACAACCTATGACGAATCATGAATTAGCTATACTGGAATCCTTCCCCAATGTTGTGGTAACACCGCATACTGCCTTTTATACGGCGGAGGCGGTAGAGCATATGGTTAAAAACAGCATAGCGGGATGCATGTATGCCCTAAACGGAGATAAAAACCCTTTTGAGATAAAGTGAAATAATGAAATAAAAAATATCACTTTTTATTAAAAAAATACTTGACACATAATGTAAAGCAAACTATACTATAAAAGTAAAGGCTGCTTTACATTAATTTTATCCGTAAAATAAAAGGAAGGTGGGCAAGTGCAGACGAGAATACAGGAATTGCGAAAAGAACGCAAAGTAACACAGAGCGAGCTGGCAAATGCGGTAAATGTTACCCGTCAAACTATCATTTCGCTTGAGAATGGAAGATATCATGCTTCATTGATATTAGCACATAAGATTGCACAATTTTTTGAAATGAGTATTGAGGAGATTTTTATTTTTAATGAGGAGAATGAAAATTTATAAAAGTTATCAGTGCAAGCAGCAGGGCGAAAAATAATTAAAAAGCAAAGATGCAAGAGGAAGGGAGATTGAATGGAAGAAATTATAAAGGTAAGCAGCTTAAAAAAGACCTTTAAGCTGTCACCTAAACAACAAAAAATTGAAAAAACAACAGAGAAAAACAAAGTAGCAGTCAATGATTTATCATTTACGGCCTATAGGGGAGAGGTATTTGGATTGCTTGGACCTAACGGAGCGGGCAAAACCACAACCCTGCGTATACTGGCAACCTTAATCAAGCCCGATGAAGGAGATGCTGTTTTAGACGGAGCAAGCGTGGTTAAAAATCCCGAAGCGGTACGCAGTAAAATCGGATTTTTAACAAGTGAATTGAAATTGGAAGAATTTTTTACACCTAATTACCTATTTGATTTTTTTGCTGATTTACACGGGGTTTCCGCAGAGGAAAAGAGTGTACGCAAGAAAGACTTATTTGAGCGCTTCGGTATTGAAAAGTTTGCGGAGGTAAAGGTAGGAAACTTATCCACCGGTATGAGGCAGAAGGTATCTTTGGTGATTTCTTTGGTGCATAATCCCGATATTATTATCTTTGATGAACCTACCAATGGTTTGGATGTATTGACGGCAAAAGTGGTTACAGATTTTTTACTGACTTTAAAGGAACATAAAAAAACCATTATCGTATCCACTCATATTTTTAGTCTCATTGAAAAGATATGTGACAGAGTAGGCATTATTGTGGAAGGCAGTATGGTAGCTTGCGATACATTAGAAGCCATTACCAAAGGAAAAAGCCTGGAAGATAGCTTTTTTGACATTTATGAAGAAAAGGTGGGTAGCATCGTATGAAAATGGATATGTTAACGATTATAAGAAAAGAATTTGCAAGATTCTTTGGAGATAAAAGGCTGGTGTTTACCACTGTTTTGATGCCGGGACTTTTAATTTATTTGATTTATTCCTTTATGGGTGAAGGATTGATGAAGGAATTTCACACAGACGAGGCCTATGTGGCAAATGCTTATGTACAGAATATGCCCGATGAATTATCTGCCTCGGCCTATGAGTTATCCGCAGAGTGGACAGAGGTTTCCGATGATGAAATCGAAGATATCAAGACACAAATTCAGGAAAAAAATGCAGATGTATTGATTGTTTTTCCGGCTGATTTTTCATCCCAGGTGGAAGCATATGATGTAACCGCCGGCGGTGCAGCACCGGGTGTTGAGATTTATTATAATTCCACGGAATCAGAGTCCGCTAAAATACGCAATTTACTCATGCAGATACTGGATAATTATGAAGCCTCCATGGCAAATAAGTTTGATGTAAATGCAGGAGAGGGCGGATATGATTTGGCTTCTGAAAAAGATGTAACGGGACAAATTTTTTCAATGCTGCTCCCTATGCTGCTTATGACCTTTATGTATAGCGGATGTATTTCCGTAGCACCGGAGTCCATTGCCGGAGAAAAAGAGAGAGGAACCATTGCGACCCTCCTTGTAACGCCTATGAAAAGAAGTGCACTTGCGTTGGGCAAGATTGTAAGCCTAAGCTGTATTGCTTTACTGTCAGGTGTTTCCAGCTTTGCAGGAACCATGCTCTCCCTGCCTAAGCTGATGGGCGGTGAGGAGTCGGGAATGTCAGTATCGGTATATACTATTTCTGATTATTTACTGCTGCTTGGAATTATATTAACCACAGTTTTGGTATTAGTATCTTTGATCTCCATAATTTCTGCTTTTGCAAAGAATATCAAAGAAGCTTCTACAGCAGTAGCACCGCTTATGATTGTTGTAATGGTTATCAGCCTGATACCCATGTTCGGCGGCGGCGAAGCTCCAAAAGGATTGGGAGTTTTCTTCATTCCTCTTTATAATAGTGTACAGTGTATGCATGGAATTTTCTCCTTTGCATACCAGCCCATGCAAATTGTTATCACCATGATATTAAATGTAGTATTTGCAGGTGCGTTGGCATGGCTCCTTACCAGACTCTTTAACAGTGAAAAGGTTATGTTCTCCAAATAGAGTTCTGAAATGCTGTTGACATGATTAAAAGTTTGTGCTAACCTAGCTTCTATAAACAGA
>CAZJAS010000029.1:0-24606 GCA_964544135.1 uncultured Clostridium sp. | reverse complement strand
GGAGTTAATATGATTAAGGACTTATTTCAAAACAAAAAACCCGTCCTCTCTTTTGAGGTCTTCCCACCTAAAAAAGATACTGATTTCGATAATGCTTTTGATACTTTAAATGCTTTAAGTTTATTACAACCCGATTTTATTAGCGTAACCTATGGTGCGGGAGGCAGTAAATCTAAAAAAACCTTGGAAATTGCTTCTTACATACAAAACAAACTGCAGATAGAAGCTCTCGCACATTTAACCTGTGTAGGCAGCCATAAAGAAGATATCCTCTCCATTGCCACTAAGTTTCATGAGCATCATATTACTCAGGTATTGGCGCTTCGCGGTGACCGGCCCAGGGATATGTCTGATGATATTTATTACGGACGCGATTTTGACCATGCCTCCGATTTGATTACCTTTTTAAAGAAAGAAACCGCCCTGCATTGTGCAGGCGCTTGCTATACCGAAAAGCATTTTGAATGCTTCAGCAAGGAAACGGATTTACTGAATTTAAAGATTAAGCAGGATGCGGGTGCTGATTTCTTTATATCACAATTATTCTTTGATAATGATTATTTTTATGACTTCAGAGAAAGAGCCGCAAAAAAGGGGATTCAGGTTCCTATCAGTGCCGGTATTATGCCTGTTACTTCCGCCGCCCAATTAGGTACCACCGTTTCCCTCTCCGGCTCCTCCATCCCCAAAGCCTTCTCTGATTTAATAGCCACTTATGGCGATAACCCATCGGAAATGAGAAAAGCCGGTATAGATTATGCAATCCGTCAGATTCTTGACCTAAAAGCTAACGGAGTTGACGGCATCCATCTCTACACCATGAACAAACCAAAAATGGCAGAAGAAATTGTAAACGGAATAAAATAAGCAAAAGGGCTGTTGACGAAACAGCCCCTTCTTTATAATATAGATATTTTATTCTTCCCACATTACCTCTGATATCTCAATTTTCTTATCCCGCAGCATCAAATCCTTTACCGCCTCATCTGCGGCCTTTCCCTTAAATAAAACCTCATTCACCTGCTCGATAATAGGAAGCTGTACCTGATATTTTTCTGCCAACCCCATAGCGGCCTTAGCGGAATAGACGCCCTCCACCACCATCTTGACCTCTTTCATTGCTTCCTCCATGGTCTTTCCCTGACCAATGAGCATACCGGCCCTGCGGTTGCGGGAGTACAAAGAAGCACAGGTCACAATCAAATCTCCGATACCGGTTAATCCGCAGAAAGTTTCAAAGCTGGCACCCATAGCCGTACCGAGCCTCGCAATTTCCGTGATTCCCCTTGTGATCAGTGCTGCTTTGGTATTGTCTCCATAGCCTAAACCGTCTGCGATTCCGGCAGCCAGAGCTACCACATTTTTTAAAGAACCGCCCAACTCAATGCCCAGCATATCGGAACTGGTATAGACACGAAAGACCTCATTCATAAACAGGTTTTGTAAATACTCGGCAGTGGCTTTTTTTCTGGCACCCACCACTATGGTGGTAGGAATCCCACGACCTACCTCTTCGGCATGGGAAGGACCGGATAAAACGGCTGATATAGCCTGGGGGACCTCCTCCTCTATTATCTCAGATAATGTCATTAATGTCTTTTCCTCAATACCCTTTGCCACATTTACAATAATCTGGCCTTCCCCAACCACTTCTTTTAATAATGCAGAAGTGCTTCTGGTATAAGGAGACGGTACCGCCAATACCAGTACATCCTTTCCTGTAACCGCTTCTTTTAAATCGGTTGTAAAAACCATATCATCGGGCAGTTTAACACCCGGAAGCTTATCCTTATGCTCATGTTCTTCCTGCAATCGTTTTATTTCTTCTTCCACAATGGACCAGATTGTAATATGATGTCCGTTCTTATGTAAGAGCACCGACAATGCCGTTCCCCAGCTTCCTGCCCCAATCACACCTATTTTTGCCATATAATCCTCCGTTCTGATACTGCTATACTATTGACTCAATCAGTCATTAAATATTTTATGCCTGTTCCATACTCTCATCGGTCTTTACCTTTTTAAATAAATAGGTTTTGGGTTCTACACCCTTAAATAAACGTACTATATTTGCTCGATGCTTCCAATAAGCCATTATAGTCAAAAGTGCTGAAATAATATACAGTTCTACAAGCTGTATCTGTGACATACCTGTAAATACACCCAACTGTCCGCATATTATAATCTCAATCATGAATCCCAAATATACCAACAGAGAGCCTACAGAAACATAATGCGTAGCTAAAAACGCGCCGAAAAAGAGAATCACGCCCATGGGGATAAAATAAGGATGGAAAGACAGCACAAGACCTGCCGTTGCCGCAATTCCCTTTCCTCCTTTAAAACTCATATAAAAGGGATAATTATGACCGATAATCACACCGGCTGCCGTATAGAGCGCCAATAAATAAACGCTTTCCGGATGGCTTCCTCCATAGATTAGTTTTGTAATCAATACTGCTATAATACATTTCAGGCAGTCACCTGCAAATACAATCAGACCGGCTTTTGTTCCCAATACCCTAAGTGCATTGGTCGTACCCGAGTTGCCGCTTCCATGCTGTCTGATATCGATGCCGTTTGCCTTTCCATAAAAATAAGCGGTCTGAATTAATCCGAATGCATAGCCCAAAATAACACAAATAATTCTTTCGAGTATCATTGCTCCTTTTCCTTCCTCTCCCTGATAATAAATTTAAGCGGTGTTCCCTTAAAACCAAAAGTCTGTCTGATTTGGTTTTCAATATACCTTGTATAGGAATAATGCATAAGCTCCTTATCATTTACAAAAATAACAAAGGTGGGAGGCTTAACGGAAGCCTGTGTAATATAATAAAGTTTTAGTCTTTTCCCTTTATCTGTCGGCGGCTGGTGCATTGCTACAGCTTCTGCCATGATTTCATTGAGCACACCGGTCTGTACCCGCATGGCATGATTTTCACTTACCATATCAATGGTTTCAAAAAGCTTTGGCAGTCTCTGCCCTGTCTTAGCAGAAATAAATATAATCTCCGCATATTGCATGAAGGAAAGAATGTTTCTTACTTTTTCAGTAAATCGGTAAATGGTCTTATCATCCTTTTCAATAGCATCCCATTTATTAACTGCAATAACCACTGCCTTTCCTCTATCATGTGCAATCCCTGCGATCTTTGCATCCTGCTCGGTTACGCCTTCCTCTGCATCAATCACCAGTACCACTACCTCTGCACGTTCCACCGCACCAACGGTACGTATAATCATATAATGCTCTAAATCTTCTTTAACTTTACTTTTTCTTCTAAGACCCGCTGTATCGATAAATACATATTCTTTGCCATTATGAGTGATATCGGTATCCACCGCATCTCTGGTGGTACCTGCAATATCGGAAACAATCAGCCTGTTTTCACCCAGCATCTTATTAATGATGGAGGACTTCCCTACATTTGGTTTACCCACGATGGCAACCCTTATGCGGTCATCCTCTTCCTCCTGGCCTACATTCTCCGGAAAATGAGATATGATCTCGTCCAGCATATCACCGATTCCCATCTTGTTAGCGGATGAAATAGGATGAGGCTCTCCGATCCCCAAATTATAAAATTCATAAACATCATTACTATATTTTTCAAAGCTGTCTACCTTGTTTACAACCAGCACGATAGGTTTATGAGAACGCCTTAGCATATCTGCCACCTTAGCATCCGCATCTACAAGTCCCTGTCTTACATCCACCATAAAAAGTATCACATCTGCTGTATCAATAGCAATTTGTGCCTGATCCCGCATCTGTGACAATATAATATCCTTACTATCCGGCTCGATACCTCCGGTATCAATCAGGGTAAATGTTTTATCCAACCAAAATACATCCGTATAAATACGGTCCCGGGTAATGCCTGGCGTGTCCTTTACAATAGATATCCGCTCTCCGGCCAATGCATTGAACAGAGTTGATTTACCTACATTCGGTCTCCCTACTACCGCCACAATCGGCTTTGATTTTTTAATGCCCATACCGTACCTCCTTATGTTAAATACTGCCCATAAAATCACAACCTCTTGATTTTACAATATCGAACTTTACTTGTAAAGCCCTTCCATCCGATCAATCTATTTCTATTCTACTCGAAATTCCTTGACGTGTCACTAGCATAATGATATAAATTAATTGTTAGTAAGACCATACCTATGGAGGAAATCATGCTTAATTTACGAGAACTGGAACGTGCTATACCTGTAGCTGATTTAAAAATTGTTGCCCTGCCTTCAGCCCAAAGGCTGGCTCACAATATCAATGGCTATTTAGTGGGCATGAGAAAAAATATAAAAAATAATATAAAGAAGGATCCGGCTTTTCATGGTTATATTGAAAGTAATTATATGACTGATTTCGAATGTCCCCGCTTCGGGACCGGAGAAGGCAAAGCTGTTTTTCATGAAACCATTCGGGGAAAAGACCTTTTTATCATCGCTGATGTATGTAACCACAGTATTACATATAATGTGAACGGCTATACCAACCATATGTCTCCCGATGACCATTATCAGGATTTAAAACGTACCATTGCAGCCTGCAACGGCAAAGCACACCGCATCAATGTTATTATGCCCTTTCTTTACGAAGGCAGACAGCATAAAAGAAACGGTAGAGAATCCTTGGACTGTGCTCTGGCATTGGACGAATTACGCTCCATGGGCGTCTCTAATTTAATAACCTTTGATGCGCATGATCCCAGAGTACAAAATGCCACTCCTTTAAACGGCTTTGATAATTTTACACCACCCTATCAATTCATCAAGGCGCTATTATCCGCTGAAAGCGATTTAATCGTTGACAAGGAACATCTTGTGGTGATCAGTCCCGATGAAGGCGCTTTGGATCGTGCCATTTATTTTGCAACCGTCCTTGGCGTAGATACCGGCATGTTCTATAAACGTCGTGATTTCTCTGTGATTGTAAACGGTAAAAATCCTATCGTTGCCCATGAATTTCTGGGTGATAATATTGAGGACAAGGATGTTATTATCATTGATGATATGATATCTTCGGGGGAAAGCATGTTAGATACTGCAAAACAGCTTAAGGGCATGCATGCAAGAAGAGTCTTTATCTGCTGTACCTTCGGTCTGTTTACCAACGGATTACAGGCCTTTGATGAAGCATATGAAAATTGCTATTTTGATAAGGTAATTACTACTAATTTAGCCTATCTGCCGCCTGAAATCTATCAAAAGCCTTATTTCGTAGAAGCGGATATGAGCAAGTTTGTGGCATCTGTCATTAATTTCATCAATCATGATGTATCTCTTTCCAATACTCTTGCCACCACAGATAAAATACATTCAATTCTGGAAGCTTATAATAAAAGAGTTCCCTTTGATTTAAATTAAAATATATATTAAAAAATATAAATAAAAAAAGGTCCTGTAAGCAAACTTTCGTTTGTATGCCGGAACCTTTTTTTGACTTTATATTAGAATTCTTCTGTTTTATCTATCTCGCCTTCTGCCTCATATACGGGAAATTTAAGAGTCACCTTAAAGAGATCGCCATCCAAATAAATATCAAAGCTTCCGTTTTGAAGCTCTGTCAGGTTTTTTGCAATGGAAAGCCCTAACCCGCTGCCCTCCGTGCTTCTGGAAACATCTCCTCTAATAAAACGCTCCGTTAACTCCTCGCTATTGATATTTAGCCGCTGTTCCGATATGTTTTTAAGAGACAAAAACACATCTTTCCCCTCATTAATAAGGCCCATATCCAGATATATCCTGGTATCATGTAGTGCATACTTATAGATATTGCTAAATAAATTTTCAATCACACGCCAAATTCTTCTGCTGTCCGCTTCAATATAAATAGTATCTCTTGAAAAGCCTTCTATCACAGTTAAATTCTTTTCTTCAAATTTCTCGGAAAATTCTCCTAAAGACTGATGAATGAGTTGGGTTAAATCTATTTTTTCCATAATCAGTGTAATATTTCCGGATGAAATCTTGGATGCTTCCACCAAATCATCCGTAAGCTGCTTTAAACGTTGGGATTTTGCATCCAATACCTGAATATAGCCTTGTATCGGTTGGGTCTCAATATTTTCTCTTTTGAGTAAATCCACATAATTTATAATAGAAGTCAGAGGCGTTTTAATATCATGGGAAACATTGGTAATCAAATCCGCTTTTAAACGCTCATCCTTCATAGAGGTTTCTACTGCAGTCTTAATTCCTTCGCCGATACTGTTTACCGCTAAAGCAAGCTTTAAATCCTCACCATGCAAGCCTTCTGTACCGACTTGGTAATTTACTTCCCCGTTACTTATTTTAGTAATGCCCTCTATAATCCTTTTCCTTCTCACCTGGCTCATAAACAATATGCCAAGTATAAAGATATTAATTAAAACAATACCGATCAGTAACAGCTTAACCGAATTCCAGCCTCCAAAACGCCAGTAACGATAAAAGAGTACACCGAGAGCTAAATTCACTGCTATGATACTGCCGAAAGCCAAGATATTTCTAAAAAACAGATTACTGTTATCATATATCCTGATTACAACTTTTTTAGTCCCTTTTATTAGTTTAACCAAAATATGATCCCATAATATTTTAATCAAACTGCCTTTCCAAAGGATATGTCCCCTGCATTTTCTGATAAAGCTGTACCAGAATAAACATAATACCATACTAAACATGGTTCCCGCACCGGATAATAATAATACCATACGGATACGGTTATTACATAAATAGGACATACCATAATCGTAAAAATAATAATCTATGATATTATTGAATAAATAAACACCACCCACCATGAAGCCGATACCTAGAAAAAGAAAAATTTCAGTGGGTATGGCATCAAACCAACTTAAGGTAAATTCTCCTTCCGGTTCACCCTTTTTTCTGCGGTAACCGGTTTTAGTGCTTAAATACAAGTATAAAATAAACCATGGCAATACTCCGCAGACAATTCCAATCACCAACAATGGATAAATAAGCGGATGTATAAAAGAATATACTTCATCTGCTTTTGCAAACGCATCCTTCACAGGATAGGAAGTATCCACTGCAATCCATATTTTTGCCGTTTCTGGGTAAGCATATTGATACTCGGTAAAAACATCAAATAAATAGGATTCATTAATGATACCGGTATTGGATTCAAATGTTATAGTATTGGGACGATAGATTAAATATTTTCCATACTGTGTTTTAAAAAATTCGTCCAACGAAGCTTCATTAAAATCACGCATGAGATTTTGATTCTCATGATACTGACTTCCCGTATTATTAAAATTATTAATTCTGATTGTTTCTCCCATCATTGTCATCTCAAACGCATAAACAATATTGGTTTCGCCTTCCCTGTAACGCTCATTAAAATCCAAATACTCATTATAATTATATGCCAAATCATTGACTGCCTGTTCCAACCAGGAAGTTAGCTGCCAATATTCTGCCCAGTTGTCTGCACAGCGTATGATAGAATCCCAATACTCCGGGGCATAGCGTTCTTCTAACATCCTTACTTGTATGATAACCTCATTTGTAGAAGTATCCACATAAACATTTTCCACCTGATTGTCACTTAATAAGACCTCGGCTAATGCTTGCAAAAATCTTATATCATATTCTGTGTATGAGGCATTATCATTACTAAAATAATCAATTTTAATTGACTCTTCAAAACCCTTTTCTATACCAATACTATTTTCAAACAATATATCAGCCCAAAGACCTAAATATTCATACAGAATTTTTTTCTGCTCAACAGTTATCCTTCCGTCATATGATTGTAGAGTATCCCATCCGCTGTCGTAATAATAAAAAAAAGTACTTAGCGGTATGTCCTTAATTATGTAATTAACACCATACTTTTCCCATTTAAGTAATTTTTCCAACCGATAGTATGCCGTTAATTCACTCTCTAAATAGAAGGTTACGGTCTCTGCATTTTCGTACTCAATACTTGTACTGTCTATATCTGTATTCACTTCCTCTTGCAAATCATTTTTACGATTCACAAATGCCTTTATATCTATTATTTTTTTACCGTCGTACACTCCGTCTATTTCAAGCTGGCTCTTTGCCACATTATAACGGACAATTTCCTGCAAGGAATTCATAAGCATATAATCAAAGGTATTGGTATCTTTGAAGCTTGTCTCTTCTGAAAATATTTCCCAGTTATATCTTAAATTATCTGTGTTGTATCCTTTGATACTGACAAAAGAGCAAGAAAACAGCATCAAAAAGCAAGCAAAAGCCAGAAATGCAAAAAGCTGCTGCAACCCGTGCAAAAGTATACTGTTTTTTATAGTTAATCCCTTTTGTTTTTTCAACGTAGTCTCCCTTTTATTGTTTCTCTACTTTATATCCAACACCCCAAACCACCTTTAAATATTTTGGCTCCTTGGGATTTATTTCGATTTTTTCCCGAATATGCCTAATATGAACCGCTACTGTGTTATCCGCACCGATTGCCTCCTCATTCCAGATACTCTCATATATCTTAGTCAGAGGGAAAACCCTGCCCGGGTTTTTAACCAAAAGAAGCAAGATACTGTATTCAATAGGCGTAAGCTTCGCCGGCTCTCCGTCCACCGTTACTTCCTTCGTATCATCATTCATACTCAAACCACCGATTGTAAAAATAGCATTATCATCTATGTTCAGACTGCCTAGCTTGGTATAACGGCGTAAGTTTGATTTTACCCTTGCAATAAGCTCCAGGGGATTAAAAGGTTTCGTCACATAATCGTCAGCGCCAACATTGAGTCCTAATATTTTATCCTTATCCTCTGATTTTGCAGAAAGCATGATAATCGGAATGCTGCTATATTCCCTTATCTTCAGCGTTGCCCTGATTCCATCTAATTTAGGCATCATAATATCAATAATTAAAAGATGGATATCTTCCTTTTGTATAATCCGCATGGCTTCCTCTCCGTCATAAGCCCTAAATATGATGTACCCCTCCTGCTGTAAATATATTTCTATTGCATCTACAATTTCTTTATCATCGTCACAAACCAGTATGTTAGCCATTTAATTCCTCCAAAGTTGTATTTTTTAACATGATAAAGGCACCCAGGTTTCCGCGCTTTCCCTGACTTGCCCTGTGAGAATATAATATTTTGTCATTGCAGCAGGTACAAATATTTGCCATTGATATCTGAGATGATGTTAGACCAGACTCTAATAATATCATTTTATTGGCTTTCCACAAATCAAGCTGATATTTTCCTGTTTCCCTTCCATCCTTTAACACTGTATCACCGAATTCACTTTTAAATACGATTGCTACATCTTCAGAAACCTCATAGCAGTCCGCGCAGATAGAAGGTCCGATTGCTGCCAGTATATCCTTTTTCTCACAACCATAATTTTCTTGCATAAGAGAAATCATTTTTTCTCCTATCCGCCCTGCTGTTCCCCTCCATCCGGAATGAGCAAGTCCTATGACTCTTTTTTTCACATCCATAAAATATATAGGTACACAATCAGCATAAAAGGTGGCAAGCGCAATCCCCTCTTCATCGGTCAGTAGACCGTCTATATCTCGGTAATCCTTGGGTTTTTTTACCCCTTTTCCCCGGTCTTTACCGGTTACGATTCTGATATTGGTAGTATGCGTCTGGTCGGAGCAGACAAAATCTGAACTCTCACATGAAAGAACCCGAGCAATCCGGTTAAAATTCTCGTCCACCGATTCTTTTTTGTCCCCTCTGGTATAGCTGAAATTCATAGTGGCATAAATACCTTCGCTGATCCCCCCAAATCTGGTGGAAAATAAATGATTCACCTGCCCGGTATGGGAGAATGCGGGAAAAGTCAAATATATGACAACTCCGCTTTGTTCAAACTTCATACCTCGTTTATAATTTTTCTTATTTTTGACAATAATCATACTCTATCCTCGCGCATATATATGGGAAAATGCATTTTTAATCCATACAATTTCTTCCTGCAATATACCGACAACATCATATCTGACCGGTACATCGGCTCTCATTCCCTTTGTGAAGCGATAATAATCAGCAACTCTGCAAATTTTACGCATCTTTTGCTTACCCACCGCTGCAAGAGGATTTTCAAAATACTTGCTGCTCCTGTATTTTACCTCTACAAACACCAAATATCCTTCATCAAAGCCGATAATATCTATTTCTCCCTGCCTGCAGCGAAAATTAACTTCTTTTATCTGAAATCCTCTTTGAAACAGATATTGCACAGCCAATTTTTCCTTCTCTGCTCCGATTATTCTGGTATTTCTTTCTGTCAAATAATATCCTCCGCTTTAAGACCTTTATGATGGATAGGTTTTAGTCAATCGTCCGCCCAACCTGCTTAAAAGCTCATTGGTGATGGTGCCTGCCTGCATTGCCAAATAGGAAGCTTTGATTTCTTCCTGTCCGTCCCTGCCTATCAGAGTGGCGATATCTCCTTCTTCCACATTCTCAACCTCTGTTACATCCAGCATGGTCTGATCCATACAGACACGACCCACAATAGGAACCCTTTTGCCTCGTACCAGGGCGCACCCCTGCCCCGAAAGGCTCCTTGGCAAACCGTCTGCATATCCGATTGCCAGTACCGCAATCTTTCTGACCTCCATCGCTTCATAGGTTCGGCCATAGGATACAAATTCTCCCGTCTCCACGGTTCTTACACAGCCGATTCTGCTCTTCAATGAAAGAGCCGGTTTCAGAGGTACATCAAAATGCTCTTCGGGATGATTGCTGGTACATCCGTATAATGCAATACCCATTCTGGCGTACTTCATCCCCTGCATGGGATAAGATAAGAGACCATAGCTGCTCTGCATATGATATTCCAAATTTTCATATCCTGATTTACTAAGCTGCTCTTTCAAAGACATAAAATCAGTAATTTGCTTTTGTGTAAATTTGCGGTCCTCTTCCAATGAACTGTCAGCCACGCTCATATGAGAGTAAATACCCTCCACATTGAGTCCGGGCATATGAAGCACTCTATGAATTGCCTCCATGTTCTTGTAGGAGATTCCCAATCGATTCATACCCGTATCCACTGCCAAATGTCCTCGAACCGGATAGGGAGTAGCGGCCAATGCTTTTGCATATTCCTCATCCACAATGGTTTGAATCAAATCATATCTATGAAGTAAAAAGGAGTCCCTGGGCATGGTATATCCCAAGATAAATATATTGCCCTCTAATCCTGCAACCCTTAAATCAATACCTTCCTCTAAGGAAGCAACGGCAAAAGCATCGCAGCCCTCACGGCTCAATGCTTCCGCAACTCTGACAGCGCCATGTCCGTAGGCATCTGCCTTAACGATAGCCATACAGCTGCATCCCTCCGGCATAATTTTTAATAGCTCCCTGTAATTCCACCTGAGATTATCCAGAGAAATCTCCAGCCATGCCCGCCCCGGCTTCTCTTGTCTATACACAGTCAATTCCTCCTTTTACGAAACCACGGTATCCGCTGTCCCAGCCATACGCAGCAATATGCGGCAACAAGGCTTCCAAACAGTACCGCCAGAAAATACACTATGCTGATATCCAATATAAAATTAAGCTTTGTAACCTTAACAAATGCCCTTACCATCAGTATGACAAAGGGATGAAGAAAATATAACAGCATAGGTCCTTTCAGATAAAAGCTCTGCCATCTTCCTTTTTGCTTCTCCTTATTATCATGTAATAGCAGATACCAAAATAAATATCCCATTAGCACAGGAAGTATCAGATACATACTGTCATGTCGCTGCATCTGATAAACATGCAGCAAAATTCCCTCTGCACACATAAAAAGAAGGCAAATAATGGCATTGCGCAATGCTTTTAATGCTTGACTCCTATTTACTGATTCCAATCTTTCATTCTTTCTAACTGATAATTGATATCCCAGCAATAAAAAGATCGGTGCAAGGAATATTCCGTTTCTGGTATAGGAAAATATACGGAACATGCCTTCATAGATTCCCTTTAAAAAGGGAATCTGCTCCACAAGACCATAATAGCTGTCACCCAGCATTCCTATCCCATATAAAACAATAGAAATTCCAAATGCAGCCCCTTTAGCATACCGCAAAAGAAGGTATGTAAGAAGAAGTCCGATTATCGCTGCGGGAAGATACCATAGATGATAATAAGTACCGTCAAAAAAAATTGCTCTAAGAGCATTCCCTAATAATGCAGCAGGTGTTGACGGCTCTTTTATTATTTTATAAATCTGTACCGGCAAATATAGAATGGTCACTGCCAGATATAAAAATCCCGTCTTTTTAATTGCATGCAGGATTCTCCTTATACCGCTATCCTCCCGCATTGCGGCATAAAGTACAAAATAACCTGTTACCATCAAAAAGAAAGGTACCGCTATTCTGGCAAGAACTCTCGATAAAAGGAAATCCGCCGTAAAATTGATGCTATCCAATGGAGATGTATGATTTGCCACCACCAAAATAGCCGCTATCCATTTAAAATCATCTAATTTCTTTATTCTCATATTGTGCTGCAACAATAAATCCTCCCTTACTTCCGGATGCAAATACACTGCCTTGATCCGGCAGGCTTATGACTGCTTCTTCTATGCAGGGCACAAAACCAACCTTATAAAGAACTGCCCCATTTTCAAACCATATGGGCTCTTCGCAAAAAGAATGCCCTCTTATCTCTGATTCATGCTCGGTAATATACTTTCTGATATGCTCTACCTTTTCCTCATGATCCATACCCAGGCTCAAAAAAGCATATTCGGTATCCTTTTCTTTTAATCGCAGTTGACGCATTATGATTCCTCCGCAAGACGTATGATTTCATTCACAACATCTCTGAATTCCAACCCGATTCCTTTCATCATATTGGGATAGCGACTATGAGGAGTAAAACCGGGAATTGTATTGATCTCATTAAACACTATATTCTTCTCTTCGGTTAAAAACATATCCACACGGGTAAATCCTTTACATCCCAAGATCCGGTATATCCTGCCCGCTGTTAATTTTATTTTTTCTTCTTCTTCTGATGTAATTCTCGCCGGCATATGAATGGCGGAAGTTTTTAAATTATATTTTTCTTCATAATCAAAAAAGCCTTGAGAAAGTTCTATTTCATCCACTCGCCCTATTACAATTTCTTTATTACCCATTACGGCACATCCTACCTCAAAGCCGCTTATTGCCTCTTCAATTACCACTTGTGAATCATGTGAAAATGCTTCTTTTATAGCTTCTTGCATTTCGTTTTCTTCCATAACCTTACTGATTCCAAAAGAAGAGCCTGCGCGGACCGGTTTTACAAATACAGGTAAACCCAATGAGCGGATTTCATTCTCCCTCTCTTTATATTCCTCATATTCATCAAGGCATACGCTTTTAGGCACTCGGATGTCATGAAGGGATACCAGAACATGAGCAAGATGCTTATCCATTCCTAATACAGAGCTTTCCATACCACAGCCTGCAATGGGTATACCTGCCATTTCACATAAACCCTGTATCGTACCGTCTTCACCGTATTTTCCATGAAGTACGGGAAATGCAATATCAAATGGGATTTTTATTAATTCACCGGCCTTGTCCACCCAGAGCGCTGCTTGGTCCCTGCTGATAGAAATTGTTGCAGGATAGCAATTATCCTCCTGCCACTTATTTTCCGCTATTTTATCGACTTCTCCTTCATAAAAAAGGGAACGCCCATCAGGAGTAATCCCCAGGTGCATTACCTCATATTTTTCCTTGTCAATAGCCGTCATAACCGCTGACGCGGATACCAATGACACTTCGTATTCCGTAGAACATCCTCCGAATATTACCAGTACTTTTTTCACTTTCTTACCTCCTGGGGTGCTTAAAATTATAAACACTTCTTAATAGAATAACATTTATATTTTGTTATGAAATTAATTATTTCTTATTATTTTCTTAAGACTGCTCTTATTTCATTTTACCCTTAATTTTATCCATTGAATCTACAAATACTAAAATTTCCGCAACAACTTCATAAAGCTCCGGCGGAATCATATCTCCTATCTCCAAACGAGAAAGAGTTTCCGCTAATTTGTTGTCCTGATGCAGAGGTACCTTAGCCTCTTTCGCTTTTTCGATAATCCGCTCTGCCAACGCACCCTTACCGGTCGCAATGACCTTGGGAGCTTCTTCATCGGGATTATATTCCAACGCTATGGCCTGTTTGACTTTCTTTTTTTCTTCCATCCTGCTCCCTTCCGGCTTCTTACATACACATGTTATATTTATAGTCGAATATCCGTCATGCACGCACATCAAAAGCATGCTGGGACAGCAATGTGGTATTTTTATCTGCCTGCAAGATTCTATCTATGGGATTTTCCTCTTTTTCCTGCTCTTCTCTTACCTTCATCTCACATTGCATCGTAAACCCTTTTTTACTTAAGCGCTCATTCAATATATGAATGCGGCTGTTCAGAAAATCCAGCATTGCATCGTTACATAATGTGAATTTAGTAGTTACCTTTTGGTTTTGCATTGCCACATAAACATCCACCGGACCTAAATGCTCCATATCCAGATGCAAAAATGCACTGACATTACCGTCCTTTTCAGCCAGAGATCGCTTATTGGTATAAACATACAATTCACCGTTTGCATGTTTACTATTCATCTTAAGTGGTAATTGCACATAGGTATACATTTGATTCATTTGATTCATAAAATCTATATTTTGACTTAAATTAGTAACATTCTTTGCCGCGCTGCTTTGTCCTGCACCGCTTTCATCCAATACATCCTTCATACCCTTAAGCTGATTTACTAACCTGGTATAAAGCTCTTCCACTTCTCTGTTCTCCATAACTTGAGACGGCTCTATTGACCACTGCTTTAATACGGCTGCTTCTAACAGCTTATTGTATTCCCCGCTCCCGAATATATCCGCAAGTGCAACATGCAGCCTGATATCCGTTTCTGAGTACAATTGTGATAAAGCCTTTAAAACCTCTGTGGTATCCGCATTCCCTTGTAAAATCTGCCCGACCAATTCTTTCATTTCGGGATAGCTATCTTCTGGGATTGCCGAAATGAAATCCGCCAAATTTGCACATTCCTTTTGGGAAAGTAATTCGGACACCGGCAGTTCCATAGTTTGCATTTTGGTATCGGTCTGTAATAAGGCCTCCTCATGTTCGGCCGATGCCTGAGACTGCATAATACCGTCTTCCGCAGCAGCAGTACCACCTGCGGGATTTTGAATAAATTCACCCGCCGCATCAGACTGGAGGGCTGTATCTGCCCCACCTTCCCCGCTATTATAGGTATCCGGCAGCAAATTCTTAATAAGCTGACTATACATCTGCAGGGCTCCCGGTGCACCTTCCTTTACATACAACTCCCCAAAAGCTATGGGCAGCTCCTTTAGTACATCCGTCATACCCTTAACAAGCTGATGAGCCAATGCTTTATAGTTTTCCATCTGCTGCAGATTGCCGGCATTCACCTGCAGACCCATCTGATGAAGCTGCACAATATTGACCACTGCCGTTCCCGGATTTAACATGATATCCCGAAACACACCCTGCAGTGACTTTTCATTCACACTCATCCCTTGTTGCATCATGATTTCAGTCATGCTTATTGTTTTTTCGTTAATAGGGAGGTTCGCCATCTGTAATGCCTTAATTACATTATCCGTATTATTTGTATTTGTAAAAAGCGGACTCAAAGAGAGAGTGCTTCCGTTGTTTTTCACTTCAAAAGTAAGGATTTGTCCTTCCTCTATATTTACATCCCGATCCATTCGGGCACTTATAACCAAATCTCCTGCCAGTTTTATCTTTACTTCATTACCGTTTCTTTCTATAATCTCTCCCTGCAGCTGTTTTCCGGGTGTTAATGACTTAATTTGCCTATTGATACGCTCTGCGGAAGCAGAATCTGTTTTGGGGGCATCCTGTATGCTGTCTGTATTTTTTATATTAATCTTAAAAATCTCAGAAAGTTTCATGATTCATACCTCCTTAGGTAATTTTAATAAATCTGCTCTTTACATTCTTCCGTATGAGATTTAGTCATTCATAAAGTTTTTAATAAAGCTTCTGCGGTGAATCGGAGTAGGTCCGTATTTTTTCAAAGCCTCTATATGTACTGCCGCACCATATCCCTTGTTTCCGGCAAACCCGTATTCCGGAAATATTTTGTCATACTCTACCATAAGTCTGTCTCTTGTCACTTTTGCGATTATACTCGCTGCGGCAATGGAAATGCTCTTCGCATCTCCTTTTACAATAGGTATCTGTCTGATCTGCAGTAAAGGAATGGTAACCGCATCATTTAATAAAACATCCGGTTCAACCGAAAGCTTGCTCACCGCTTCCCGCATAGCCTCATAGGTAGCCTGCAATATATTGATTTCATCAATTCTCTCGGGAGAGACATAGCCGATACCTGTGGCAATCGCCTGTTCCATAATAATGTCATAAAGCTCCTCTCTCTTTTTTTCGGAGAGTTGCTTGGAATCATTTAGGTATAAAATGTCACAATCTTTTGGCAGGATCACCGCTCCGGCTACCACAGGACCGGCAAGAGGTCCCCTTCCTACTTCATCAATGCCGCATACAAAACCTAATGTACTATACCTGTATTCATATTGCTTCATAGCCTCCGAGCGCTTTTTTTCGGCTTCTAACGCAGTCAGCTTTTTTTTAGCTGAAACAATCTGAGCCTGTACACCGTTTCGCCCATCCTGTGCATATAGCAATATAAGTTCAGGCAGCTCCTTTATTTCGGCTGCCTGAAAAATCTCCTTTATTTCTAAGACCTTCTGTTCCATAACTACATCCACGCCTTTCCTGATTTGGTTTATGATTTTACTGATGTTTTAACAATCCAAACCGGCTAAGCGGCCAGATTCTGATCCAGGCCCTTCCTACAATCTCGCTTCTATGTACATTACCCACACTCTGTGTTCTGCTGTCCGCACTGTTATTGCGGTTATCCCCCATTACAAAATATTCATCATCACCTAATAGAATCGGTTCCGCCGCTCTGCCCGGATCCAACAAAACCTCCTTGCCGTATCCTTCCTGCAGCAGCTCCCCGTTGATATAAATATTGCCTGCAGTATCTATCTGCACTGTTTCTCCGGGTAAACCGATGATTCTTTTAATATAAAGCTCGTCACTGTACCGATATGGAAAAACAATAATATCAAACCTTTTGGGGTCTCCAAAGCGATAAGTAATCTTATCGATAATCAAATTATCTCCTTTTTTATCCGAATCGATAAGATCTGTTCCGTACAAGGTCGGTTCCATAGAAGATCCCTTTACAATCGTACGCTGTCCAAGAAAATGAATGGCTAAATAAGTCATAACCAGTACAAATAAAAGATACAAACTAGTACTTAAAATCTCCTTCAAAACTTTACTCTTCATGATTCCTTACTCCATTCTGCTATATATTCAAGTCTGCTTCCGTGGGATATTCCAGTGTAATTCTGCCCAGGCTTCCGCTTCTGAAATCATCTACAAAAATGGCTGCCGCCTTATCATAATCTAATTCCTGTGCTTTTGCATAGCATTTTCTAATCTCGGCAATCTCTCTTAGTATCCGGTATGCCATTTTTTTTGTTTCTTCTTCCTTCGTTAAATCTTCACCGGTAGAAATACTCTTAATCTCTTTTAATATTTCATCCGTATCGATTCCATATCTGTTGGTAAACACATTGGGATACTTATGGGCTATGGCACAAATCAAGTCTATTGCCATTTCCTGCATAATAATAACATCATCATTCATAGAACCGATAAATGCAATTCGCATACCTACCGTTTGGTCTTCAAATTTAGGCCATAATATTCCCGGTGTATCCAATAATTCAAGGGATTTATTCAATCGAATCCACTGCTTCCCTTTCGTCACCCCCGGCTTATTACCGGTTTTAGTACAAGCCTTTTTTGCAAAGGAATTAATAAAGGTGGATTTTCCTACATTGGGAATCCCCACAACCATGGCACGCACAGGCCGGTTTATAATTCCCCGCTTCCGATCCCGTTCAATCTTTTCACGGCAAGCTTCCTGTACCAATCCCTGAATCGCTTTCATTCCCGCACCTGTTTTTGCATTGATCTCCAATACATAGAACCCTTTTTTCTTAAAATATTCCGACCACTGTTTATTATATCCGGCATCTGCCAAATCCGCTTTATTCAGTAAGACAATCCTAGACTTATTTTTTCCCAACTCATCTATATCAGGATTCCTGCTGGAAAGAGGAATTCTTGCATCCAACAGTTCAATAATTAAATCTATCAGCTTAATATCTTCCTGCATCATACGTTTTGCTTTCGTCATATGACCAGGATACCATTGATAATTCATAAAAAACCATACCTTCCTATTTTACAAATCCGATCCCATCCGTTTCACTTCCCATATGAAACCATACCTTGCCCATTATATCCTTTATCTTTACGGGACCTATATTGGCAGAACGACTGTCCTCGGAATTGTTCCTATTATCTCCCAGTACAAAATATTCATCCGTACCCAGAACCAGCGGATTTTCGACGATACCGGCATCCGCAATCTTATCATAATCCTCTTCCACTACCTGTACTTGGTTGACATATAACCTACCGCCGATAATCTGTACGGTATCTCCCGGTACTGCCACCACTCTTTTCACATAATAATGTGAGTTTTTATTGCCATTAGGAAGAAACACCACAATATCACCGGCCTTTGGAGAAGAAAGCAGATATGCATAACGATTAACCAATACACTCTGTCCGTTATACAATGCCGGTTCCATTGAAACACCAATCACACTGGTTGACATACCTACTAAATATACAACAACAAATGCAATAAATATTGATGCAAAAATGCCAAATATCCAAGTAAGGATTTCTTTTACAAGACCTGCGTTAATTTTTTTCTTTTTTCTATAAAAACTCAAACCCTTATGACGTCTTCCCATCCTTTTTACCTTTTTATTTCTCAAACTTTATTATTCGCTTTGCTATATCAAGAGAAAAATAAACAAACCATCTTTCTTATTATACTACCTTAATGCAATGTAAGCCACTCTTTTTTGCCTTGAATACAATTAGCGGAGCTTTTTTATTTTATAGGACGAACTTTCCTATATAATAAAAAACAAGCGTACTTCCCTTCTGGGCGATACGCTTGTTTTCAGACATCTTTCTTGCAGTTGCCTAATTACAGCTTATTTCAAAAGCTCTTTTACTTTAGCCTTCTTACCGATACGGTCTCTTAAGTAGTTAAGCTTTGCACGTCTTACCTTACCTCTTCTTATCACTTCTATCTTCTCTACGTTGGGGGAATGCAAAGGCCAGGTTCTCTCAACACCGATACCGTTTGATTTCTTTCTTACGGTAAAAGTTTCACGGCTGCTTCCACCCTGTCTTTTCATTACAACACCTTCGAAAATCTGAATTCTTTCTCTGGCACCTTCCTTGATTTTAGCATATACCTTTACGGTATCTCCAACGCTAAACTGGTCTACATTTTCTTTTAACTGTTCTGTTTCAATACTTTTAATTAATTCGTTCATTTGTCTGCTCCTTTTCTAATGGATGTTCTTAATACAATCCGTAACAGAGGACCATCTCGCTTTTACAACATTCATACTTTATCATATTGATACCATAAATGCAAGTGTTATTTTGTCTGGCTTTTTTCAAACCACCATACCTTTTCCTTGGCAGAATATAATCCCAATGTTTCTTGTAATTTCAACGAGATTTCATTACCATCAAATATCTGGCAAAAAGGAGTAAAGCCTTTTTGCAGGGTACGATTAATCAAATCCGACTCTAACACCTTGGCAAGCCCCTGCCCTCTATATGGAGGAAATACCATTAACATTCCCATGCTTCCTTCTTCATGCTCCCCGATAAAACCTGCCAGCTCATCCTCCACGTATATACCATAGAGAAATCCACCTGCAAGCCGTTCTGCCAATACTTCTTCCTCTACCAAATCATAATTTTCTTTTATGACTTTAAGGTTTTGCAAGGAAAGCTTTCGGATATCCGCATTCTTTTTGGGCAAAGATTCCTTTCTTGTATAACTCATCTGAATGCAGCCCGATAATAGCTTCATACCGAATTTATTCTGTACAACCTCATTCATATACTCTTGATGTGTTATAAACAACTCTACTTTTGCTGATTTTTCCGGCTCCTTGTCAAAAACCTCCTGCAGAATCCGCTCTCCCGCTTCTTTGCTTTTTACTGTCAGCATATAGGAACCGCCTACCCTGTCACATAGAAGGATACCTCTGCTGTCATAGTGCAGAAGTCTTGCCTGTCCTCTTTCAATCAGTGCCAGCATCCCGATATGATGCAGCTTGTCCTTTAAAAGAACTTTGCGGCATTCCATCAGTCTTTCATATACACTAAATAAATCAGGGCGTCTGATGCGTGTTCTTTCCGCCGCCATCTCCTGCCGCCACTTTCGTATATTCTTATGATTACCGGACAATAAAACTTCCGGTACTTTTTTATCATGCCAAATCTCAGGCCGTGAATACTGAGGATATTCCAAAAGATAACCCGAAAAAGATTCTTCCCTTGCAGAATTATCGTTATTTAGAACACCCGGAACCAGACGTGCTATGGTATCAATAAGCACCATAGCGGGCAGCTCCCCACCCGTCATTACAAAATCACCAAGGGAAATATAATCTGTCACAATCTCTTCAAGCACCCTTTCATCGATTCCTTCGTAATGACCGCATAGTAAAATAAGATCCTCTTCTCCGGCCAATTCTTCCGCAAGCCTTTGGTTAAAGATTCTTCCCTGTGGTGACAGATAAATCGTCCTTGTCTTTTTCTTTCTGCCTATCTTCTCCGATAAGGCATGATGGGCATCATAAACCGGCTGTGCCTGCATCAGTAATCCGGCACCGCCTCCATAGACATAATCATCCACTTTTTTATGCTTATCCTCCGTAAAATCACGGATATTCACTGTTTGCACGGATATATGCTTATTCTCCATTGCTTTTCCTATTATACTTTGGGAAAGCCCGGAAGATATCATATCCGGAAACAATGTCATTACATGGAAATTCATTAATCTAACAATCCTTCCATTAAATGTACCACCATTTTATTTGTTTCTATATCTATATTAATAATGCAATCTGCAATTGCGGGAATCAGTACTTCCGTATGTTCCGTATCGGAAAAGTCTTCTGCCAGCTCCACTACATATACATCATTTGCACCCGTAATTAAAACATCCGTCAGCTTGCCGACAAATTTATCATCCTCTTCAAACACATCTATTCCGATCAGATCTGCAATAAAATATTCATCTTTGTGCAACTTTACCGCATTCTTTCTCTCAACATATAAATCCTTCTGCCTGTATTTTTGCACATCATCGATATTATCAATACCTTTAAACTTAAGAATTACCATATTTTTAAAAAACTTAACCCCTTCAATTTCCAAGGTAAGCTTTTCTATTCCGGTATCTAATATGACATGCTTTAAACGTTTGAAGCGCTTTGCATCATCTGTTGTTGGAAATACTTTTACTTCTCCCTTTACACCATGTGTAGAGGTAATCACGCCAACCTTTAATATTTCTTCCATTTTTCTATTCCTATTCCCGTTTTAACAAAACAGAGACGCTCATAGGAACGTCCCCGCTTGATTAAATAATTTCTACATCCACTCGTTTATTATCTTTGGATGAAGCCGCCTTCACAACAGAACGAATCGCTTTTGCAATTCTTCCCTGCTTACCGATTACTTTTCCCATATCAGCCGCAGCAACATGAAGTTCAATAGAGACATTTCTACCTTCTGTCTTTTCTGTTACAACAACTTCATCCGGATTATCAACAAGTGCTTTTGCAATTACTTCAACTAAATCCTTCATAATCCACCTCCAGACACGCCTACAAGATAACCATTCTTGAAATCTCTTCTCAAAATTATTTCTCAATACCTGCTATCTTGAAAAGCTTGCCAACAACCTCGGTGGGTTGTGCACCGTTAGCTAACCACTTCTTTGCCAGTTCTTCGTCTATTTTGAATGTACTGGGTTCTGTGCTGGGATCATAAGTGCCGATTTCTGCTATACACCTACCATCTCTGGGAGAACGGGAATCTGCAACAATAATTCTATAAAAAGGAGCTTTCTTTTGTCCCATTCTTCTTAATCTGATTTTAACTGCCATTTTTTCACCTCCGCATAAATGCTTTTTATTATTTTAATTTATATATGATAAGGACTTTTAAGAATCCAATATCTTGCTGAATTTGTTAAAAAGGGAAGCCGCCTTTTCCCATACCGGGAAAACCGCCCATACCAAAGCCTTTACGCTTACCGCCCCCGCCAAACTGCTTCATCACCTTCTGGCTTTGCTCAAATTGTTTGATAAATCGGTTTACTACCGCAATATCAACGCCTGCGCCTTTTGCAATCCGGTGCTTTCTCTGGGGAGTCAGAAGCTTAGGTGTTCTTCGCTCCTTGGGTGTCATGGATAGTACTACTGCCTCCATATGAGCAAGCTGTTTGTCATCCACCATGGAGTCCAGGTTTCCCATTTTACTTCCCATACCGGGCATCATCCCCAGCACTGCTGAAAGCCCGCCCAGCTTTTTCATCTGCTTCATACTTTCAAGGTAATCTTCAAAATCGAATTTACCTTTTTTCATACGGGCAGCCATTTCTTTTTCTTTGTCCGCGTCAATATCTATATTGGCTTGTACCTTGTCAATCAAAGACAGTACATCACCCATTCCCAAGATACGGCTTGCCATTCTATCCGGATAAAACTGCTCCAGCTCGGAAAGCTTTTCTCCCATACCGATATATAAAATAGGCTTGCCGGTAACCGCCTTTACAGAAAGTGCCGCACCGCCTCGGGTGTCACCATCCATCTTGGATAAGACTACACCATCTATGCCGACTTTTTCATCAAATTCCTTAGCTACATTAACAGCATCCTGACCGGTCATGGCGTCCACTACTAAAATAGTCTGATGCACATCAACCTTTGACTTGATTTCCTGAAGCTCTGCCATCATTTCCCCATCAATATGCAAACGTCCTGCAGTATCCAAAATCACCACATTCTGACCGTTCTTTCCCGCATGCTCCAATGCCGCCAATGCAATATCCACAGGCTTGTGGTTCGTTCCCATGGAAAAAACTTCAACTTCTTGCTTTGCGCCGTTTACCTGCAGCTGTTCTATCGCGGCAGGCCTGTAAATATCACAGGCAACCAATAAGGATTTTTTGCCTTTAAGCTTTAGCTTTCCCGCTATCTTTGCGGTGGTTGTGGTCTTACCTGCACCCTGTAAACCCGCCATCATAATAACCGTGATAGCCTTGCCCGGCTGCATCTGTATCTCAGTAGTTTCCGATCCCATCAAGGCAATCATCTCTTCATTTACTATCTTAATAACCATCTGACCCGGATTTAATCCGTTTAAAACATCTGCTCCTAATGCACGCTCCTCAACCGATTTAATAAATTGCTTTACCACACGGAAGTTTACATCGGCTTCTAAAAGAGCCATCTTTACTTCCTTGAGCGCCGCATTAATATCTTCCTTGGTCAATCTGCCCTTACTTCTTAAGTTTTTAAATACATTTTGTAGTTTATCCGTTAAACTTTCAAATGCCATATGCACTCCTCATATCACATCGTAATTTCTATAATTTCCGAAGAAGCTGTTTGCTCAACTGTCTGATTGCAAGAAGCCGTTTTTCTATCTGCTCCTTAGAATCAACCTGCATCGCCTCTTGTGTCAACTCTATAATATCACCAATTGTCTGTTTTGCCTCGGTGAAGCGTTCCAACAAATGCAGCTTCTCTTCATATTCAAGTAATGCCTTATCACAACGTTTGATTAAATCATGGACCCCTTGTCTGCTGATACCGATTTCTTCTGCAATCTCACTCAGTGACATATCATGATATATCGCATCCTCATAAACCTTACGTTGATGCTTGGTTAATAGTTCACCATAAAAATCATATAGAAGACCTTGTTCAAAAATCTTTTCCATTTTTAAAATGCCTTTCTACGTTCAAGCCCGTGATACCTAAGAAAGCATACTATAAAAAGATTAGGGTGTCAAGTGTTTTTTCTTGACACCCTAACTCCCATCTGTCCGCTTTAGCGGACATACAAATCAAGATCGTGAAATGCTTTATTTCACGCTATCCGTCCATACTGTTTCTATCCGATATCTCTAAAAACCATTTCTTTTTGTGAAATAAAAAATACGGTGCTTCAAATAAAAGCATGAATATCCATCCTATCAGACAGGAATATGCCACCCCCGGTATCCTGTATTCCGGAATTAAAAATGCACTAGCAATCACTCTCCCCACCATCTGGATAAAGGTAGCGGCAAGGCATACATTCATTTTACCGAATCCTCTGATATAACCCTGAAGCCAATTTGTCACGCCAGGTAACAGATAGATAAAAGCCATAAATTGTAAATAGAGGGTACCGATTACAATCATATCGCTTCCTTCTTGTTTCGTAAAAAGCCCCATAATCCTCTCTGCATTAAAAAATACTACGATACCGATGAAGATTCCGTATACCAGTTCCATGCCCAACCCGTACCATAAGCATTTTCTAATTCTCTCTTTA
>CAZJAS010000028.1:0-24665 GCA_964544135.1 uncultured Clostridium sp. | reverse complement strand
ATCCAAGCAGGCGCTCCCGGTGCTGGTGTATCTTCTTTCCGTTTAGCCATTCTCCTCACCTCCGTCATTATCGGCAGCCATACGTTCAGCAGGTGCCATAAAGGACTTCAGTTTTTCTTCAATTACTCGAGGGTTTTCTCCGGCTTGTATGGATAATAGCCCTTCTATTGCAATTTCCTTTTGCATCATTTCTATTTCATTATGTGATTTAAGTTTATTGGCAACCGGAATACATAACATATTAGCAAGCAGGGAGCCGTACAGTGTTGTGATCAATGCAGTAGCCATATTGGTACCGATACTTCCGGCATCATCCATGTTATTAAGCATATTAACAAGACCTACTAAAGTACCAATCATACCCCAGGCAGGTCCCATGGAACCAATGTCTTCCCAAAACGTTATTGTAGCTTTGTGCCTATTATCCATGCTGATAAGCTCTGTCTCCATAATTGCACGCACCAATTCCGGGTCTGTACCGTCTACAATAAGAAGGATTCCTTTCTTTAAAAATTCATCCTCCAAATCTCCGGTAGCTTCCTCCAAAGAAAGTAAACCTTCTTTCCGGGCTACATTGGATAATTCTATAATAGTATTAATAATCTCAGCCGTTTTATTTTGTGGAACCTTTAGCACAAGTGAAAAACTCTTAAATCCATTAAAAAACGCCTTAATAGAAGTGGATGCTAAAACAGCCGAAAAGGCGCCACCAAACGTAATTGCTATAGATGGGTAGTCAATATAATCCGGCAAAGCCTGTAAACCGCCACTGGTAGCAACACCCACCAGAACCATAGCAAAACATATAACTAAGCCTAATATTGTTGCAATATCCACTAGAATCCACCTTCCGCTTTTTGCTATATTTGTATGAATATGTCAAATCATTCACACGAACCTGCAAAAAAATCCTTTCTATACAATTTTACTAGATTTTTCACGTCTTGTCTACTTTCTTTTACAATAATTTTTTTTCCTGAGCTAAGTGTCATAACCGTATCCGGTGTCTCCTCTACCGTTTCTATATAATCGGGATTAATCAAAACCGTTTGCCCGTTCATTTTTGTAATTTCAATCATACCCCACTCCTCCCGGCTATGTTTACATAGCCAAATAACAAAAAGAGCAGACAGAAACTGGCTGCCCTTTCCCATATGTGTCAATGCACTATCTCTTTAAATTTGTCAACTCTTCCAGAAGGGTATCCGATACCGTAATGATACGGCTGTTGGCCTGGAACCCTCTCTGTGTGGTTATCATTTCCGTAAATTCCGCAGAGAGGTCAACATTACTCATTTCAAGCTGCCCGGTTGACATTTTACCGCTGTTTGCTGTAATATCCACTCCGATGCCATCGAATTCACCTGAGTTCAAGGTTGCTGAGTACAGGTTTTCGCCTGCTTTTTCCAAACCGGATACGTTCGCGAATTCCGCAACCGCTATCTGGCCTAAGAGCTTTGTCATACCGTTATCATAGGATGCATAAATCATACCGTTTGTCTGAATGGATACACCGCTCATATCTCCCAGCTTACGTCCCATTCCCAAGCCTTTGGTATCACCTGCCGAAGCTCCTACCGTACAGGCACCGTTGTTGTCATACATAGAGCTGGTTGAAAAGTCTATCATAATATCCGAGAAATTGCCGCCTAATGCAGAAAGACCCAGATTAACACCTGTTACGGTACCAACACCGTTTATACCCTTGAAGCCGCCTTTATCCGGATCATATACCAAGGTCGCACCCTCAAAGTTACGTCCTGTGGTATCAAAAGAATCCAAACTGAAATTCTCGATATCCTCAACAATTGCAGCTTCAGGTGTGGAAAAACTAGGTTCTAATCCCTTTGCCTGATTATGCAATAGCTGCTGAACCGTATAGGTACCGTTTGTAAAAGTAGTCCCGCTTGCAGGATCATTTGTCAGGGTAACAGTCAGGTTCAAAAAGTCTTTCGTGGAGCCGCCAAAGCCATATGCTTTTGCTAATTCGTCCAAGGTTGCCATTGCCGCTGCATTTGCCGTATCAAGAATGGGATTATCCATTGTTGCAGTCGCATCAAACAGCTGGGTAATATCGCATACCACAGAACCGCTGATAGTCTGTAATTCATTGCCTGCCCACTGATAAGCCGTTTTATCCAAGGTAGCTGTATTATTAATCTTCTGTGAGGTTGTCGCACCAAAGGTAGCACCGTCAATATTGATTTCTTTCCCTGTAGAATCTAAGATTTTGCTTAATTCAATACTGTACTCATTGGTTTCGGAAGACTGTTTGATCACCAGCTTTGCCGTATAGGCATATCCTAAAGCATCATAAAAGTTGAGATTGATTGCCTTACCCGAGGTACTTGATACGTCCTTATTATTTTTATCAATGATACCTGCTACATAAGCCTTAGAAGTAGCTTCGGGAGGATATGTCATATTTGCAGCATTCATAATACGAAGTGCGGAAACGGTGTCCTGCTTAATGGTCATGGTCTCTTCATCCACCTGCCAGCCCATAACATTAAAGCCGTTACTTGTCATGGCAAGATTACCTCCGCCGTCTACATAAAAGGAGCCGTCTCTGGTAAAGAAGTTTTCACTTCCGTTACTTACTACGAAGAAAGAGCTGCCTCCTATCATAATATCAAAAGGATTTCCTGTTGATTGTGCCGCTCCCTGCGCACTGATATTGGTGTTTATGGCACCACCCATAACGCCCAGACCAATCTGCTTTGCATTGGTACCGCCCGTGCCTGTTGTTGCATTGGGTCCCGATGCTCTTTGTATTGTCTGGCTGATTAATTCGCTGAATATCATAGAGCTGGATTTATAAGCTGTTGTATTAACGTTTGCAATATTATTACCAATAACGTCCATTCTGGTCTGGTGTGTTTTAAGTCCCGATACACCAGAAAAAAGTGATCTCATCATAATCAATGACCTCCTATTTTATTAAAACGAAGCATGATTTCCTTCTGTCAGTCGGGAAATCCTAGCCCCCAAAAAGGTCCGGCTATATTATTACCGCTCCGTCTATGTTTGTAAATACATTGTCTGTTGTTTCCGCACTATCCATTGCCGTTACCACTGTTTTATTAGGGATATTAACAATGAATGCAAGTCCGTCCACAATGACCAGGGATTCTTGTATGCCCTTTTCTCCCGCTTTTTTAGCTCCGTCACTTAAGCGCTCTATCTGTCCGTTTGTCAGCTCGATATTCCGATCGGAAAGCCGGTTTACTGCGTGCCTGGAAAATCTAAGATTTTCTGCACTTTCCGTTATATCCGTTTGCTTCTTGCTTAATATTTCATGAAACGTAAGCCCGGTTTCGTTTCTGACGCCCGCTGTCCTGTTTGTTTGCCTTAAGTACTGATCCTGAAGCTGCTCTATAGAGAGAAAATTGCTATTTGGTACTTTCATGTGAGCACCTCCTTGTGTTCATCTCATTTAAGCATCTCCATTGTCATCGTCCTTGCCGGGTTCTTCCGTATCTCCCGGTTCTTCTATCCCCGGAATCTTTCTGAGCTCTGCAATTTTGTCGATGTACAATTGTAATACTTCAGCCTTTTCTTTAGCAACAAAGGTCTTTTGATATTCGTTCATTCCATTGTATAATTCTTCCAGTTCATCAATGGTTTCTCCGTCACTTAAATCTACTCCTCCGATATGAGGTAGCTTATTGATGCCATTTACCAATTTCGTTGCCTTATTATACGCTTCATAATAAGTGGGATCCACAATGGTTTCAAGCTCATCAAGGGAATATCTGTTTTCGTTTATATAGAGATATGCCTTTCCCCCTTCATAAGTAACATAATCCACCTGCCCGTAAATATATTTGGTATCTCCATTGCTGCCCGTTGTCTGAACATATACATTCTTTCCTACCAATGCACTGGCCCTTTGTAAATCCAAACCGCTGCTTAGATTCTGCAAAGACTCTACTTGTGAAAATTGTGCATATTGAGAAATGGATTCTGTGTTGGAGGTTGGCTCTAAAGGATCCTGATATTGCATCTGTGCTACTAAAAGCTTTAAAAAAGCTTCCTTGTCCATACCATTTCCTTTTATCCCGCCTGTACCATTCGCTTTATCCGAGGATTCGGTACCCAATACTATTTTACCGTCTTCTACCGGTGCTACTAAACTCATTCGCTTTTCTCCTTTCTTCTTTATACCGTATAATCTACGGTTCCGCCGCTGTCTTGTAACATTTCTGCCGCAATGCGGTCTTCCTCGGTCAGAATATCTTCTTCTGTAAGAGCATCCAGATTGATTCGTCTGCTTCTCTGCCTTGTGCCTTGGTTGTTATCATCGTTCATGCTGCCGTCATGATGTTGGCTTAAATTCTGGTCGAATTTTCTGCTTTCCACGGTAACTTCAATATTGTCCACGGTAACACCCTGTTCTTTGAAGGTTTCCTTCAGTTGTATCATCTGGCTCTCCAGCACTGTTTTTACCGTATCATTTTGTGCTGTAAATTGTGCTGTTAGCACGCCTTCCTTAGACGTAAGACGTATATGCAGATTACCCAAACTCTCCGGATGAAGCTGCATTTCCAGTTCCGAAACCCCGTCGGTGATCTGTCCCTTCATGTAATCCGCAATTTGATTCAGAATCATTTCCGTATCTGTAGTAAAATAACCGGGGATATCCTGAACCGCCTGCAAACTCTGTGTAAAATTCCCGGTTGTGAGATTCTGTGCAAAGGGATTATGTGCCGTTTCACCGGATAAATCACTCTGTTTTCCGTTTTCTGCTTCATTCCTTGCAAGGCTTCTTTCCAGCATAATATCAGAACCGTCTTCTGTTTCAATATTAACTGCTTCTGAATTTTGTGTTTTTACAGATTTCATTTGATCTGTTTCTTCTGTGCTTTCAACCTGTACTGTTTCCTCCTGAACCAGTGCTGCTTCTTCCGGAGACAATTCTGTTTTAGCCGAGTTCATCAACCCGTCAAAAACCGCCTTCACTTCTTCTCTTTCAAGTCCCGTAGCGTCGGATACCTCCGCTAAAACTTGTTCCAAGTCTGATGCCAGATTCTTAAATGCCGAAAAAAGCTGTTCATCGGTTACAAAATTACTTACATCGGTTTCTCCTGCCGCTGCCAGAACCACTGCCTGCAGATTTTCTAAATCCAGCAAATCCATGGGGGTCATTTTGAGGTCATCCAAAATCTGCAATACCTCTTCCTCTGTAATGCCCATTTCCTCCGCAACCTGTGTGATCATCTCACCGGCCATTGCTTCTGCTGCTTTTTCTGCTTGCTCTATGGCATCTTCCGGTGAAATTTTCTCTCCATTCTTTGTCTTAATGGAATTCTTCCCACCGCTATCGGAAAGTCTGTCAATCCTGCCGTCCTGTCTGGCAGGGCTTTCCTTTTCCGCTGTTGTTCCGTTATTTCTCTGTGTTTTAAGTACATCAGAGAAACTGTTTCCCACATCGTTACCTGCCGATGTGCCCGCCGCTACCGGTCCTGCAAAAAAGGTCCTTCCGCTTGCGGCTACAGCTGTGCTTGTCATTCGCATTCCTCCTCTCTTAAGTTTTCAAGGTGCCGGCTGACCAACCGCTTTTGACGATCGGTAACATGCCTACTACTATATCGGTCAAAAGTAATGGAAACTTAAGACTCCGGATTCATAATTTTGGTGAGTTTTGCCGCAACATCCGGATCCATCACTCCCAAAATCGCTCCTCTATGCTCCGCGTCCATTGTGTTTAAGATGCGGGCTACCAAATTAAGGCTATCCGTCATAGACTCAAATATACTTGCCGCCTGCTTGGGCTTCATTTCCGAATAAGTCTGTGCAAAATCCTGTATTTCCTTATCCTCTTCCAGCTCCGCTACCACCTGCTTATACAAATACTCTGCAGTAGCGGGGTCCATTGCTTCAAAATATTCCCTGTAAGCTTCGGGTCCGGGACCATTTTCAGCATATACAACATTTTCAAAAAACTCTGTTTTAATACGCTGAAACTCTATCTGTTTATTTTCAAATTCCTGAAGACGTACTACCTCCGCTTTCAGGTTGGAAACTTCCTCATCCTTGGACAGGCTTTCTGTCTGGGCTTGCTGTAACTGCGCTTCCAGTCTTTTTATTTGCGCCACTGCATCACTCAAACTGGTATAGCCGCCATCATCTTCGATTTCCTTTGGTTTATCTTCTTTCGGTGAAGGCAGAATCCGGTTGATAACAGGCACATCCTTTAAAAGCGGCGTCAGCACATTAGAGCCGAAACCACCTACATCTAATTTAATGACCACAACAACAATTCCCAGCCAAATAGCTATGATTGCCAATGTGGCAAGAAAAGTAAAAAAGCCACCGCTTTCCACATCCTCGGAAAGCTGTGCTTCTTGCGCCGCAATTTCCTTAGCCCTCTTTTTGGCTTCTTTCCTTTGAAGCTTCTGGTCAGCTCTTAATTTTTTCTTTTCATTTTGCAGTTTGGTTTTTTCTGTTGCAAAAGAATCCGCTTGTTTCGCCATCTTCTTTATCCTTTCAATCTATATCGGCATTGCTTCCTACGTTTTCCAGTATTCTTTGTCCATAGGTATAACTGGTCAGCTGATCCACTTCCTTGCCCTCTTCTCTTTTCTCTTCCGCCAAAAATTCATCAAAAGCACGTTCCTTTAGTTTTTCATGCATCTTCCTCTCCTGCATGACAATCCTTAGCCGCTCCCGAACAACCTCCAGTTTGTTTTCAGCCACTTTTATCTGAAGCATCTGTGCATTTATGTACTCGTCCATTTTAAGGATTGCGGATTTATTATCCACGATCTCCTGCACCATTAAAGAACCTTTTAAAAGTTTTTCCGCCTTCTGTTCATAACCGGACTTTCGTATTTTTAATGCCGCAAGCTTTTCTTTTTCCACATCAAGGGCATTCTTTGCCGCAGCAAACTCCTGTTTTGCCTGCGTTTCCAGCTTCGTTTTGATATCCAATATGCTCTGCATCCTATATCTGAATCTGGCCATCCCTAATCCTCAAATAATTCCTTCAGCAGCTCATAAGTCTGCTCATAGTCAAATTTCTCTTCCACTTCCTGACACAGAAAGCTGTTTACCGCATCTATCTTTTTGATTGCTGTGTCAATAGCCGGATTGCTGCCGGCCTTATACGCACCTATATTTATTAAATCTTCCGCCTCACCGTAAGTAGCCAATACACTCTTTAATTTACCGGCAAGCTGCTTATGCTCCCTATCCACGATTTGACTCATGCACCTTGATATACTCTGCAATACATCGATTGCGGGATAATGGTTTTTATGTCCTAATTTTCTGCTGAGCACAATATGTCCGTCCAAAATACTTCTGGCCGTATCGGTAATAGGCTCGTTAAAATCATCTCCGTCAACCAGCACGGTATATAATCCGGTTATGGAACCTTTGCTTGCCCTGCCGGCCCGCTCCAACAGCTTTGGCATCTCCGCATATACACTGGGGGGATACCCTCTGGATACAGGGGGTTCTCCGCTTGCCAGACCGATTTCACGTTGTGCCATGGAAAAGCGGGTAAGGGAATCCATCATCAAAAGAACATCCTTTCCCTGATCCCTATAATACTCGGCTACTGCCGTTGCCGTCTTAGCCGCCTTGTTTCTTTGCAAAGCCGGTTTGTCGGAGGTGGCTACCACCACCACGGAACGCTTCATACCCTCTTCGCCCAAATCCCGCTCTATAAATTCGCGGACCTCTCTGCCTCGCTCCCCAATCAGGGCGATTACATTGATATCCGCCTTCGTATTTCTCGCAAACATACCCATCAAAGTGGACTTACCCACACCAGATCCGGCAAAAATACCGATTCTTTGTCCTTTTCCTACCGTCAAGAGACCGTCCACCGCCTTAACACCAAGCGAAAGCACCTCATCTATAATAGCTCTGCTCATGGGATCGGGAGGCATTGCCTCCACAGGATATTTCGTCCCTCTGATTACTTCTGTGCTGCCCGTAACCCTGCCCAAACCATCAAGTGTTTTGCCTAACATAGCATCACTGACATCTATGCTGAGGGGCATTCCCATATTTTGAACCAGACAGTTGAGACCAATGCCTTCTACCGATTCATAGGGCATCAAAAGAGTCTTTTTGTCTTTAAATCCCACAACCTCAGCCTTAATCGGACCTGCTCCTTCTTCCTCTGGAAAGATTTCACAGATATCTCCCAATCTGGCATCCGGTCCCGCCGATTCTATGGTAAGGCCCACTACATTTACAACTTTACCCAGTTTATGAAAATAACTATATTCCTTTAATTTTTGATATTTAGTAAAATCAACCGTAACCGTATCCACTTTATTCCTCTCCGGACTTTTCATAAGACAGCAGCTTGAGTTTTTTACCGAGCTCGCTAAGCTGGGTGTCCAGACTGCAGTCAAAAATACCGCCGCCCGTTTCTATCATGGCCTGATTTTTGGAAAGTCCGATATCTTCGATTATTTCCAATGTATGATAGCCGGAAGCATTTGCGGCAATCTGTTTTTTCTGCATACTCACATAAGGATAATCCTCTTTGGATACATGGATAATAAAGTCTTTTCCCCCTTCTGATTTACGCAGGGCATCCATTATAAGATGGACAATAATATCCCGGTATCCGGATAAATCCACATTGAATATATGCTCATAGATTCCTGTTAAGGCATCAATAAATTGGGGCTCCAAATCATCTATCAGTGCTTCGTACTGCTTTTCTAGGTTTCTCTTTTCTTGGACGAGCTGCTTCTTCATGTCTTCCGTTTCCTGCATCCCCTTAGAAAAACCGTCCGTATAGCCCTGTTCTTTTGCCTTCTCAATCGTACTGTTTCTCTCTGTATCCAGTAAAATGGCCGCTTCTTCTTTCATTTTTTCAATTTCAAGAAGCGCCTGCTGACGAAGCTCTTCCGCAGACGGTCCCATATCCTGCTTTATGACACTGCCTTGACGGGACTCCTCTTCCATATCGGCTTCTGTGCCGGATGCTGCATGTAACACTGACTGTTCATCCCCTGTCAGTACCTCCAGCACATCGGCTGAAATCCCTCTCGAGAAACCATCCGCATCTTCGGGCTGAAGCTTTTTTTTATGTATTGCCGCCTTACCGATTTTTTGGGCTACCAATGCATTGGAATCAATAATAAAAGTTTCCTCTTCTCTCAAAAAGGCTGTCCCTCTTTTTAAAAAATTACTAGACAATGATTTCGTCTCCTCCGCCTCTTGAAATAATAATTGCTCCTGCGTCCTCCAGTTTTCTGATAATATTTACAATCTTTTGCTGTGCTTCCTCTACATCCTTCATACGCACAGGTCCCATAAATTCCATATCTTCCTTTATCATAACAGCAAGACGTTTGGACAGGTTGTTGAATATTGCATTCTGTACTTGGTCATTCGCACTCTTAAGTGCAATCGCAAGGTCATTATTATCAACATCACGCAGCACTGTCTGGATTGCTTTATCATCCAACAGCAAAATATCTTCGAACACAAACATCTTTTTCCGTATCTCGTCTGCCAATTCCGGCTCTTCGATTTCCAGAGTTTCCATAATATGCTTCTCTGTACCACGATCTACTGTATTTAATATTTCTACAACAGCATCCACACCCCCAATAATGGTGTAATCCTGATTTACCAGTGATGCCAGCTTAGATTCCAACACTTTTTCCACTTCCTTTATAACATCGGGACTTGTTCGGTCCATTACCGCAATACGCTTTGCCACATCCGCCTGTCTGTCAGGAGGGAGTGCCGCAATAATAAGTGCCGCTTGGGAGGAGGAAAGATAAGACAAAATAAGAGCAATCGTCTGAGGATGCTCGTCCTGAATAAAGTTAAGCAGCTGGGACGCATCCGTCTTACGTACAAACTCAAAAGGTTTAACCTGCAGTGATGCTGTCAGCTTGCTGATTACTTCCATTGCCTTTTCATTACCCAATGCATTTTCCAAGAGCTCCTTGGCATAGGAGATACCACCCTCCGCAATATATTGCTGTGCCAAGCAAACCTCATAAAACTCATTGATTACATCTTCCTTTGCCTGTGGTGTTACACTTCTTGTATTTGCTATTTCCAAGGTCAGTTCTTCGATTTCTTCTTCCTTAAGATGCTTGAACACACCTGCCGACCGTTCCGGCCCCAAGGCAATTAATAATATTGAGGCTTTCTGTAAGCCGTTCATTTTATCGTCCATCATTCTAGTCATGGTACTGTCTACCCCCAATCCTCATTCAGCCAGTTCCGCAACAGGTTTGCTGCAGCTTCCGGATTCTCATCCACAAATTTCTCTATCATCTTTCTGGTTTCCGATTTACTTTCAATTTCAATATTCTCCACATTCATTTCCGGTGTGGATTGTAATAAATTCTCTACCGAAAGCTCTTCTTCCTCTGCCACTTCTTTCTTTGCCGTCATACTCTTGATTACTACAAAACCAAGCAAACCCAAAATACAGATAATTATCACAACAGAAAGAACATCCGTTGTTTTAACATCTATGCCCGCCTTGTCAATAAACTGAGGAACTTGAAAAGCTAAAATGGTTATACTTTCTTGGGGAATGCCTGTGGCATTTGCTACCACACTGTAAAAATCAGGATCTACCTCTATTTTGGTATAGACATCATTGGTCATTTTATACTCTGCCCATGAAATGCCGTCTAAAAGCCCTTGCCGCTTTGCGTCTTCTTCTCTTATAACATCATATCTGATAGCTGTCAGGGAAAGGGACGAATTGGCAAAGTTAATAATCGCTGCCGGCAGATTCTCCACGGATATCAGCTCATTGGGCAGATAATCCGTAAGGCTCTGACTGGAAGAGCTTTCGGAATTAGAACCGTCCTGAAATTGATATGTGCTTTTATTAGTTTCATCATTTGATGTGGTCCCGGGAATCCCGCCGACACCGCTTGTATTTTCATCATTATATTGCTCTTGATGTGACAGCATACCTTCTTCACGGCCTGCATTTGCATAATATTCATGTATGGTACGCTGATATTCGGCAAAATCTATATCCAGTCTGCATCCCACTTCAACCATGTCAAACTGCTTGGAACCAACCAACACCTTCTTTACATCCGCTCCCACCATGGTTTCCGCTTGTGACCGCAGTTCTAACATACTGTTGGCAACACCTGCCGTACTATAATCCTCTTCACCGGAAAATAAAAGATTGGCTTCGGTATCCACAATCGTAATATTAGCCGTGGAGCGGCTGCCCAATGCGGTTGCTACCGCACGTGCCACCGTTGCGGCCTGTTCTGAAGTAAATTTGTCCCTCAGCGTGAGTTGAATCCATGCGCTGGATTCTTCTTGTGTAGCTATCAAGGTTCCCGTTTGATCCGGAATATGTAAGGTAACTGCCGCTGTCTTTACGGACTCAAATGCACCGATATCTCTTTCCAGCTTTGTTTCCATGTAATGTACATATTGAATTTGCTTGTCTGCCTGAGTGGCCGAAAACCCACCGGATACTGCATCCTTAATAGAATATTCGTCAGGCATATAGCCTGCAGCTCCTAGAGCAAGATTAGCCATGGATAACTGGCTGGTTTTAACCTGAATGCTTAACCCATCATTGGATACCTCATATTGGATATTATTACCACCCAATATCTCAATCACCTCTGCTGCCTCGGATGTGGTTGAGCATTGTTGAAACTGTATAAATTGAGGCTTTGTAAACACATAAATAAGTATCACAAAAGTAAACACACCGGCCGCTGTGATACCAATAATAACTGTTTTTTGTTTTGCAGTGAATTTATTCCACCACGCCAATACCTTTTGCAAAATCTCCTTGATTTTATCCGGCATGATTCATTTCTCCTTACCTCGCAAGATTTCGGGCAGTGCCAGTCTTAAATCTGCATATTCATTATTTCTTTGTAAGCCTCAAGCACTCGGTCCCTAATGGCAACAGTATATTGCAAAGCCGTTGAAGCCTTCTGCAAGGCAATAGTTAAATCATGGGGGTTTTCTGTTTCCCCAATAGCAAATTTTATTTCTTCATTTTCTGCATCGGACAGATAGCTATTTGTTGTTTTGATATTATTAACTGCCGTATTAAGCAGAGCATCAAACATAGTACCATCAGCAGAAAGACTATCCTGTGTTTTTACTCTTCCCACCATACCATAAGAAGAATTAAGCCCGATGGTCTTTGCATTCTGAATAATATTCTCAGCATTAATACCTGCCAGTGTTGTAGAAATATCCATAAATCCTCCTCATACTCAATACTAATATGTAATATTATTTATTATGATTTACCCACATTCAATCCCTGCAATGCCATGGATTTACTTGCCGCAAAGGCCGTTGCATTGGCTTCATAGGCACGACTGGCATCTATGAGGTCAGTCATCTCCGCTACGATATTAACATTAGGATAAAATACATATCCGTTTTGATCCGCATCGGGATGGTTGGGATCATATACCTGTTTCATATCCGTCCATGTATCCTCGTATACCCCATCCACCTTAACACCGCTGCCTGTATATTTATTCTTAGCTGAATTAAATACATTGCCAAAGGCTGCCCCCGCACCTTTTTCTTCAAAGGTTACCACTTTTCTACGATAGGGTGTACCATCCGCGGTTCTGGTGGTGTTGGAATTGGCTACATTTTCTGAAATGATATCCATACGATATCTTTGCGCAGTCATACCGGAAGCATTAATATTAAAAGCCGAAAACATTCCCATATTGATTCCCTCCTACTCTATTTCATTACTCTCTGCAAATTGGCAAATTCGTGGGTAACGCTGTCAAGCAATCCCTGATATTTAATTTGATTCTCTGCCAACATTACGCTTTCTGTTTCAATATCCACATTATTACCGTCCAAACGGTAGGAATAACCGGCTAAATCGGTATAGGTCACAGGATTCAGCTGCGAGGTTTTAACGCCCGCCACTCTCTGGTCCATATTAGAAACATTGCTGTTTCTCCCGATTGCTTTCTTTAACTCTCCTTCAAAGGCAACATCCTGACGCTTATAGCCGGGTGTGCTCACATTGGATATATTATTTGCAATAGCGTTATTGCGCTGCCAAGATGCATCAGCCGCTTTATCAAGTACATTAATATAATCAAACGCATTGGTGTTTATCATATTACTACTCCCTCCATTACTAAAAAAAGCTATGCTTTACCTACTATATTTCATTATAAGTTATTTATCAAAAAGCACAAGCATTTTATATTATATTTGTAAAAAAAGCCATTATCTTGTATTTTATTGTTAGAGCAACACTATATATATACTTTTACAAAGTTAACAAAAGTTCCCAAATAAGCAAAAAGAGACTTATTGAGCAACCATAAATCCCTTTACTATATGCAATCCTTTGCAATATGAAATTAATTACTTCACTACTTGCGGTTTTGTTTCTTTAATTCTTCAATTTCTTCAAATACAACATCATTCAACACTTTAATATAAGTACCCTTCATACCGGAAGAGCGTGATTCAATGACGCCGGCGCTTTCGAACTTTCTCAGTGCATTTACTATAACCGAACGGGTAATTCCCACCCTATCCGCTATCTTGCTTGCTACCAAAATGCCTTCCATACCGTTCAGCTCATCAAAAATACAGGTGATCGCTTCCATTTCGGAATAAGATAGAGTGGATATCGCCGATTTAACTACCGCAATTTTTCTGCTTTCCTCTGCACTCTCTTCATTGACTGCACGAAGCATTTCCAGTCCTACTACAGTGGTGCCGTATTCGCATAGAATGATATCGTCGATATCAAATTGCTCTTTAAACTTATAGATAAACAGTGTTCCTAAGCGTTCTCCCGCTATTTCGATTGGTGTAATAATTGCCTGAAAACGTTTTGTATCCTCTTCTTCAAATCCCAATGTTTCTAAATTAACATTTTCCTTGGTCGATAATACCCCGAGTAATCTTTCATTCAGCATGGGGTCAATAAAACCACCCACGTTCTGGTCAATCAATTCCTTAATCGGCTCAACGCTATCCAACCTTCCCACACCTAATACTTTACCCTTACGGCTGATAACCAGTACATTAGAGTTTAGAATTTCACGCATCACCCTGCAAATATCATTAAATATAACTTTACTAGAATTATTATTATGTAATAATTTTCCGATTTTTCTGGTCTTATCCAGTAGCTTTACACTGCTCATTCAGATTCCTCCATGGTTAACGGCACATTTAGCTGTTGACCAAAAACGCGCTTTAGTTTCAAGTCTTTTTTTATTTTACCACAAATAAATCTGATTTTCAATGCATAAGAAATCCATTTTTTTTAATTTTGTATATTTTATATATAATTTCTGAAAATTCTTATGTATTTTCCTGTTTTGCTATAACATTCCCGCATTTTTCATCCAAACATACTAATTTATTGCCTTTTTCTAGCATCAGAGAATCACATTTTTCACATTTGATTTGACTTGGCTTCTGCCATACCATAAAATCACATTCCGGATTATCGATACAGCCATAATACTTTCTTCCCTTTTTTGTCTTCTTTAACACGATATCCTTGCCGCATTTGGGGCAGGCAACTCCGATTTTTTCAAAATAAGGCATGGTGTTACGGCACTCGGGAAATCCCGGGCATGCTAAGAACCTGCCGTGGGGACCATATTTAATCACCATATTTTTCCCGCAGTTCTCACAAATTTCATCGGATTCCTCGTCTGCTATTTTTACTTGTTCAAGTTCTTTCTCCGCATGGGCAACCGCCGCATCCAAATCCGGATAGAAATTAGACACCACGACCTTCCAATTAATGTTGCCTTCCTCCACACCATCCAAAAGTGCCTCCATATTGGCAGTGAAATTCACATCCACTATAGTCGGGAACGCTTCCTTCATGATTTTATTTACTACTTCTCCCAATTCTGTTATATACAGGTTTTTATTTTCCTTTGCCACATAGCGTCTGGCTAAAATAGTGGTAATGGTAGGGGAATAGGTGCTGGGACGTCCGATACCCAATTCCTCCAATGCATGTACCAAGGAAGCCTCCGTATAATGAGCCGGCGGCTGGGTGAAATGCTGTTTTTCATCAAAGCCTAAATGGGTAAGTCCGGTATCTTGATCCAAACCTCCAACAAGAAGATTGTTTTCTTCTTTCACCTCATCATTTTGTGTATACACGCTCATAAAGCCGTCAAAAAGAACCTTTGAGGCAGCTACTGTAAAGAGATGTCCGTTTGCGCCAATTTTAACCGAAGTAGTCTCATACCTTGCAGGCTGCATACGGCTGGCTGTAAATCTCTTCCATATTAATTGATAGAGTCTAAATAAATCACGGGTTAATTGATTCTTTATTTGGACGGGAGTAAAGGATATATTGGTAGGACGGATTGCTTCATGTGCATCCTGTATTTTTTGTCCTTCTTTTTTATCCGATCCCGCTCCCGCATATTTTTCACCATAAACTTGTGTAATATATTCTTTTGCCGTTTTTTCAGCCTCATCGGATACACGGGTAGAATCGGTACGCAGATAAGTAATCAGACCAATGGTACCCTCACCCTTTATTTCCACACCTTCATAAAGCTGCTGTGCAAGGCGCATTGTCTTCTGGGTTGAAAAGTTTAAAACCTTACTGGCTTCCTGCTGTAAAGTAGAGGTGGTAAAAGGCAGCGGTGCTTTTTTAATCCGTTCGCTTTTTTTAACCTCTGTTACTTTATATTCAGCACCTTTAAGTGCTTTCGTAATCCTATCCAATTCTTCTTTTGAATGAATGACCGTCTTTTTCTTTGCTTCTCCGTAATACTTTGCCACTAAAGGTTTCTTTTCACCTTCTATTGCAAAGGAAGCATCCAGTGTCCAATATTCCTCCGGAATAAATGCACTTATTTCTTCTTCTCTGTCACAAATAATACGTAACGCCACAGACTGCACACGTCCTGCAGAAAGTCCTCGCTTTACCTTTGCCCATAAAAGGGGAGAAATTCGATATCCCACCATTCTATCCAGACACCTTCTTGCTTGCTGGGCATCCACTAAATCCATATCAATTTCTCTGGCATTTTTTAAGGATTCTTTAACTGCGTTTTTTGTAATTTCATTAAATGTGATACGATAAGTCTTTTTAGTTTCCAACTTTAGCGCATGATATAGATGCCAAGAAATAGCTTCACCCTCACGGTCAGGGTCGGTTGCAAGATAAATCTTTTCTGCCTTTTTTACTTCCTTACGCAGATTTGCCAGAATATCACCTTTTCCCCTAATCGTAATATATCTGGGTTCATAATCGTTTTCCACATCTATGCCTAATCGGCTCTTGGGCAGATCCCTCACATGTCCGTTGCTTGCCGCCACCTCATAATTAGCACCTAAAAACTTCTTAATCGTCTTCACCTTTGCAGGTGATTCTACAATAACTAAATACTTTGCCATTTGTTTTCCCCCGATTGCACTTTTTCACAGTAATCGGGTATCACTATACACCATAAAGATAAACTGCGCAAGTTAATTAAGAAAGAATTAAAATAAGATTTCATTAATAACCCCTTTTATCAGACATCATTTTACTCTGATAAAAGGGATTTTATTATTCTACCTTGAAGTAAAAAATACCTTCGCCGGTTGTTTCATCCCACAAATTATAGTCCTTATTTGTGTCGGAATAGATGCCTGTAGCGGAGTTATATGTGGTATAAGGAACACCTTCCGCACGAAGCAGGATACGATACAAGCCATTGTCCTTAAACTTACTGCCGCAAATATTCCCTTCTCTCATAATGGATGCGGAATCTCCTGCATCCACCCATGCTCCGCCATCATATTTCTGGATGACATATTTTAGCTTATCTCTAATATTATCCTCTTTAATACTGACACAGTTATTATAGTAAAATTCATATTGTACCGAATCACTGCCGCCTTTATAAAGCACCAAAGGAGCTTCCTGGCTGCCCGCGCCAATCTGGTCATCAAACCATTTTGTTCCCGGTTCTCCCGGCTTATATCCGGTAAAGCTGATTTTAATCCGCATAATATCCGCATCTATCATATACGCACTTGGGGGCGTATCCGCATCCGGCCATACTATTTTGCCTTGGGTATGATCATACATACTCAGCCTGATTTGCACTTCATAATTTCTATCACATTCAAACCGGCTTGTAACCACCGGACGAAGATTGATATCATTATCCTCTTGGTTTAGGGGGTTAAATTCCCAAGTAGTCCAAGGACCATAGGTTCTTTCACCGGTCACGGCATCTATATTTAATATTTCCCTAAACCTGTATTCCTTACGTGCTTGATAAATGCTGTTTCCGTATTTATTAATCATCATTTGCTTTATGGTATCAAGTGCACTGAAATTTCCCTGAGGAACATCGGAGCCTCTGTTTATCTTATCGCCATCAAAATTATAATAATTTTTAAAAAATAGATAAGTTCCGTATATATTTCCGTAGGCAATTCCCGTTTTATTGGTATCCCTTGTTCCTCCTATGGGAAGCACTTCCGTCCCATCCGGATGTTTAGCAACCGCTGTTACCAGTAACTGAAGATTATTTTGCATATCAGTTTTTAATCTTATTTTAGTATAACAGGCCGCACCTTCCCCATCCTCAGAAGAATCGATTACCTCAAAATAATTCGCCGGATTTTCAAACGGCAGGAAAGGCCCTCCCACTTCATAGCCATCCTTGGTAAATAAATACTTCCATTGGACATCCCGCGTGGGTTTATAGTCTATATCATATACGGTAGCAGGTACCTTGTCTAAATTCGTACCGGTTACTGCGGCAGTAATCAGATATTCGGAACCGGCATTCATACTGGTACCGCTGGTGAGTGTGGCAGTAAGCCCCACACCGGTGACTCTTCTGATATGCACCATAACAGCCTGCTGTGCAAGCGGTGTCACACCATCCGCCTTTTTAGCCACGGTCTTTACCAGTAGTATTATTTCACTTGCCGTTTCATCCGTGCCGATTTTAATCTCCATCTTTCCCGTGGAGGGATTTGTTGCCAATAACGTATTTGCACTGGTATTGCCACTCATACTCCAAGTCACGCCGGTTTCGGCAGGTCCTACCACTGTAGCATTCAGTTCGTATGCCTGGCTGGGCTCTAACACAATATCCGTATCTCCTGTTATGGTTGCCGCTGCCTCTTCCATGGTTGATGCAAGTAAGCCATTACGCGCTGTAATAGTAAATGTGGAGGCATAACTCCTGCCGCCTTTTTCCAGTCCCAAATTCAACTGCAGATTTCCGCTGTCCGCAAACCGGGATACATCCGCTTTAAAAACGGTTATATTTTCCGCCATCAGCATATCAGTGGCTACTGTAGTATAAGTGCCGTCTGCATTGATCGTATATTCGGAGTACATAATCTTCATATCTACGGATTTATAAGTCACCACATATAGCTTATCACTTTTTTCGATTCTAAGCGACCTGTCTCCTCCGTCAACAGCTCCAAGCGACAGTGCTTCGGCCTCATTTTTGCATTCTACATCAGAACCGCCAACGCTGCAGGTATATTTCACTTCAGCAGTAGAGTCAATTACCAAATCCCCGATTTGGTTTGCAGTAATCTGCGCCTCCTGCTGCAGCTCGATTTCATTGGTACCTCTTTGATAATTCTTGGCACTGACTACCATAACCCCGCCGACACCGGTAGCAACCAATCCGAAAACGGCAATGGAGCAAATCAACTCCACCAAAGTCAATCCCCTATTATCGATACGCTTAAATCTATTCTTTATTCTATTTTGTTTCCCTGGTATATTCATAGTATTCTCCTCCCAGTTCCACTATTCCATAGCTATTTTTCCAGTGAGGTAAGAGAGCTTTAACAGTTTTACTGTATCTCCCTTACTGATTTCTATTTCTATACAATATTTACCCGCATAGGTGGGACCCATTGCAGATAAATCATGAAACGCCCCGCTGCTGCGGTTAAAGCTGATAATAAGCGGAGGCATTGCTGCATTTAAATCTCTGAAATCCGGCTCGCCGCTTATTTTATAGCGTAAAAGAACTCCTTTTTCACCGATTCTTGTAGTTGTTACTTTTTCTCCTTCGCCTGCCGTCTCCACATATTCATTTACACAGATATATCCTTCTGCATCTATATATATTTCCAGTCTGGCACTCAGTTTTCCCATGGTTGTCATTCGATTATTCTGCATAATAGCATTTAACTTTTTGGCACATTTTTCTGCAGGCTTCCCTGTGATAAGACCGATTCCCAGTCCTATTGAGCCTGCTATCACAGCCAGTATTGCTATTACAATAATAATCTCAACCAAAGACATACCTAAGTTATTTTTTTTCATAAGCCATCCCTTACTTTTTTGCCCAATTATAATACTTTACATATTCTGCCATATCAATGCTGTCACGCTCTAAGCTGGATGAATCATCTCCCGCCGCCCACGAGGTTTTGGATTCGTCCACACCCCAATTTACTTCCGGTACGGTAATAACATAATCGGTGGTAATCATGGTTGTATATCCGTTTTCTGTATAAGTTAACACCACTCCACGTAAAAGAGCATACCCCTCCGCTTCATGAAGTTCCATACTGCCCGCATTTACTATGCTTGCATCCAGTTCTAATCCGGGTTTGTAAATATCATCTACAATCGGTTTGATTATTTCAAGATAGGGCAAAGGATCGCCGCCGCTGGGAGGCACCCTCTTATCTTCCCAATTTTTATCTAATATTTCAAAAAACTTATCCTGAAAAAGAGAGTATCTGGTAAAACCGTCCGTAGCCGCATAATTGATCTGTACATCCAAATAAGCCTCTTCGCTTGCCACAGCTACTTCACTGACTAAAGCTGCCTTTATTTCCTCCAATGCCGTTTCTGCCCGATAAAAGCTTTCCTTGGTTCTTAAATCGGTCATCTTCATATAATAATTCATACCCGATACATATAAAATGGTAGTAGCCAAAATACTGACAAATGCCACTAACACTATCACCGTCACTATGGCAGAACCGCTATTATTGAGTTTTATGCACTTACTTCTTTTCTTCCTATACATTTATTCCTCATTTCCGGTAGTCAGTTCTTATTTATTATTCATGGAACCGTTCAATTCAAGAAGCGGTGCCACGGTAAATCCGCCATCCGCTGCTCCCTCTTCATATATCGTCACATTCAGGTCAAAAAGTAATATTTCATCTTTATCATCAAGCAAAAAGGGATAATCGACCGAAAAACCGCTAATTGATACCGTTCCCACCGGACTTCCGGGTGATGCCAAATTCTCATACATATTATGATACAAAACCATTGCACCGCTGCCTGTGACCGTAGGCAAATAGCCGGACTCACAGGTAAAAAGTACTCCATCAGATAATGCTGTATTTTTTTGCTTTATTAAATAAATTTTTTTCTCGGTACCGGTATCATTTTGTATATGAATGGTTTCACTTGCTATTTGAGCTCCCACCGCACCGCTGTTATATGCGGGATAATAATAGCAAAATACATTCTCAAGTTTCGCACCGTTTGCGATTGTATTTGTATTATCATATACAGGTTCAGTTTCAACATAAGACACAAAACCGCTATAATTAAAGGAACCCTCTGTTCCGTCCGCTTTATAATAAGGGTAATTTGTCACTGTGTATTCATAGCGGCTTTCAACCGTAACCTTATTGATATCTGGATTACCCGCATCGGCTGCGATACGAAATGTTGTTATTTTTGTAATCTTGATTTTGCTCTTGTCCAGATGCTCCATCTCATATTCATAGACGCCGTCCTTATCATTCAATTCATCCAATACCTTATTTAAAATACTTCCGTACATAATGGCATCTTGGGTGACCTGTTGCTTATATACCCCATCAAGATAACCATTCATATTCTCAACCGATATCAGGTTTTGTTCACTGACCGCATTGGTACCGGGAGAGACATACACCTTGGCATCATAATGCTTTCCTTCAAAGGAAATATTTTTTAAGGCAAACTCATAGCAATTGTCGCCGGATGGGACAAACTCTTTTGCTCCATCCACCCCTGTTAATATACTGGTATCAAAAGCCCCGTCTCCGTCCCTATCGTTGCGTGGAATTTCCCAAAAGCTTTCTGTTGCGCCATGCACCTGAAATAAATGCGCGGCATCACCACTGAACTGCCAACATAAATCTTCTATATCAAAGGCCTTAAAGCCTTCCATAATACTCTGCGCCGCAGTGGTAACACGCTGATTTTCCTTAGCTCTTGCATTATATTGGGTAGCAAAAACAAAAGATCTAAGAAGGGGTGCTGTTACAAGCGCAAGAATCGCAATCGCAATCAACACTTCTACCAAGCTCATACCATTATTATTTTGTTGGCGGAGATTCTTCTTTATTAATCCTTCCATCATTACCCTCACATACAAATTATGTTATCTTATTCCTCTATTTCTTCCGATTCCCCAGGTATTTCGGTAATTCCGAATAAATCATGCAATCCGCTTACATAAGCCGGGAGTTTTTGCGGTATATATTCCTTGCCCGTACCGATGGCAGAATAAAAGGTTACCTCAATCGTTCCCTCTAATTCCCCGGTTTCTTTGTTTTTAACATAGGTTATATTACTGATTGTCAATCTGTTATCACTGTCATTAATGGATGCTACACATTTTTTCATATTATAATAATCGGTTTTGTTTACATAACTTGTTTTTCTCTGAACAAATATTAAATCCTGTGTCAGCTCTTCCATACCAACGCCCTGCATTGTTGCTGCCGGAATTGTCCTCAAGGCTTCTCTATCCATAATATTGATAGTGCTATAGTCTACATATGCATTTTTTTCTGTATCCAAAGCCAATACAATGATATCCTCTTCTTTTACATCTGCGGGAAACTCATCCAACCAATCCCTGATCTGGTCCTGCATAAGCACGATTTCATTATTATAGGAATCCATTTTCTCATAATATTGCTTCAATACATTCACACGCTGGGATAATACCACATTTGACTCTTGAATCAACTGTGCTTTGTCGGTATATGATTTAAATATAAGGAAATAAACCGCAAGTAATAAAATTACTCCCATAATCATTACATATATCATTACTTGCTTTGCCATAGTCTTCTTCATGCCGCTCCCCCTATTCTGCCGTAACATCGGTTGTAGCTGCCGGTGATTCCTCAACAGTTGCACTTGCCGGCTCTTCATCCACAGTTGTTATGTAATAGGAACAAATAATGCTGAATAATACTCTGGGATCTCCGTCCTGTGCTTCCTGTGCCGCTTCATCAATATCTTCTTTATCCAATGCACCTATGGATACATCCATAACACTGTCAAAATCTCGTAAAGTTTGAATCACCTTTGCCGCTTTTTCTTTGTCTGTTACCTTAATGGTAAGCACCGCCTGCGTATTATCGGAAGTAAATTCCGTCAGTTCCGCATCTGCGGGAAGATTTTCTTCTAATTCTTCCAAAAAAGCAATGATATTGTCATTGGGGGACTCGGTTAATTTATAACCTGTTTCCACTTCTTTATAGAAGAGAACCAAGTTATTATAGGTATTGTACACTGCCTCCGCGGGACCATACTCTGCCTCAAGCCTCTGTAATCTTAGCTGCTCGGCTTTTGCATCGCTATATTCGGCAAGTGCCAGTACGGAAAGCGCTGCCGAGACTACCACAAAGAATATGCCTATTAACACCGATACGTTTTTATAATTCACATTTTGCTTATCTGCTTTTTTCTTTTCTTCATTGACAAAGCCAACGGGTGCTAATGCCGCGCCAATACTGGCTATATACCGTCCGGGACTGCCCTCACCGTCTTTACGGTTCCATGTAATTCCTTCCAAATTATTCATCACTGTGGTTTTAACACCCAGCTCATTGGTAAATAATTTGGATAAGCCTCCGATATCCCCGCCAAGTCCCACCAAGCGTATTATCTTAACAGGGTGATCCGCATTCTTTGAATTATATAAATCCAGTACTCTTGCTACATTGCTGATGAGTGGAGTCAATGCTTCCGTTACTTCCCTTTTGGCTGCTGTTATCTTTTCACTTTCATCAACAGTATCGTCAGCTTCCAGCAGCTTTGTATGTTCATTTAATACGACCTTAATACAGGTCTTGCGTTTCATTAGTTCCAACGCATCCCTGTAGCTTTTTTCCTCAAATACGGAAGAACGCATTAATGCCTGAACGGCATCGTCCACACCATATACTACATTACGCTGCAGAATCAAATTTTGTTCTCTGATTACTGTAGCGATTGCAGAACGCTCCTCTACCTTTATTACCATTTCTGTTTCTTCGGTACACTCATTGCGCATAACCTGATATACGCTGTTTCCCGAATAATCAATGGACATAAGATACAGCCCGCATTGCCCGGCCAGCTGCTCATAGCCTGCTATGAGATTTTTACCGGCTGCCATAATCAGTACCTTATAACGGTCCGCCTGTCCTTCGCTTTTTATAACGCCTAAAACCAAATGTGCCAGCTCATATTCCGTTAAATCAATGGGAAAATAATCAGATGCATTGGCCTTTACCAGTGCATCCATCTGACTCATCTTGATTGCGGGCATGGTTACTTCTCTCGTCGCTATCTTACTGGATGTAACGGAAAACACCACTTGTTTTGTTCTGATTTTATTTTTTGATAATACATTTTTGATTGCAGATATAAATTCGGCATTATCTGCCAAAAAACCGTCATCCATCACACCCTGAGGTGTGGGAATACTAACATATTTATAGACCTTCGGATTTTTCACCCGATAATCCATCTCACATATTCTGGTTAATGAATAACCAATCTCTATGCTGAGAATTTTAGCCATAAAGTGCCCCTTTCCACTTCTCTCTCCTTGCAGCATATTCCGATACAGAGAGCCGGAATACTCCTTATTCTTCAAACAGGTAAAAGTGTATCATATTATTTTGGCGGTTTATAAGCCCATGCTTCCCAAATACCAAGTTAAAAAAGTATTTCCCCACAGAGCTGCTATCATAACACCAATCGATAAATACGGCCCCATGGCTAACACATGCGTTTCACCCGAGACCTTCATGCGGATGACATGGGTCACAGAACCCACTACGCACCCGATTATAAAAGCAAGTATAATTAATTTCCAACCAAGCAGCAAGCCGCAGGCCGCCATCAGTTTAATGTCGCCCCCGCCGATTGCCTTACCCTTCGTAAGGGCATATAGCAGATATAAAAAAGAGCTGACTGCTACAAATCCAATCAAATAAAGGGAATAGTTTCTGTAATCGGTAATGACCCGAACAATCCCCAGTATCCCAATAAAAATATTAAATCCCACCGGGATTTCGTAAGTTTTAAAATCAATGAAGCTAAGTGTGAGGAGTGCACTGCCTGCCAAGCAGTAGAGTAGGGATTCTACGCTTATACCGCATACATAAAAAACCAAAACATAGAGACAGCCGTTTAACACCTCAATCATGAGGTGATAAACGGATATCTTTATTCCACACTTACGACACTTTCCTCCCAGGCACAGGTAACTGAATACCGGCACCAAATCATACCATTTTAACTGATAATCACAGCTCTCACAATGGGAGCGCACCTTCACGATACTCTCCTTTTTGGGAATCCTCCGGATACAAACACATAAAAAACTGCCGATAATGATTCCGAAAAGAAATATTGTTATGTACAGTAAAATTGTAATTGATGTAGGGATAATATCCATGGGAGTGTCCTTTCA
>CAZJAS010000027.1:0-25012 GCA_964544135.1 uncultured Clostridium sp. | reverse complement strand
AAGCGGAACGTGAGAAGGAAAGGCAAGAAAATGCCCTGCAGCACATTCAAACCCTGTCAGAGAAGACAATCAAAAAGCTAGATGAAGAGATATCCGCCAAGAATATGACGCTGGAATGTACGGATGCATTAATCGAGATTAGAAAAAACGATATGGCAGAATGGGAAGAAAAAGCGGAATATTCCAAGTCGGAATATCTGAAGGCAGATGAGCTTCTGACGGATAAAAAGAAAGAAGTGGAGCTGACACAAGGGGAGTTTTCCAGGGTGACGGTGGAATTGGATGAAGCAACCCGTAAAAAGGAAATTGCCTTGGATTTGTACCATAGGTTATCAACGGATACAGAGAACACGGATTTGTTTGATAAGGTGGTGGATTTAACCTACGAGAATGAACAGTTACAGAGCAAGATTCAAGTCTTGCAGGATAAGTTGGAAAAAGCCTATGAATTCATGAAACAGTTTGTAATCAACGGAAGGAACATGTTGGATGTGTTCCGTGAACGGATTGGCGAAGTGAAGGAGTGGGTGCATAGGAAGGTTGCTGGGATGGGCCGGTAGGGGATGCCCCAAGTGGCGGAAGTGCTGCTTGGGGTGTTTTTTTGTTGTGGCGATGGGGAAAATGCAATATGCTTGAACAATTGCATTTGACGACCGCTAATCAACTGATAAGACTTGCAGCGTGTGTTTTATCGCTGTTTACAAAATATAATTTATATGCTAAAATTGAATAAATATTCAATGAAAATGTATTCAATAAAAAGGTATAGAATGGAAACAAGAAAAGAGCAAAAAGAACGTAGAAAACAAGAAATTATGCAAGCAGCACTAGAATTATTTGTCAGTAAAGGGTATGCAGCGACTAAGATTACTGATATAGCTAAGAGAGCAAATATAAGTACCGGATTGATGTTTCACTATTTTGAGTCTAAGGAGAACTTGTATGAAGAGCTAATTCAAATGGGTTTAGAAGGCACTACATATCCGGGAGAACAGAAATGTGAGCATGCAATTGATTTCTTTGTGAAGTTCACAGAAGAACTGTTTGTGTATATGAAAGAGCAACCAATTGTGGCGAAACTATTTGTATTGATGGCAGAGGCTCAGCGAAGTGATGCCACACCAGAACACATCCGGGAAATTGCGATGCGAGTAAATGTAATTGAACAGTTTGTGCCTATTATTGAATGGGGACAACAGGAAGGAACGATTAGAGAAGGGAATCCATTGTTAATTTCTAATGCATTTTGGTGCAGCATACAGGGAATCACTGAACAGTATGCTGCCAATCAAGACATTGATTTACCAGAAGCAGAGTGGATTGTAGATATTGTAAGAAGAAAGTAGGGAAAAGGATTATGAAAAAGGTTGTAATCATTGGTGGTGGAATTGCCGGAATGACAGCAGGAGTGTTATTGCAAAAAGCCGGTTATAAAACAGAAATTTATGAAAAGAATGCTTTGCCGGGAGGACAGTGTACCGGATGGAAGAGAGAAGGCTATTTTATAGATAATTGTATTCATTGGCTGACCGGAACAAGACCGGGAAGTGCATTACATGAATTATGGAAAGAGATTGGAGCACTGGGCGACGATGTGGAACTATATGAAAAAGAAATGTTTTTTTCATCTAAATTGGATGGACAGACATTAACATTCTGGCGGGATAAGGAAAGAACTCGCAAGGAAATGTTGGAACTTTCTCCGGAGGATGAGGAGGAAATTAACAAATTAATGAAATATGTTTCCATGTCAGAAACAATGACAGTTCCGGTTGACAAGCCGTTTGACGCAATGAACCCTATCGATTTTATGAAATTAGTTATGTCCATGAAGGAAATGGGGAAAGTGATGAAAGAGTATGGCAATATGGATATCAATGAATTGGCTATGTGTTTTAAACATCCATTGATCAGGCGGGCAATTATTGATTATATGCCAAGCGGATATCAGGCATATGCCTTTCTGGTGTCCTATGGAACGGTAACCGGGGGAAATGGTGACATCCCGAAAGGCGGATCACTTGCGATGTCACTTCGTATTGCAGAAAAGTATAAAGAATATGGTGGAGTATTACATACAAATGCAAGTGTAGAAAGCATTTTATTGAATGGTAAAAAAGCAGAAGGGATTTTATTAGAAAATGGAAATAAAGTAGAAGCTGATTATCTGATCTGCGCCTGTGATACGGATTATACATTCCGTAAGCTGTTACCGGAAAAATATATGCCGAAAGGGTTAAAGAAAATGTATGAAGATAGGGACAAATATCCGGTTAGCAGTGGATTTCAAATTGCGTATGCTGTAGAGGGGATGTTTACGGAATTGACAGGAACAAGGGTATTTTCCTGCGATGAAATGAAGGTGGGAAATCAGAGCGTGCAATGCATGAGCATACAATCTTATGATTACGAACCGGATTACGCACCGGCGGGCAAAATGATTCTGCAGACAAATTTCTCACAGTCAGAAGCTGATTATAAATATTGGGAGAATATCTATACGGATAAAATAGTCTATGAAAAGAAGAAGACTGAAATCGCGGAGCAGGCATTAAAACGTGTAGTGAAAGAATATCCGTTTTTAGAGGGGAAAATACATGTGATTGATGTGTGGTCACCGATGACATATACAAGATATTGCAACTCTTATAGGGGTGCATACATGAGCTTCGTAACAACCGAGCAGGCTAAGAGTATTACGGTACCGGGAGTTGTAAAAGAACTTGATAATGTATTGCTGGCAAGTCAGTGGTTAATGGGACCGGGTGGACTTCCAACGGCAGCGGCAATGGGAAAATTTGCGGCGTGGAGGATTATTAAGAGGGAAAATAGGGAATGATGCAATTTAAAAAAGAGATATATGATTTGGAGGAATTTGATGGAAGAAATTGAAAAAATAGCAAGACAATTTCGAGAAGCAATAGATGTGGCAAAAAGTGCAGATAAATTTAGGGGATTATATCCATTTTATAAATTTCCAAACGATTGCTGTGAACATTGTTGTGACTTGTTGGGACAGTATTTACTTGAACATGGAATAAAAACTACTCAAGTGAAACAGCATTTGGTTCAGTTGGATTAAATTCCTCATTCAGGATATTTTTTAGCTCTATGCTAAAGTCTGAATCTATAGTCGTTACAGTATACGGTTTAACATATTGAGCTCTAATCCCTAGTTCTCGCATATAGTTTCCAACCGTCTTCTCACTGATTTTTTCTCCTTCCCTTTGCAGTACCTTAGTGATTTTAGGAGCTCCATAATTCTGATGAGATTCATTGTATATTATCATTATTTTTTCCATAATCACTTCCTTGCGTTTTTGTCTATCAGAAGGAAGTCTTTTTCTAAAAGAATAGTAACCATTTCTTGAAACGCCTAATACCCTAAGCACCCCGCTGACATTAAGCCGGCGTTTGCCTTCATCATTCAATTTGTCCTCCATTTCGGATGTTGCAATGAAGAGAGCTTCTGTCAGTTTCCCAGGATGCCGATCGCTTTTTTTAATATTTCTAATGCATCCTGTGTATCTCTTAATTCTCTACGCAGTCTTGCATTCTCCTTGGCCTCATCAGATTCATAATTACCGGAACCTCTAGTTGGTACTTCACCACTATTTTCTTTTGCTGCTTTGACCCATACGCTAAGTGCTGTGCGACTAATTCCCAACTTCTCTGCACACCCTTTGAGTCCTATATCTTTATGATCAAAGTAATACCGAACGGCATCCTCCTTAAACTTTTTGTCAAACTGTTTACTCATGATAATTCCTCCATCTCTTATAATATTAATTATAACTTATATTCGGGAACTGTCCACTTTCAACTTGTACCATTTATATTCTACCATCAGTACAGGCAGCAAGTGAATCATCAGATGAAATGATATATGGTGCAGATATAGGTTTTTTGTCACAGTTAGAAGCACAGGGAGTTCAATGGGTAGACGATAATGGAAATACAAAAGATGCGTTAGAGTTGCTAAAAGAAAAAGGTGTAAATGCAGTTCGATTAAGAGTATTTGTAAAACCACCGGAAGATTTTGTGTGGACGAAACCGGATGGAACAACGTGTATACTTGGGTATACAGATACACAGGCACTTTTATATAATGCAAAACGTGCAGATGAGCTTGGTATGAAAATTATGGTGGTATTTCACTATAGTGACCATTTTGCAGATCCATTGATTCAGGATGTGCCGTCAGAATGGGAAGATGCGACAGAGAGTGAGGTAGACGGCGGAGTGACTTGCTGTTAAATATTTACATATCTTGCTGTTAAATTTTTACATATCCTACATTGACTTTTATCATAGTCTGTGGTGTAATTTTAGTATGAGAAAATTACAATAACCATGGTTATACGAATCATAACCATCATACTTAAAACGGAGGATAATGCTTATGGAACAGAAATTTTTTATTTGTGAACATTGCGGAAATATCGTTGCGCTGGTTAAATATAGCGGAATGCCCATTGTGTGCTGCGGAGAAAATATGAAAGAAATTATTCCGGGGACGACCGATGCTTCTTTGGAAAAACATATTCCTGTTTATACGGTTGAAAATAATGTGGTAAATGTGACAATCGGATCTGTGGAGCATCCTATGATAGAAGAGCATTACATAGAATGGGTATCGCTGCAAACCAAGCAAGGAAATCAGTGGAAGGCATTAAAACCCGGCCAGGCGCCCAAAGTAAGCTTCTCTATCAGTGACGGCGAAGAAATTGAAGCTGTATATGCCTACTGCAATCTGCATAGCCTATGGAAAGCATAATGATAGGAAATAAAAACGAGCAGCTTGCCAAACTTCCTTTTTGGGATAAGCTCGACAAACGGCAGAAAGAATATGCTGCTCATAATGCCGGAGTCCGCCGTTATGAAAAAGGTAATATCATCCATGGCAACGGAAATTCCTGTCTTGGAATGATTTATGTAATAAAGGGCAAAATCCGGGTATATATGCTTTCAGAGGAAGGGCGTGAGATTACCTTATTCCGCTTGGAGGAGGGGGATTCCTGTATACTTTCTTCTTCCTGCGTTATAGAGGAAATCACCTTTGATACGCAGATGGTTGTGGAAAAAGATTGTGAGCTTATGGTGGTTAATTCCGGTGCTTTCGGACAACTTGCCGATAAAAATATATATGTCAAATGCTTTATGTATGAACTGGCCACGAAACGTTTCTCCGCTGTAATGTTTACAATGCAACAGATACTGTTTGCTAAATTTGATGAGCGGCTGGCAACATTCCTATTGGGAGAATATGATAAAACCGGAAACCGTGAGATACGAATGACTCACGAACAAATTGCACAGCAAGTAAACTCCGCTCGTGAGGTGGTGGCACGAATGCTAAAACGCTTTGTGTCGGAAGGACTGGTGGAGTTGAAAAGAGGCTCGGTTATACTAAAGGACATAGATGAATTGGGCAACCTGTAGTTACTTTTATCCTCTGATGATGAGTCAGAGGATATTTTTTCTCCGAATGAGACTTAGTCACGGTACGCTGCCTGATTTATTCGTAATATAAAGATGTAAACAGAAACGGCAGGCAGTGAGGACATAAATTTTAGTACCATTGCCGCCTTATAAATAAAAAAGGAGAATAGAAAAATGGCAGAACTCAAAATTACAAAACTAAACTATGAAAAAGAGGTATTAAAATCAGATGTACCGGTATTATTGGATTTTTGGGCATCATGGTGCGGTCCATGCCGTATGCTTTCGCCTGTTGTGGAGAAAATAGCTAAGGAGTATGAAGGTAAGGCTAAGGTTGGTAAAATCAATGTAGACGAAGAACAAGAGTTGGCTGCAGCATTCAGGGTTGCAAGTATACCAACAGTGGTTGTAATGAAAAACGGAAAGGTTGTTAGTACATCAACCGGCTATAAGCCGAAAGAGAAAATTGCAGCAATGCTCGATAAGGCATTTTAAATAATGTGCAAACAGTGCATGAAGCAGATGCACTGTTTGCATATGAGATAAAAAGATTGCAGTGGATCATTTTGGGAAGGTGGAAATATAAATGAAGGTTATCATTGTCGGAGGCGTTGCAGGCGGTGCAACAGCGGCAGCGAGACTCAGACGTCTCGATGAAAAGGCACAAATAATTATTTTTGAACGGTCGGGATTTATTTCCTATGCTAATTGCGGTCTGCCCTATTATATCGGCGGTACAATTAAAAATCAAAGCGATTTGGCTCTCCAAACACCCGATACTTTTTGGGATGAATTCCGTATTGACGCAAGAGTACGTCATGAGGTAATGTCAATCGACCGTGAGAATAAAACGGTAACTGTCAAGGGCCTTGATTCGGGAAAGGTTTATGAGGAAAGCTATGATAAACTGATATTATCAACGGGTGCTATGCCTATTAAGCCAAAGCTTCCCGGTATTTCCAACAGCAAAATTTATGCGCTCCGTACAGTGGAGGATACCCTGACTATTCGTAAGGAATTGGTTGGTAAGGATATAAAATCCGCTGTGGTGATAGGCGGTGGATTTATCGGTGTGGAAATGGCAGAAAATCTGCGGGAGCTTGGCATGGAGGTAAGTCTCGTAGAAAAGCAGGAACAGATTCTTGGTCAACTTGACCGTGATATGGTTAGCTTTGTTCATTTCCACATAAAAGCTAAGGGAATCAATCTACTGCTTGGCAGTGGTGTGGAAGGTTTTAAAGACATCCCGGAGGGAATCTCTGTTTTGGTTGAAAATAGAGAGCCTATCAAGACGGATATCGTAATCCTCGCCCTGGGCGTTATGCCCGACAGTAATCTTGCAGAAGCAGCAGGTTTGGAATTGGGCCTTAAAGGCAGTATTGCGGTAAACGAGCATATGCAGACCTCGGATGCGGATATTTACGCTGTAGGAGATGCCGTAGAAATCATCAATTCCGTAACAGGATTAAAAGCAATGATCTCTCTTGCCGGTCCCGCCAGTAAACAAGGACGTATTGCCGCCGATAATATTTCCGGAATTGAGAGCACCTATGGCGGCTCCGCCGCTTCCTCAATTTTAAAGGTATTTGATTTGACTGTGGCATCCACCGGTATTAACGAGAGAACCGCCAATGCCGCAGGGATATTATACGAGAAAATAATTCTCTCTCCATCATCTCATGCAGCCTATTATCCGGGTGGCAATATTATGACGATGAAGGTTTTGTTTGATAAGCAGACAGAAACCATACTCGGTGCACAAATCGTAGGCTTTGAAGGTGTGGACAAGCGTATTGACGTACTTGCTACCGCAATGCAGGCAGGCATGACGGTGACGCAGCTAAAGGACCTGGATTTAGCCTATGCACCCCCCTATTCTTCAGCTAAGGATCCTGTGAATATGGCAGGCTTCCTTGCCGAGAATGTCACATCAGGAAAGGTCAGGCAATTCTTCTATGAGGATATGGAAACATTGCCTCATGACGGCAGCATAATCCGATTAGATGTCCGTAGTGATGATGAATATAAAAGAGGGTATGCAGAAGGGTTTAATAAACATATTCCTATTTATGATTTGCGGGAGCGTTTGGATGAGCTTGACAAAGAGAAAAAAATCTATGTCATGTGCCATTCGGGGCTTCGCAGTTACACTGCCTGTCGTATCCTTTCCCAAGAGGGCTATGACTGTTATAATTTTGCCGGTGGCTATCGCTTCTATAGGAGTGTAAAGAAGGATTATTTTTCTTGACAAAGCACTATTCAACATGCAGACTATAAATAGTCTAAGTTTGAAGAGTAATGAAAATTTTGAGGAAAAGATGAACTTATGATTTGGCCATAATATAGGTAATTATGAAACTTATTTGTAGTGGCTCAACTCATCATATTACTTTGGAAGGCCATCTTTTTCTATGGAAATGAGATCCTAAGGGATTTCTAAAAGCAGGGAAGCCTTTGCTGACCATGCTTTTACACTTAGGGGCTCATTGGAATGATTAGAAAAACCGGCTGACAAAGTAATATGATGAGTAGAGCCCCTTTGAAAATCAGTTACGTAATAAAATAAAAAGGATGAATCAATTGTGAAGATACTTGTTTTAGGAGCCAGTGGATACACAGGAAGATATATTAAAAGAGAATTAGAAAAGCAAAATAATTCAGTACTTGGTACTTATAGAACACCTTTAGCGGAGTACGAAAGAGATTGTTCTATGATGAATTATGAATTGAGTAATGAAAGTAAATTAAAAGTAATATTGGAATATACCAATCCCGATATCGTAATTTCATGTTTAAACGGTGATTATCAGAAACAACTAAAGGCCTATGAGATAATAACGGATTATTTGGCAAGATATAGTAATAAGAAATTTATATTTTTGTCAACATCCAATGTATTTGACGGTACTTTGGAAACGGTTCATTATGAAAATGATAAGCCTATGGCTGTAAGTGAATATGGCAAATTCAAAATACAATGCGAGAATATGATTAAGGATGTATTGGGAGATAATGGAATCATTATTAGGATTCCTGAAATTTGGGGAATAGGTAGCCCGCGATTGGAAGAAATAAAGACTAAGATACGGGAAGGAAAGCCTATTACAGTAGTAAAGAATATATTTGTGAATTATACCACCAATAAGCAAATAGCGATGTGGATTAGCTATATCATAGAAAATGATCTAAAAGGTATCTTCCATGTGGGAACCAAGGATTTATCTGAATCCATGCAGTTTCATAAAGAATTGATATCTACATTGCAGTTAGGGAAACCAATTTATAATGTAATCAAAGAGTTTCCTATAAAGCAAGTACAGGCGGTGTTACCGAATCGTAGTGATATTCCTGTATCAATGCAATTCGGCGTGAATGATGTAATTGAATATATGAATACAGTATAAATATAAAATAACGTTTTCTGGATTTCCTCAAAAGCGTATTCACAGCAATTTGATCATATTAAAAGCTCAGGTATGAATTATCATATCTGAGCTTGATTGATTTAAGATATATTACCCTGCAGTGGGATAAAAGAAAGTAATTGCAACGACCTCTTCATTTTTTATCATAAGGGCCAGATATTGAGGCAGATCATCATTGGTCCCATTATCCACATCTGCCATCAGAGCATAATCAAATTGCTTGGTCCATTCACCGGGATAAGAAAACTTGTTAAAACCATAGCAGGAATATTTTTCAATATACCCCATTTCCTGATCAGAAAAATCCGTCCTGGCTAAATTCGGATATTTCGATAGGATATCATCCACAGAATCTTTGATGCCCAGTCCGCAGCTCAATTTATATTCTTCACCGATAATGGAAAAGGATGCGGCATCCTGTACCATTTGGGCGGGATCATAATCACCTGTTAATTCGTAAAAATAGTATTCAATCCCTTCATGTCTTACGGTATGCCATACAACCATTGCACCGCCGAAAGTTCCTACTTCCAAATCCCATAATTCGCCTCCGGAAGACATAATATCCGTATAGGTTAAATTTACAGGTGCAGGTATGATAGCGGCATCAGCTTCAGAAATTGCCATGATTTTTTTCTGTGCCTGCCCGCATCCTGTTAATAATAGTATGGATGTTAATAAAAAAACAACTGACTTTTTCAACATAACAAAAATCCTTTAACCTTTCCTTTTTACGGCATCACAGTAAGGATGAAATTTCGCAAATTGAATATATTGTAATCATTATATCATTATAAAATTAAAATAGATAGTTAAGGGAATAGTATAATAGGAATAACTTGATTATACATAACTTGAGTACCAATATTTAAGTAGAAAAATAATAGAGTGAAAAGGATATATTAAGAAAATATGGGATTGTTTAACAATATTTTTATAATTAATTCATTGACTTGAATGGGTAAAAAAAATATACTAAGAAGGTGACTTTATAGAAAGAAGATATAGGTAATTGCGAAACTTGTCTACAAGGGGGCTCTACTCATCATAATACTTTGTCAGCCGGTTTTTCTAACCATTCCAATGAGCCCCTAAGTGTAAAAGCATGTTCAGCAAAGGCTTCCATGCTTTTAGGAATCCCTTATGGTCTCATTTCCATAGAAAAAAAGGCATTCCAAAGTAATATGATGAGTAGAGCCACTTAAAACAAGTTTCGAAATTACCTAATAGAAAGATAGGTGTGTTACATGGGAAAGATTTTTGGGTATTTAAAGGAATCCTGGCTGGCAGTACTTGCTATTATTGCTCTTTTAATCGTGCAGGCATTCTGTGACTTGCAATTACCCCAGTATACATCGGATATTGTGGATGTAGGTATTGGACAGGGCGGTATAGCCTATGCAGCTCCGGAAAAAATGCGCGGTGAGACATATGCTGATTTGAAATTGTTTATGACAGAGGAAGAAAAAGCGGTTTTGGATGCGGCATATATACAGGATGCGGAGGGTAATTATGTTTTAACAGCTAAGGATGAAGAGACTTTACAGAGTATTGACAGTAAGTTGAATCTTCCCATGGTATTATTGTCATTTCTAAACAGCGGCGAGGTGGAATACGATGTAGCTACCTTGCGGGCCATGATTGAGAGTGGCATGATAAATGAAGAACAGTTACTTGCGGTAAGGGAACAGGCAGTTGAAGAGATGGGAGAGATGAGCAGCTCTATTATTTCTGCAAAAGCAGTTAAGGTTGTGCAGGATGAATATGAAGCTTTGGGAATGGATATCGGAAAGATACAGACGAAGTATCTGACACAAACCGGTTTGAAAATGTTAGGCCTATCCTTTCTCATGATGGGAGCGGCTATTTTAACAGGCTTGCTGGCATCCCATACGGCTGCAAGAACAGGACGTAACTTAAGGAACCGTGTCTATAATAAGGTGGTTTCTTTTTCAAGTGCAGAGATGGATAAGTTTTCCACCGCATCTTTGATTACCAGAAGCACCAATGATATTCAGCAGATTCAAATGGTAACGGTTATGCTGCTACGCATGGTTTTATATGCGCCCATCATCGGAATCGGCGGTATTATAAAGGTGAGCAATACCAATACCGGTATGGGTTGGATTATCGGTGTAGCCGTAGGCGTTATCTCGGCATCGGTATTGGTGCTCGTGGCAATTGCCATGCCTAAATTTAAAAAGATGCAGGTATTGGTAGACCGAATGAACTTGGTCTCCAGAGAAATATTAACGGGCGTTTCCGTAATCAGAGCCTTCAGCCGTGAAAAATTTGAAGAAGCCCGATTTGATAAAGCCAATACGGATTTGATGAATGTACAATTATTTACGGGCAGAGTTATGACATTTATGATGCCCGCAATGATGCTTATTATGAATGGTATCTCTATTATGATTGTATGGTTTGGCGGAAAGGGTATAGATGCCGGTACCATGCAGGTAGGAGCTATGCTGGCCTTTATTACTTATACCATGCAGATTGTAATGGCATTTTTAATGATTACCATGGTTTCCGTTATGCTACCCCGTGCAGGCGTTGCGGCAAACCGTATTGATGAAGTATTATCAACTAAGCTGACCATTCATGATAAGGAAGAGGTTGAGGATGATAAGCTGACAGATATTAAGGGCGAGGTAGTTTTTGAGGATGTATGCTTTCGATATCCCGATGCGGAGGAGGATGCACTTCATCATCTGAGCTTTAAGGCAAGCCCGGGACAAACAACAGCTATTATCGGCAGTACCGGCGGGGGTAAATCCACCTTATTGCATCTGATTCCCCGTTTCTATGATGTAACGGAAGGGCGTATTACATTGGACGGTACGGATATTCGGGATATATCCCAAAAGAAGCTCAGAAGCATATTGGGCTTTGTGCCTCAAAAGGGCGTACTCTTCTTCGGAGATATCGAATCCAATATTAAATTCAGCGGAGAAGAAATTTCGGACGAAAAAATGGTGGAGTCTGCCAAGATTGCACAGGCGGTTGAATTTATTGACAGTAAGCCGGAGGGGTATCAAAGTCCCATTTCCCAGGGAGGTACCAACGTTTCCGGAGGACAGAAGCAGAGGCTATCCATTGCTAGAGCCATTGCCAAGAACCCCAAGGTGTTTTTATTTGATGACAGCTTTTCCGCTTTGGACTACAAGACGGATGTTGTGCTGAGAAAAGCATTAAATGAAAAAATTGCGGATGCAACCGTAATCATTGTTGCACAACGTATCAGTACGATTCTTCATGCAGACCAGATTGTTGTATTGGATAACGGTGGTATTGTGGGAAAAGGAACCCATGAGGAATTACTGCAAAATTGTGAAACCTATCGGGAGATTGCGAAATCTCAATTATCGGAGGCGGAACTGAAGGGAGGCATGTAAAATGAGTAAAGAAAAAGCAGACAGAAGCGAAGAAAGACAAAACAAGCGGCCTTCCCGAGGACCCATGGATCACGGACCCGGCGGTATGATGCCGGGTGAGAAAGCCAAGGATTTCAAGGGCTCCGCTAAAAAACTAATTGCCTATATGGGTAATTATAAATTTGCAATATTGATAGTAATGATATTTGCTATCGGAGGAACGGCCTTTAATATTATCGGGCCCAAGGTGCTCAGTAAGGCGACTACTGAGTTATTTAACGGACTCATGGCTAAAATTTCGGGTACGGGAGGAATTAATTTCGAAAAGATTGCAAATATCCTGTTACTATTACTCGGTTTATATATAATCAGCTCCATACTATCCTTTATACAGGGCTTTATTATGACAAATATATCACAAAAGCTTTGTTATCGCTTCCGACGGGAAATATCGGAAAAAATAAACAAAATGCCCATGGCATATTTTGAATCTAAGACCGTGGGTGAGGTGCTGTCAAGGATAACCAATGATGTGGATACTCTGGGACAGAGCTTAAGTCAGAGTATCACCACTTTGATTACCAGTATCACTACTATTATTGGTGTGCTGATTATGATGCTCTCCATCAGCCCGCTGATGACATTGATTGCATTGGTTATTTTACCGATATCCAGTGTCTTGATAGGGATTGTAGTAAAGTTTTCCCAGAAGTATTTTGTAGCCCAACAGACCTATCTGGGTAAGATAAACGGACAAATCGAGGAGACCTACAGCGGTCATAATATTATCAAAGCTTTTAATAGGGAAGAGTATTCCTTGCAGGAGTTCAGTGAAACAAATGAGGTACTCTTCAAATCCGCATGGAAGTCACAGTTTATTTCCGGTATGATGCAGCCTATTATGGTATTTGTAGGCAATCTTGGTTATGTGGCAGTTGCAATCTCCGGCAGTATGCTGGCAATCAAGGGTACAATTGATGTAGGTGAAATACAGGCTTTTATTCAGTATGTGAAGAGCTTTACCCAACCGATTATGCAGCTTGCCCAGGTATCCAATCTATTTCAGTCTACGGCAGCTTCCGCAGAACGGGTATTTGAATTTCTAAATGAAGAGGAAGAAACAGAATGTGCAATCAATCCCCTTTATGATGAAAGAGCGGAAGGAAGGGTCTCTTTTGAACATGTACAATTCGGTTATAATCCCGATAAGATTATAATTAATGATTTTTCCTGTGAGGTAGAGCCCGGCCAGATGGTAGCGATAGTAGGGCCCACCGGTGCCGGTAAAACCACCATGGTTAAATTACTCATGCGTTTCTATGATTTAAACAAGGGTACAATCAAGGTGGACGGTAAGGATACTAAGGATTTTAACCGCAGTCAGCTACGTGAGAACTTCGGTATGGTATTGCAGGATACTTGGTTATTCAAGGGTACCATTATGGAAAATATCCGCTATGGCAGGCTTGACGCTACGGATGAAGAGGTTATTGCAGCGGCAAAGGCAGCCCATGCCCATCACTTTATTAAAACCCTTCCCGGCGGTTACCAGATGGAATTAGATGAGGATGCCAGCAATGTATCCCAGGGACAGAAGCAGCTATTAACTATTGCGAGGGCAATTTTAGCCGATAACCCCATTCTGATTTTAGACGAGGCAACCAGCTCTGTAGATACCAGAACGGAGGCAAGGATACAAAAGGCTATGAACAATCTGTTAAAGGGCAGAACCAGCTTTGTAATTGCGCATAGGCTTTCAACCATCAAGGATGCGGATATGATATTGGTTATGAAAGACGGCGACATTGTGGAACAGGGAAATCACGAGGAATTGCTTGCAAAAGGTGAATTCTATGCTTCCCTTTATAATTCACAATTTGAAGAGGCCATTGCATAATCAAGATAAAAACTATATAAGATTAAGTAATTGGTGCCGCAGCGTTTACAAACCGTTGCGGCATTTAGATTAAAAACAAAAAAACATTAATAATGTTGAAAAGATAGATATAGTATTTAAAATAAAGTCTAAACATGATAGAATATTAAAAGTTGGTTAGATTGGAGAAAAGATATGGGAGCAGAGCTTGTCAGCACCGTAGATATATATAATATAATACACAGGGCGCTGGGATGCATGGATAATAAGATTTTATTGCATGGAGAAATTACAGGATATATCTTCTATAGTATGTTAAAAGCGGAAGGTACCTATACCGATTTGGAGCTTGCGGAATACACCTTGATCGGCATTTTACATGATATGGGCGTAATCAAAACAGGATATAAGGATGGCATTGTACAAAGCGAGACCACCAATGTTTGGGCACACTCCATTTATGGATATCTGTTTTTAAACTATTTGTCCCCGGTGGGTGACAAAGCAGAGATTGTTCTGTATCATCATTTGCCTTATTATATGCATGGCAGAATAAAAAGCAATTATTTGAAGCTGGCGGAATATTTGACGATTGCGGATAAAATGGATGTATTTATGCGCATGGAAGGGCATGGCATGGAAAAGGATTATTTTATTCGCCGTTCCAATATTTCTTTTTCCGCCAAAGCATTGGAACTGTTTCAAACGGCGCAGGCAAAATATAATATTTTAGAAAAACTCAGAACAGAGGAATATTTAAAGGAATTATCTGATTTATATACAAAGGTGAATTTTGCGGAGAGACAAAAGAAGGGATTCCTTGAAATGCTGGTGTATGCGATTGATTTCAGAAGCCAGCAGACCGTGATGCATACCATGTCCACCAAGGCTTTTGCATTGGCAATCGGCAGATTGATGCGTGTTTCCACCAGGGATTTACAAGTTTTATATTATGGATCACTGCTTCATGATATCGGTAAAATCGTAATTCCTCTTTCGGTCTTAGAGGCACCAAGACGATTGACGGATGAAGAAATGAGAATAATGAAGGCCCATGTAGTAATCACAGACAAAATCCTGCGCGGCGTTATGGATGAGGAGATTGTAAATGTTGCTGTCAGGCACCATGAAAAATTAGACGGAACGGGTTATCCGTTAGGACTAAAGGCAGAGGAGCTCTCCCAGCTTGAGAGGGTTACCGCCGTGGCAGATATATTAAGCGCATTATATGGAAAAAGAAGCTATAAGGATTCTTTCCCTCCTGAGAAAATCAAAGAGATTTTACAATCGGATGCAGAAAACGGCAAGATATGCAATAAGGTTGTACAGATAGTAAACAGTAATTTTAATATGATTATTAAAGATTTTGAAAAAGAGCGTAATGAAACAATGGAGAAGTATATACAAATCATAAACCAGTATGACAGTATATATGAAAGATTTAAAGAATATGATGCATAGGTAAAAAGAAAACACCGATGATTTTGTAAGATAAAATCACCGGTGTTAATTATCGGTACCAACGGCCGGATGCGCCGCAGGGGAGAACCAAATTGCTTCCGCTTACGGGAAGACCGATTTCTTCTGCTTCAACCGTGCCGCCAAAGCGTTTTTTGACTGCCACATTGAGCATATAGGAGAGTACGGCGGGTTGTAATCCCGTAGTATAGGAATTGATCAGAAAAAACAAAGCATCATCTGAAAGTAATTGTACCGCCAGTTCTATGAACGGCCATATATTATCTTCGATTTTCCAGATTTCACCTTTGGGTCCTCTGCCATAAGAGGGAGGGTCCATGATGATGGCATCGTATTGATTGCCCCGTCTGATTTCACGTTCTACGAATTTAACACAGTCGTCTACCAGCCAGCGGATGGGTGCTTCACCAAGACCGGAGGACACTGCATTTTCCTTTGCCCATGCCACCATTCCTTTAGAGGCATCGATATGGGTGACTAAGGCACCTGCGGCGGCGGCAGAAACTGTGGCACCGCCGGTATAAGCAAATAGATTGAGTACACGGACGGGTTTTTTCGCATTTTTTATTAAATGGGAAAACCAGTCCCAATTTACAGCCTGTTCAGGAAAAAGCCCCGTATGCTTAAAGCTAAAAGGTTTTAAGTGAAAGGTCAGGTTATTATATTGAACGGACCACTCTTTAGGCAGATTAATAAATTCCCATTCTCCGCCACCCTTTTGACTGCGGTGATAGTGCCCGTTTTTGTTTTTCCAACCGCTGTGGTCATGGGGAGTTTGCCAAATAACCTGGGGATCGGGGCGAACCAGTATGTATTTGCCCCATCTTTCTAATTTTTCTCCGGATGAAGTATCCAATACCTCGTAATCATTCCAATGATTTGCAATCCACATATTTTTGATTTCCTTTTTTTGTATCAATATTGTTATAAATAATACTAACTCCCATCTGTCCGCTTTGGCGGACAGACAAATCAGACATTCTTCGGTGTGGAACTTAGAAATTATTAGTCTTCGTACTATGAAGACTTAGAATTTCTTTCCACACTAGATTTAGATATTCTTAGGTGCCGTATTTTGGCTCCTTAGAATATCTTCTCACACTATACAACAGGTAAAGGGGCTATGGCAATATGAGTTTTATATAGAAGAAACAGGATTTTCCAGAAAGTTTAATAGAAAAACACAAAATTTTTAAAAAATCTTACTTTTTTAATAAAAAACCCTTGCAATCCGCTATAATACCGTGTATACTAATTTTTGCTGTGGCATGATAGCTATGAAACGTGAGGTTGCTGCATAAGGCATATGCCGGATGGCAGGTTTTCCGTGGAGCGAATGTCAAGTTAGGAAACTGACGACAAGTCACTGTACAGACCATTATGTCTGCCGTATGGCAGAAACAACCGTGAGAAACAAAATTTTTAACAGTATTTGTGTTTAAAAATAGGATACACACGGGAGAGTGTACAGTCACCGCTTGTCGTACTTAAAGTAAAGTGCGAAAAGGAGGCGACTTTTTTTATGGCAACAAGTCAAGTAATGAGAATTACATTAAAAGCTTATGACCATCAGTTGGTTGATGCATCTGCCAAAAAAATCATCGAAACAGTTAGGAAAAACGGATCACAGGTAAGCGGACCTGTACCTCTTCCTACAAAGAAAGAAGTGGTTACAATCTTAAGGGCAGTTCACATGTACAAGGATTCCCGTGAGCAATTCGAGCAGAGAACCCATAAGAGGCTGATTGATATCATTGCACCCACACAGAAAACAGTTGATGCATTGCAGAGACTGGAAATGCCTGCAGGTGTTTACATCGATATCAAAATGAAAACAAAATAATATCCTCTACTAGTATGGACGATTACGTCCCGCTGTAGAATAACAGGAGGAAAAAATGAAAAAAGCAATTTTAGCAACAAAAGTCGGAATGACTCAAATCTTCAACGAAGACGGTGTACTTGTTCCTGTAACGGTGCTTCAGGCAGGTCCTTGCATCGTAACTCAGGTAAAGACACAGGAAAATGACGGCTATAGCGCGGTACAGGTTGGCTTTATTGAGAAAAAAGACAAAACAGTCAACAAGGATGCAAGCGGCAAGAAAGAAATTATCCATAGACATGGTGTTACCAAAGCTTTACAAGGACATTTTAAAAAAGCCGGAGTTACATCTAAGAGATATCTGAGAGAATTCAAGTTTGAAAATGCAGAAGAATATGCACTGGGAGCAGAAATCAAGGCAGATATCTTTGCAGCCGGCGACAAAGTGGATGCATCTGCGATTTCCAAGGGTAAAGGTTTCCAGGGTGTTATCAAGAGATTCGGACAGAGCAGAGGACCTATGACTCATGGTTCTAAGTTCCATCGCCATATAGGTGCAAGCGGTGCCTGTTCATCCCCCGGCCGTGTATTCAAGGGCAAACAAATGCCCGGACACATGGGTTGCGTAAAAGTAACCGTTCAGAATCTTGAAGTAGTAAGGATAGATGCTGACAAGAACTTGCTTTTGGTAAAGGGTGCAGTGCCCGGACCTAAGAAAGCCTTGGTGACAATTAAAGAAACCGTAAAGGTGAATGCTTAATAGCGGGTCAAAAGGCACGCAGATGAAAGGAGGACTTAGACAGAGATGGCAAACGTATCTGTTTATAATATGGAAGGCAAAGAAGTTGGTACAATCAACTTAAGCGATGCGATTTTCGGTGTTGAGGTTAACGAACACTTAGTGCATTTAGCAGTTGTACAACAGCTTGCAAACAATCGTCAGGGAACTCAGAAAGCAAAAACACGTTCTGAAGTATCCGGTGGCGGAAGAAAACCCTGGAGGCAGAAGGGAACCGGTCATGCAAGACAGGGTTCAACCAGATCTCCCCAGTGGACTGGCGGCGGCGTAGTATTTGCTCCCGTTCCGAGAGATTATTCTTTTAAATTAAATAAGAAAGAAAAGAGGGCTGCATTAAAATCAGCACTCACAAGTAAGGTTACCGACAGTAAGCTCATCGTTATAGATGAACTGAAGCTGGATGAAATCAAAACCAAAAATTTCCAGGCTGTAATGGATAATTTAAACATTAAGAAGGGCTTGGTTGTACTGGCTGAGAATGACAAGAACATTGTCCTTTCCGCAAGGAATATCCCTACAGTAAAAACCACTTTAACAAGCACTATAAATGTTTATGACGTTATGAATGCAGGAACGGTAGTTCTGACAAAGGACGCTGTTTCAATGATTGAGGAGGTATACGCATAATGGCTGATATTAAATACTATGACGTAATCCTCAAACCAGTTATTACAGAAAAGAGTATGGCTGGTATGGGCGAGAAGAAATACACTTTCTTGGTTCATCCGGATGCCAACAAATCCCAGATTAAGGAAGCTGTTGAAAAAATGTTCGAAGGAGTTAAGGTAGATCAGGTAAACACACAGAACCTTGACGGCAAGAAAAAGAGACGTGGATCAACAGTGGGCAGAACGGCTAAGACTAAAAAAGCAATTGTTAAGCTGACCAAAGAAAGCAAGGATATTGAAATTTTTGCAGGTTTGTAAAACAAGGAAACCTAGCGGTAAGACATGAGTAATGCCTATCGCACATATACGCAGTAAAGCGTGACAATAAACATTTAGCAAAGGAGATATAACAATGGGAATTAAGGTATATAACCCATATACACCCTCCAGACGAAATATGACCGGTTCTGATTTCTCAGAAATTACAAAGAATACACCCGAGAAATCTTTATGCGCACCTTTAACAAAAAGTGCAGGTCGTAATAATCAGGGTAAAATCACGGTAAGACATCGTGGTGGCGGTGCCAAAAGAAAGTATAGAATAATTGATTTTAAGAGAAATAAGGATGGAATTCCCGCTACTGTAATAGGCATAGAATATGATCCTAACAGAACAGCTAATATAGCACTTATCTGTTATGAAGACGGCGCAAAGAGTTACATTCTTGCTCCCGCAGGTTTAACTGACGGCATGAAAGTAATGAATGGCGAGCACGCGGAGATCAAAGTAGGAAATTGCCTGCCTTTGGCTGCAATTCCTGTTGGTACACAGATACACAATATAGAATTATATCCCGGTAAGGGCGGACAGCTTGTTCGTTCCGCAGGTAACAGTGCACAGCTTATGGCAAAAGAAGGTAAGTATGCAACATTAAGACTTCCTTCCGGCGAAATGAGAATGGTTCCTATCATATGCAGAGCAACAATAGGTGTTGTAGGCAATGTTGACCACAGTCTTATCAATATCGGTAAAGCAGGACGTAAGCGTCATATGGGATTCCGTCCCACAGTTCGCGGATCTGTAATGAACCCCAATGACCATCCACATGGTGGTGGTGAAGGTAAAACCGGTATCGGACGTCCCGGCCCAAGCACTCCTTGGGGTAAACCTGCACTCGGCTTAAAGACACGTAAGAAGAAAAACAAGTCTAATAAGTTGATTGTAAGAAGAAGAGACGGTAGGGCTATCAAATAAATGAGGAGGAAAGACAATGTCTAGATCACTGAAAAAAGGACCATTTGCAGACAAGAGCGTACTGAAAAAAATAGACGCCCTGAATGCATCAGGACAGAAGCAGGTTGTTAAAACCTGGTCCCGTCGTTCTACAATTTTCCCTTCTTTTGTGGGACATACAATTGCAGTGCACGACGGTAGAAAACACGTTCCTGTATATGTAACAGAAGATATGGTTGGCCACAAGCTGGGTGAGTTTGTTGCAACCAGGACTTATAGAGGACATGGAAAAGACGAGAAGAAGTCTAGAGTAAGATAACAAAGACTTTCGCTGTATAGAGCCGCTAAGAGGATTTGCCGGCCGGCAAATTCTCCCCGGAGTATTTAAGATGCAGCGAAGGGAATCGAAAGGAGGACTAATTCTATGGCTAAAGGACATAGAAGTCAAATTAAGAGAGAAAGAAACGCGCAAAAAGATACAAGACCTTCAGCTAAGTTATCTTACGCTAGGGTATCTGTTCAGAAAGCATGTTTCGTATTGGATGCCATCAGAGGTAAGGATGTGCAGGCTGCACTTGCATTGCTGTCCTACAATCCCAGATACGCATCCGGTGTTGTTAAGAAACTGTTAGAATCAGCCATTGCAAACGCTGAAAATAATAATGGCATGAATACTGCAAATCTTTATATCGCTGAATGCTGTGCAAACAAAGGACCTACAATGAAGAGAGTAAGACCCAGAGCACAGGGTAGAGCGGACAGAATTGAGAAACAGATGAGCCACATAACCATCATTCTGGATGAGAAGAAATAGGAAGGGAGCTAAGTTTATTTTATGGGACAGAAAGTTAATCCTCACGGACTAAGAGTCGGCGTTATTAAAGATTGGGATTCAAAATGGTACGCTGATGCTGAATTCTCTGACTATTTAGTTGAAGACTACAACATCAGAAAGTTCTTAAAGAAGAAATTATATTCTGCCGGTATTTCCAAGATTGAAATTGAGAGAGCATCTGACAGATTAAAAGTAATCATCTACACAGCTAAACCGGGCGTTGTAATCGGTAAGGGCGGTGCGGAAATCGAAGTGACCAAGGCTGCGCTGGTCAAGCTTACAGGCAAAAAAGTTTTGGTTGATATCAAAGAGATTAAGAGACCGGATAAGGATGCACAGCTTGTTGCAGAAAATATTGCACAGCAGTTGGAAAATCGTGTGTCTTTTAGACGTGCGATGAAGTCTTGCATGGGTAGAACCATGAAATCAGGCGCACTGGGTATCAAAACTTGCTGTTCTGGACGTTTGGGCGGTGCCGATATGGCTCGTACCGAGTTTTATAACGAAGGTACGATTCCCCTTCAGACATTAAGAGCAGATATTGATTATGGCTTCGCAGAGGCTGACACAACCTATGGAAAGGTTGGTGTTAAGGTATGGATTTACAAAGGCGAAGTACTTCCCACTAAAAATAAGGAAGGGAGCGATAAATAGTTATGTTAATGCCTAAAAGAGTTAAACGTCGTAAACAATTCCGCGGCAGTATGGCAGGTAAGGCTATGAGAGGTAATACTCTTACTTATGGTGAATACGGTTTAGTAGCTATTGAACCGAGTTGGATTAAATCCAATCAGATTGAGGCAGCTCGTATTGCCCTTACTCGTTATACCAAGCGTACCGGTAAAGTTTGGATAAAAATTTTCCCGGATAAACCAGTAACATCTAAACCGGCAGAAACACGTATGGGTTCCGGTAAAGGATCCCTGGAGTATTGGGTAGCAGTTGTGAAACCTGGACGTGTAATGTTTGAAATCGCAGGAGTTCCCGAGGAATCCGCAAAAGAAGCATTACGTCTTGCAATGCACAAACTCCCTTGTAAATGTAAGATTGTTTCTAAGGCAGATTTGGAAGGCGGTGTGTCAAATGAAAACGAATAAGTATGTAGAAGATTTGAAAAACAAATCAGACGCAGATTTAGCAAAAGAATTAGTAGCTGCTAAAAAAGAACTTTTCAATTTGAGATTCCAGAACGCAACCAATCAATTGGATAATACAGCAAGAATTAAAGACGTAAGAAAGAATATTGCACGTATCCAAACTGTGATTACACAGAAGGCGAATGCCTAATAAGGAAAGCGTTTCTATCATTTATGATTCCCCGCAGGACGGGTGGAATTTCAGAAAGGAGATATAATCGTGGAAAGAAATATGAGAAAATCACGTACCGGTAAAGTGGTAAGCAATAAAATGGATAAGACGATCGTTGTTGCTATCGTAGATCATGCGAAACATCCTCTTTACAAGAAAATTATAAAAGAAACTTACAAATTAAAGGTTCATGATGAAAACAACGAATGTAATATCGGAGATACCGTTAAAGTAATGGAAACCAGACCGTTATCTAAGGATAAAAGATGGAGACTGGTTGAAGTTCTTGAGAAAGCGAAATAAAGCTGGCTCATATAAAATGAACGGTAATATATTGGAAGGAGAAATAACATGGTTCAGCAAGAGAGCAGACTTAAAGTTGCTGATAACACAGGTGCCAAGGAAATTCTCTGCATCAGAGTTATGGGCGGCTCTACAAGAAGATATGCACAGATCGGCGATATCATCGTTGCTACTGTTAAAGATGCAACACCAGGCGGCGTTGTAAAAAAAGGTGATGTAGTAAAGGCTGTTGTCGTTCGTTCCGTTAAAGGCGCACGTCGTAAAGATGGTTCTTACATTAAATTTGATGAAAATGCTGCTGTAATTATTAAAGATGACAAGACTCCCAAAGGAACTCGTATCTTTGGTCCGGTAGCAAGAGAGCTTCGTGAGAAACATTTCATGAAAATTGTTTCTCTCGCTCCCGAAGTATTATAAGGAGGTACCACATGGCTACGATAAAAATCAAGAAGGGTGATACCGTTAAGGTAATTGCCGGCAAAGATAATGGCAAAGAAGGCAAGGTCGTTGTCGTTGATCACAAGAATAGAAAAGTAACGGTTGAAGGTGTTAACATGATTACAAAGCATGTAAAACCATCTCAGTCTAATCCCAACGGTGGAATCGTTAATAAGGAAGGATCTATTGATTTATCCAATGTAATGTATGTTCACAAGGGAAAAGCGACCAGAATCGGCTTCAAGGTAGAAGGCGAAAAGAAAGTTCGTTTCGCAAAATCGACCGGAGAAGTAATTGATTAATAACAGGGAAGGAGGAAATAAAGCGTGAGCAGACTTAAAGATTTATATAATAATGAAATCGTTGCAGCACTGTGCAAAAAGTTCGGATATAAAAATGTCATGGAAGCGCCCAGACTTGATAAAATTGTGATCAATATGGGTGTTGGCGAGGCAAAAGAAAATGCAAAGGTTTTAGAGAGTGCTGTTAAGGATATGGAAACAATCAGCGGCCAGAAGGCAGTTCTTACAAAAGCTAAAAATTCAGTCGCTAACTTCAAGCTTCGTGAAGGTATGGCAATCGGATGTAAGACAACTTTGCGCGGCGAAAGAATGTATGAGTTTCTGGATCGTCTTGTAAACTTAGCATTACCCCGTGTACGTGACTTTAGAGGAGTTAATCCCAATGCATTTGACGGAAGAGGTAATTATGCACTGGGTATAAAAGAGCAGATTATCTTCCCTGAAATCGAATATGATAAGGTAGACAAAGTAAGAGGTATGGATATCATTTTCGTGACAACTGCAAAAACAGACGAAGAGGCACGTGAATTACTTACATTATTCAACATGCCCTTTGCTAAATAACAGGAGGTAAATACATGGCTAAGACATCAATAAAGCTGAAACAGCAGCGTAAACCCAAATTTTCTTCAAGAGCTTATACTCGTTGTAAAATTTGTGGACGTCCCCATTCTGTTTTAAGAAAATACGGAATTTGCAGAATTTGCTTCCGTGATTTAGCTTACAAGGGACAGATTCCCGGCGTAAAGAAAGCCAGCTGGTAAGACGAATAAAAATAGAAGAATGGACCGCAGGTACATTCCGCAAAGTAATGCATGATTCAAGTCAAGTAGACAAGGAGGAAACTAAATCATGACAATGAGTGATCCTATTGCAGATATGCTTACAAGAATTCGTAACGCAAATACTGCAAAACATGATACAGTTGATATTCCTTCTTCCAAAATGAAGCTGGCTATTGCTCAGATTCTTGTAGAAGAAGGTTATGTAAAAAAATATGAAGTGATTGAAGACGGCGCATTCCAGACCATTCGTATTACATTAAAATACGGTGCAAGCAAGAATGATAAAATTATTTCCGGTATCAAGAAGATTTCCAAACCCGGACTTCGTGTATATGCAGGTAAAGATGAGCTTCCCAGAGTTTTGGGCGGACTCGGAATTGCTATTATTTCCACTAGTAAGGGCGTTATCACCGATAAAAAAGCCAGAGAATTAGAAGTTGGCGGTGAAGTATTAGCTTTTGTTTGGTAAAATATTAATATCATATCCGTTTTTGATATAACAACTATAAACTTGCAAAGCAAGCAAATTATGTTAGGAGGTACGGGCATGTCACGTATAGGTAGAATGCCAATCGCAATTCCTGCAGGCGTAACTGTAGATATTGCAGAAAATAATAAGGTGACCATAAACGGTCCTAAAGGAACTCTTGAGAGAGTCCTCCCCCGCGAGATGGAAATCAAAGCAGAGGGCGCAGAAATAGTAGTAACAAGACCCAATGATTTAAAGAAGATGAAATCCTTACACGGTTTAACAAGAACATTGATTAACAATATGGTGGTTGGTGTAACAGAAGGCTTTGAGAAGAAGCTGGAGGTAAACGGTGTAGGTTACAGAGCAGCTAAGTCTGGTAAGGTATTGACCTTATCATTAGGCTACTCTCATCCGGTAGAAATGACGGATCCCGAAGGCGTTGAATCAATACTGGAAGGACAAAATCATATCACTGTTAGAGGTATTGACAAAGAAAAAGTTGGCCAA